>NZ_AP027262.1:0-352500 GCF_036322605.1 Erythrobacter sp. Dej080120_24
GAAACATGCGTTCGTGGGCACAGAGAAGCTATGCCTGTCTAAGCGTCGATAATACTTCCTGGAAGCAATTCCGGGGGACAGGGGAGTGTTGGGGAAGCACATGGTGCAGAAAATTGACAAGGCGCGGTCCACGCGCCGCAGCTCGGACGAAGATTTGATGGAAGATGCCGAAGCAGTGAACCTGGCCGCCGATTGGGCCGACATCAGCCAGGGCCTGCGCAAGGATCTTGGTCACCAGCTTCACAGCCAGTGGATCAAGCCGATCCAGGTTGGCGGCATCAACAAGGAAAACGGAACGCTCGACCTGTTCCTGCCGACGGAGTTTTCGGCCAATTGGGTCAAGGACCGATTCCACGATCGCCTGCAACTGGCATGGAAGATCATGCGCAGCGACGTGCGCAATGTGAACATCCAGGTTCATCCCGGACGCCGTCAATTGCCCGAACTCCGGCTCGACGATGGCCGCCGCCCCGCCAATGACGGCGCGAGCGCGATTGCGGTTGCTGCAGGCACGATCGGAGATGCCGGGTTCACCAGCTCTGTCGGGCTTGACCCATCGCTGACCTTTCAGGCTTTCGTCACCGGCGAAGCGAACGTGCTCGCCTGCAACGCGGCGCAACGCATGGCGGCGACCGAACAGCCGCAATTCTCGCCGCTGTATCTCAAGGCGGCGACCGGTCAGGGCAAGACGCACCTGCTGCACGCCATCGGCCACGGCTTCCTGCAAGCCCACCCGCGCGCGCGCATTTTCTACTGCAGCGCCGAACGCTTCATGGTCGAATTCGTGCAGGCGCTCAAAGCCAACCAGATGATCGAGTTCAAGGCGCGCCTGCGCAGTTTCGATCTGCTGCTGGTGGACGATATCCAGTTCATCATCGGCAAGGCTTCGGCACAGGAAGAGCTGCTTTACACGATCGACGCGCTGCTGGCCGAAGGCAAGCGTCTGGTGTTCGCTGCCGACCGTGCGCCGCAGGCGCTGGATGGCGTCGAACCGCGTCTGCTTTCACGCCTGTCGATGGGCCTCGTCGCCGATATTCAGGCGGCCGATATCGAGCTGCGCAAGAAGATCCTCGAATCCAAGCTGTCGCGCTTTGCTCCGCTGTCGGTGCCCGAAGACGTGATCGAATTCCTCGCCCGCACCATCACGCGCAACGTGCGTGAACTGGTCGGCGGCCTGAACAAGCTGATCGCTTATGCCCAGCTGACGGGTCAGGAGGTTTCGCTGCAACTGGCAGAGGAGCAGCTTACCGACATCCTTTCGGCAAACCGCCGCCGGATCACCATCGACGAAATCCAGCGCACCGTTTGCCAGTTCTATCGCATCGACCGCAGCGAAATGTCGTCGAAGCGCCGCGCCCGCGCCGTGGTGCGCCCGCGTCAGGTGGCGATGTATCTGTCCAAGGTGCTGACCCCGCGCAGCTACCCGGAAATCGGGCGCAAGTTCGGCGGGCGTGACCATTCGACGGTTATCCACGCGGTGCGCCTGATCGAAGACCTGCGCCAACGCGATGCCGACATGGACGGCGATGTGCGCAGCCTTTTGCGGCAACTCGAAAGTTAATTCGCACACAATCTGCACATGATCCGCACAGCTTGATCGACAGGGCCATCAACAGCCCTGTCGACAGGCTATTCACAATCTGTGCACATGCTGCCAACAGGTTGCGCCATGGATACCGCACCGCGCCCCGCCGCCGAAATCGCCCTGCCCGCCGGATGGGGCGCAGCATTGGTGCGGGGCGCGCGCTGCCGCTGCCCGCGCTGCGGGGAGGCGCCGCTGTTCCGGCAATGGCTGAAGCCGGTCGATACCTGCGCGCATTGCCGTCAGGACTGGTCGGTGCAGCAGGCCGATGATTTCCCGGCCTATATCGGTATATTCGTGGTCGGGCATCTGCTTGCCCCCGTCATCATTTTCATGATCGCGACGCTCGGCCTTTCGGCCTGGGTCACGCTTGCGGTGATGCTGCCGGTGGCGGTGGTGATGCTGATCGCGATGTTGCAACCGACCAAGGGGGCGGTTATCGCTTTCCTTTGGTGGCATGGCGTGGGCGCATTCGTGCAGGAACGGCCCATAGCCACGCCTGAATCCACGGGTGACGTTTGAGCCTTCCGCCTGCCCTTTCCCCTGCCCGGCTGGACCGGTTTGCGCGCCATATCGTGCTGCCCGAAGTGGGCGGCGCGGGGCAGGTCGCGCTGGCGGGAAAGCATGTCGCGGTGATCGGCCTCGGCGGGATCGGCAGCCCCGCGCTGCAATATCTCGCAGCCGCCGGGATCGGGCGCTTCACCCTCGTCGATGACGATGTGGTTGATGCCAGCAATCTGCAACGCCAGACGATCTTCACCACCCGCGATGTCGGCCATGGCAAGGCAACCAGTGCGCGCCGCTGGCTCGCCAATTTTGACGATGCGCTCGAAGTCACGCTGAGCGACAGCCGCATCACCCCCGATAACGCCGCCAGCCTGATCGAAGGCGCCGATCTGGTGCTCGACGGGACCGACAATTTCGCGACGCGGCTGGCGGTGTCGGATGCCTGTGTGCAGGCGGGCATTCCGCTGCTGTCGGCGGCTGTGGGCCGGTTTCAGGGGCAGGTCGGAGCCTTTGCCGGGCATTTGCCCGATTCCCCCTGCTACCGCTGCTTTGTCGGCGATGCCTTCGATGCCGAAGATTGCGACACCTGCGCCGAAGACGGGATGCTGGGCGCGATGGCCGGGTGGACCGGCAGCTTTGCCGCGATGCAGGCGGTTCGCGTGCTGTTGACGGGCGTCAGCCGCTTCGGCCAGCCGATGTGGGGCAAGCTGCACATCCTCGACGGCATGCAACCCGGAATGCGCACCCTGACGATCGCGAAAGACCCGGGCTGCAAAGGGTGCTAGAATTCATACAACTTTTGTGAATAATTTTAAAACTGCGCTTTCGATTCAAGACCGATCAAGATTGACTTTTCTTTCTAGCTCTCATTTTCTTGCAGAAGCTTCTGAAAGGGGGAATCGCAGATGCGCGCGTTGAAAGTCACGCTTGCCTTCGGCTTGTTGGTAACCTTGGTAGGCTGCGACGGTGCCATATTCGGCGGAGCTGATGCGGACTGTGGAAGCGATGATGCGCTCAAAGCAATCGACACGCTATTTAAAGAAGAGCTTGAGTTCGCGCTTCAAGAAAGCCTCGCAGATCAAAAGGAACTAGGCTCTTATGATGCGGCCGAACTCGAGGATGCAGTAAAAGGGGCTAGCCTGAAATTGGAGGATGTGCGGACTTCACGTGACGACCCAGACAGTTCGCGTCTCTCTTGCAAGGCAATATTGGTTCTGGATCTTCCGGACGACGTAGAAAAAGAGGCGAACGATGTTCGGATCATGGCAGAACTCGGTACTGTCCGTGAGGCAGCTAACAGATTTCGTCTCAAGCGCCGTGGTGGAACCTACAGTGGCGACTTTTCCTATTTCGTCCAACCGACAGACGATGGAAATAAGCTATATGCAGAAATTGATGATGATGCCGTTCAGTTGCAGTTCTTGACGGAGATCATCGGCTCATATCTGCTCTCCGACGAAATTCGCGAAGTGAAAATTGCTCAAGATCAAGCGCTTGCCGAAGAAAGGCGTGCCGAGAGGGAGGCAAGAGAAGCTTACGAAGCAGAGGGCGCCGCCGCCCTGAATACCGCGCAAATAGAGCGCAAGTTAGCTTCAGAATCTATAAATGCAGTTTGGAATTCTATGCCTATTGCAGCTCAAAAAAGCATTGAAGATGTCCACAATGCATGGGTTCAACAAATGAAGGCACTATGTTCAGCCGAGTCTGCTGGAACTGATGACAGAGCCACAATGCGTAAGGCTGAGGAACTATCATGCCAAACCAGATTTGTGCGATCTTGTGCGAACATTCTTCGCGGAAATATTTCTCGAAGATCAGACGATTGGGCTTATTGCAGAATTAGGTCTTGATGCATCCCAGAACCTAAGAAGAGGTTTTCCTACTCACCCGATTGCTGTCATTGCCGGCAATGCTCTTTCATAATGTGGATCGCCCGGAATTTTTTAAAAATCGGAGAAGTGTCAATTTCGCTTTTTCCGAGCAAGTGGCTGTAAATTATTATCAAATCACGCAGAAGACGGCATTTCACCGTGTCGCCTTTGTCAACTTCCTTCGCAGGTGCAGCATTGGCCTTCAGGCACCCAGCACCTCCGCCACCCATTGCGGCACCAGTTCGCCTGCCAGGCCGTGTCGGCTCTCGCTGAAGAAGTGGCTGCCCTCGCTCGGCTCAAGGTTCAGCTCCAGCGTCGCCGCGCCATTGGCCCGCGCTTCCTGCACGAAACCCGCCGCCGGATAGACCGCGCCGCTGGTGCCGATGCTGACGAACAGGTCGCAGCTTTCCAGCGCGCGGTAGATGCGTCCCATCTGGTACGGCATCTCGCCGAACCACACCACGTCGGGGCGCAGCGTTGGCGCGGCACAGACAGGGCATGGCGGCCGGTCAATCATGGCTGCATCCCAACGGCTGCGCATTTCACAGGAGGTGCACAGCGCGCTCTTCAATTCGCCATGCATGTGCAGCACCCGCGCCGAACCGCCGCGTTCGTGCAGATCATCGACATTCTGCGTCACCAGCAGCAGTTCGCCTGAAAACTCGCGTTCAAGCCGTGCCAGCGCGACGTGAGCCGGGTTCGGCTCCGCCCGGCCCAGAGCTTTGCGCCGCGCGTCGTAAAAGCCGAGCACCAGATCGGGATTGCGCGCGAACCCTTCAGGCGTGGCGACGTCCTCCACCCGGTGCTGTTCCCACAGCCCTCCGGCAGACCGGAAAGTGTCGATCCCGCTCTCGGCGGAAATGCCTGCGCCGGTCAGGATCACGATGCTGCTTGGTCGGTCTGCCATGTGGCCGGAATGTTTACGATTCTGCGTTAACGCGCAAGCCACCATGAGCGCGAATGCCAATTCCGATTACCGCCCCGATATCGACGGGCTGCGCGCGCTCGCGGTGTTGCCCGTGCTGCTTTATCATGCAGGCGTACCGGGATTTTCAGGCGGATTTATCGGTGTCGATATCTTCTTCGTCATCTCCGGCTTCCTGATCACCGGGATCATTGCGCGCGAGATTGACGCGGGCGGGTTTTCAATCCTCACCTTCTACGAACGCCGCGCGCGCCGCATCCTGCCCGCGCTGCTCGCCATGATCGCTTTCGTGCTGGTGGGCGCAAGCTGGCTGTTCCTGCCCAGCGATTTCGAAAAGGTTGGCCCGTCGGCGCTGGCAGCGATCTTCTTCCTCGCCAATGTCTGGCTGTTCACCGAAACCGGGTATTTTCAGGCAACGGCCGAAACGACCCCGCTGCTCCACACATGGTCGCTGGGGGTGGAGGAACAGTTCTATATCGGCATGCCTGTGCTGCTGATCCTTGTCGCCCGCTTGGCGCCGGGTTGGCGGCTGAAGAGTGTGATCGCGTTCACCGTCATAAGCTTTGGCTGGGCGGTGCTGAAACAGGCGGATACCGACGGCTTTGCCTTCTACATGCTGCCGACCCGCGCATGGGAGCTGTTCGCCGGATCGCTGCTGGCGCTGGGCGCAGTGCCTGCGATCCGCAACCGCTGGCTGGCGGAAGCGATCTGTGCCGTCGCCCTGGCCGCGATCGTCTGGGCAACTGCCAGCTATGATTACAACACCGTTTTTCCCGGCACGGCCGCCCTCGCCCCCGTGCTTGCCGCCGCGGCACTGATCCATTGCGCACCGGGGACATGGACCGGCAGGCTGCTGTCGCTCAAAGGGCCGGTCTGGATTGGGTTGATCAGTTACTCGCTCTACCTGTGGCACTGGCCGCTGATCGTGTTCTGGCAATACGGCTTTGACGGGGAACAGACCGCCATCCATTCCGCCGGGTTGATAGCGGCGTCGATAGCTATCGCATGGGCCAGTTGGCGTTGGATCGAACAACCGTTCCGCAGCAAGGCTAGCTTCCCCACGCAGCGCGTCTGGCGCTGGGGTGCAGGCGGCATGGGGATCGCCTCAGCCGCCGCGCTGGCATTGGTGATACAAGGGGGATGGGACAGCCGCTTTGACGAGCGGACCCTCAAATTCGCGCGCGCTGCCGGCGATTACAGCCCGGCGCGCGGGCAATGCACGGTCACACGGGTCTCCGAGTTCTCGGACGAATGCACGCTGGGGGCAGATGCAAGCCCAAGCGCCATCGTCTGGGGCGACAGCCACGGGGTGGAAATCGCATGGGTGCTGGGTGAGCAATACGCACAGCGCGGGCAGTCGGTCGGCCAGCGCACCCGCGGATCATGCCCGCCCGTGCTAGGCTATGATCCTGCGAAGGACCCGGATTGTGCAGTGTTCAATCGCAATGTGATGGCCGAGATCGCGGCGGCTCCTTCAATCGAGAAGGTCTATCTCGCGGGGTACTGGGTCAGCGACAATTACCGCGAAGCGCAGGTTGATTATCATATCGGACGCACGCTCGATGAACTGCGGGCTTTGGGCAAGGAAGTGGTGCTGATCGGCCCGATCCCGTCGCAGCGCAAATCCGTTCCGCGTCTGCTCGCGCTTGAAGGCGCGGGGGTGCCTACGCGTTCCGCCAGCGGCTTTGCCGAAGCGACCGCGTGGTTCACGCAGAACTACCCGGATTGGAAAGCGAAAGGTGCCCAGATCATCGAACCGCTCGGTCACCTCACCCGTGATGGCCGGACGATCATCGTTGCGGGTGACACGCCGCTCTATTACGACAGCCATCATCTGAGCCTGGCAGGCGCGCGGTTCCTGCTGGGTCATCATGCGGCGGGACAGCTGGCAGGCGAGCTGCCCTGCAATGCCCGCGCGGAGGCTGGAGATCGTCAGAATGGCACAATTTGCAGTGATCGGTCACAAGGGCCGGATGGGCCAAGCGCTATCGCAGGCTATCGAGGAAGCCGGCCATAACCTGTGCGTCGGCGTGGACGTCGGCGGCAATCCGGGGCCGCTGGTTGGCCGCTGCGACGTGATCGTCGATTTCTCCGCCCCAGACGCGCTGCAAACCAACCTCGGCGCGGCAAAGGTTGCGGGCATTCCGATACTGATCGGCACCACGGGACTAGAGCCCGAGCATTTCGTAATGCTCGACGACGCGGCAAAGGCGGTGCCTGTGCTGCAGACAGGCAACACATCGTTGGGCGTCACACTGCTCGCCCATCTGGTTCGCGAAGCGGCGGCGCGGCTGGGCAGCGACTGGGATATCGAAGTGCTGGAAATGCACCACCGCGCCAAGGTCGATTCCCCATCCGGCACGGCCAAGCTGCTGGGACAGGCCGCCGCTGACGCGCGCGGGATCGATCTGACCGACAATATGGAAAGCGGCCGCCACGGCTATACCGGGCCTCGCGGGCAAGGCCACATCGGCTTTGCCACATTGCGCGGCGGCACCGTTGCGGGCGAGCACAGCGTGATCTTCGCCGGGGAGCAGGAACGCATCACCCTGTCGCATTCAGCCGAAGACCGGATGATCTTCGCACGCGGCGCCGTTCGTGGAGCGCAATGGCTGATTGGCCGAAATCCGGGGCGCTATTCGATGGCGGATGTGCTTGGCCTCTGACCAACGATAACGACAATAAGGGATGGAGGGTAACGTGGCAGACAGTCCGCAGGCGGCGACGCAGGCCTATATCAATTCGCTCGGGCCGGAGGCGCTGGAACTCGCGCGGGCCTATACGCTGGGCAATCACTGGTTGATCCTGTGGGGACTGATCGTTTCCGCGCTCGTGACCTGGGTGATCGTGAAAAGCGGGGTGCTGGACAAGGTTCACGCCATGCTGAGCGACCGCTGGACCAACGCCCGCGTGTTCCTCGTCGCGATTGCCTTCACCATCGTCAGCACGCTGCTGACCCTGCCCTATGCGCTCTACACCGATTGGTGGAGGGAGACGGAATACGGCCGCACCAGCCAGCCGCTTGGCGATTTTCTGTCACAAGGCGCGATCGGTCTGGTGTTGTCGAGCGTGATCGGCGGGCTGTTCTTCATCGGCCTCTATTTCCTGCTGCGCCGCGCTGGCCGCGCATGGTGGGCATGGGCGGGCGGACTGGTTGCCGTCACCATCTCAGCCGCGCTGCTGTTGTCGCCGGTGGTGATCGAGCCGCTGTTCAACGATTACCAGCCCGTGCCCGAAGGCGAAGTGCGCGACGCTATCCTCGTCATGGCGAAAGAGGCGGACATCCCCGAAGACCGCATCTTCATCTATGACGGATCGCGCCAGTCGAACAATTTCACCGCCAATGTTTCCGGCATCGGCGGATCGGCCCGTATCGCGATATCCGATGTCGCGCTGACAGAGGCATCGCTGGATGAAGTGCGCGCGGTGACGGGGCATGAAATCGGCCATTACGTGCTGGGCCATGTGTGGCGATCCATCGGCGTGCTTTCGGTGCTGGCGGTGGCGGTGTTCTTCCTGACGGCGCGGACATACCCCTTCTTCGCCCGGCTGTTCGGCAGTTCCGCCGCGATTGACGATGTGCGCGGCCTGCCCGTCTTCCTGTTTGTCGTAGGGCTGTTCTTCACCCTCGCCCAGCCGATCACCAACACGCTGACCCGCGTCGGGGAGCGCGAGGCGGACCAATATTCGCTGGAGACGGTGAACCTGCCCGATGCGCTATCGGGCGCGCTGATCAAGACCGCCGAATACCGCTATCCGCAGGCTGGGCCGGTGGAAGAGGCGATCTTCTACACCCACCCAACGGTCGAAAACCGGGTGCGCGCCGCGATGGAGTGGAAAGCCGCAAACCCGCCCGCGAACGGCGGCGAATGACACGAAGCAGATGACCAAGGACCAGATTTTCGAATTCTTCCGCCGTCTGGCGGAGGACAATCCCGAGCCCGAAACCGAGCTGGAATATGGTAACGCCTATCAGCTGGTGGTGGCAGTCGCCCTGTCCGCGCAGGCGACCGACGTGGGCGTGAACAAGGCGACGCGGGCGCTGTTTGCCAAGGTGAAGACGCCGCAGGAAATGCTCGATCTGGGGCTCGATGGGTTGATCGATCACATCAAGACGATCGGCCTGTTCAATTCCAAGGCGAAGAACGTGATCGCGCTCTCGCAATTGCTGATCGACGAATATGGCGGCGAAGTGCCGGACACGCGCGAAGACCTCGTGCGACTACCCGGCGTGGGGCGAAAGACGGCGAACGTGGTGCTCAATTGCTGGTTCAAGCAGGAAACCTTTGCGGTCGACACCCACATCCTGCGCGTCGGCAACCGCACCGGCCTCGCCAAAGGCAAAACCCCCGAACAGGTCGAGGCAAAGCTCGAAAAGCGGGTGCCGCAGCCCTTCCGCCTGCACGCGCATCATTGGCTGATCCTGCACGGGCGTTATGTCTGCAAGGCGCGGACGCCGGAGTGCTGGCGGTGCGGGCTGGTGGACCTGTGCAGCTTCAGGAAGAAGGTGCTGGAGAAGTCTAGGGGGCGAGCATGAGCGACGCCTATTCTAAACTTCGTGATGCGGTTGCTTGCTTGGCGTCATCCGCTGACAGCCAATCGTCTCATCTCGATGAATTATTTGCGCCTATAGATGGCAACAAATCGAAATACCGGAACTGCGATGAACTAGCGCTAGAGTTTGAGGACGCATTTCTAGAAGGAAAGGGGCCAGCGGCGAAGCTTTTCAACGAGAATCAAAAGTCGCTGATCGAAGACCTCGACAACTATCTCAAGTCCGTCTCGGGCCAAGCGAACTGGCAATTCTGGGAGCGCGATGCGCTATTCACCGACGACCGTTGGGATCATGTTCGCAAGCTTGCGACGAGAGCATTAGATCGACTGCCTCCGATCAAGTAACTTCCTAAACATCGTCCGCCGAGATCATCTCTGCCCGATCAATCTCGCCCGTCATGCTCGCCACCGTAGTCGCCACCGCCGCGTCGCCGCTGACGTTGGTGGTGGTGCGCATCATGTCCATGATCCGGTCGATGCCTGCGACCAGCGCAATCGTCTCAAGCGGCACGCCGACCGCGCCGAACACCAGCACCATCATGATCAGGCCCGCGCCCGGAATGCCCGCTGCGCCGATGGCGCCGAGCGTTCCCAGCACCGAAATCATCACGTAATCGCCCCATGACAGGTCCACGCCGAACACCTGTGCACCGAACAGCGTCGCAAGGCCCAGATACATCGCGGTGCCGTTCATATTGATCGTCGCGCCCAGCGAGATCACGAAGCTCGCGACCGAGTTCGACACGCCAAGGTTGCGCCTTGCGCAGCGCAGCGTGACGGGGAGGGTCGCATTGGAACTGGCAGTCGAATAGCTAACCGCCATCGCATCGACGATGCCGCGGAAGAAATCGATCACTGGCAGCTTCGCCAAAAACTTGATCATCCCGGCATAGATCAGCCCGATGATCAGGAAGCAGCCGAGGTAGTTCAGGAACACAAGGATGCCGAGCGCCTGCAGCGCCTCCAGCCCCAGCGTGCCGGCCACCCACGCCATCAGCGCGAATACGCCGAAGGGGGTGAGTTCCATCACGATCATCGTGACCTTCTGCATCACCACGCTGCCGCTATCGAAGATCTTGAGGACCGGCTCGCCCTCTTCCTTCGCCATCAGGATGCCTATCCCGATCAGCAGCGAAAAGATGATGAGCGGCAAGACGTTGACGTCAGCCATCACCTGCACCGGGCTGGACGGCACCATTTCGAGGATCATCTGCGATATCGTCACCCCGTCCTGCTGCCGCGCCTGAGCGCGTTCGAGCGCGGCGGCATCGAGCTGCATGCTCGAGGTGTCCAGCCCCGATCCCGGAGTAAAAAATGTGCCGATTGCAAGGCCGAGCCACACAGCCATCTGCCCGGTCACCACGAACAACAGCATCGCTCGCCAACCCACACTGCCAAGCTTGGAAAGATCGCCGATGCTGGCAACGCCTGCAACGAGGCTGAAGAAGATCAGCGGAACAACGAGCATCTTGATGAAGGCGATGAAGATGTCGCCCACGATCTTGATGCTTTCGGCACCCGGTCCCCAGACATAACCGACGATGATGCCGAGGATCAGCGCCGCGATAACCCGCTGCCACAGCGGAATTGCAAACCAGGCTTTCATGTGGACTACGCCCCTTCGTGTTCTGTTTTCAGCGCCAGCGCCTCCAGCGCCGCGCGTGTGTAGATGCGAGTAAGCACATCAAGGTCGGGTATGGCTACTGCCTCGTCGCGCTTATGCATCGTCGCGTTGCAAAGGCCGAACTCGATCACTGGGCAAACGGCGCGCAGGAAACGTGCATCGGACGTGCCGCCGGTGGTCGATTGTTCGGGCTTCAAACCCGTTTCGGCTTCGATCGCATCAGCGAGCATATGCGAAAATGCACCCGGTTCTGTGAGGAACGGCTCGCCCGAAATGATCGGCAGCGCGGTGCCACCGTGCTTCTCGGCAATCGCCACCACGCGCTCCGAAAGGCTCGCGCCCGAATGCAGATCGTTGAAGCGGATCGAAATGCGCGCCTTGGCCTGCGCCGGGATGACATTGTGCGCCTTGTTGCCGACTTCCATGTCGGTGATCTCGAGGTTCGACGGCTGAAACCAGTCGGTTCCGGTGTCGAGCACCAGCGAATCGAGTTCCGCCAGCATCGCCACCAGCTTGGGGATCGGGTTGTCCGCGAGGTGCGGATAGGCGACGTGGCCCTGCGTGCCGTCCACCGTCAGCCAGATATTGACCGAACCGCGCCGCCCGATCTTCATCATGTCGCCCAGACGGTTGACGCTGGTGGGTTCGCCGACAAGGCACAGATCGGGCCGGATGCCCTGTGCGTTCATGTAGTCGATCAGCGCGCGCGTGCCGTGCAGCGCGGGGCCTTCTTCGTCGCCGGTGATGATGAAGCTGATCGTGCCCGCATCCTGCGGCACATCGGCAACGGCGGCGACCATGCAGGCGATCGCGCTCTTCATGTCCACCGCGCCGCGACCGTAAAGCAGCTCTCCCTCGATCGTCGGCTCGAACGGATCGGTGTGCCAGCCTTCACCCGGAGGCACCACGTCGAGATGCCCGGCGAAGGCAAAATGCCTCGATCCTTCGGGACCGCGGCGAATGGCGAACAGGTTTTCAACCGGAGCCTCGTCGCTGCCTTCCTCGCCTTCGCCACGGCAAAACCGGTGGATGTCAAAACCCAGCGGGGCGAGCATGGCCTCCAGCTCGTCAAAAACCGTTCCGGTTGCGGGGGTAACGCTGGGCGCGGCAATCAGGCGCTTGGCGTAATCGAGTGCGTCGCTCATGATGGCACTGCTAGCAGGAGAAGTGCCCCATGCCCAAGCTCGATCTTGATGCGATCCCGCAATCGAACGCGACGGGCTATCCCGCGCCCTTCGATGCGGAAGTGCAAGGGCGATGGTGGCGCAGGCTTGCACCCGCTGGCGGGCTGACAATGATGGGGGCAAGCCATGTGGTTTTAAAGCCGGGCGCATACTCGTCGCAGCGGCATTGGCACCGGGGGCAGGACGAACTGGTGGTGATGCTGGCGGGTGAGGCTGTCTTGATCGAGGACGAAGGGGAAACCATCGTCAAAGCGGGCGAAGTCCTGGCATGGGCAGCCGGTGTCGAAAACGGGCACCGGCTGCACAACCGCACCGATACCGATTGCGTCTTCATCGCCATCAGCGCCGGATCGCGCGAGGCGGACAGCGGCGTCTATTCGGATATCGACATGGTCTTCAATGCGGATGGCTATTTCCGCAAGGATGGTACGCCCTATCCTACCCAGCGGTTGCCCTGATCGGCTCGCATGGACATTCTCGGTTTCGCCTTTGCAGTCCTGCTGATCGAACTGACGCCCGGCCCGAATATGGGCTGGCTGGTCATGCTCACCCTTGCCGAAGGGCGCAGGTCAGGGTTGGCCGCTATTGGCGGAATCGCACTGGGTCTGTCCGCCAACGCCGCGATAAGCGCGCTTGCCGCCAGCTTCATCCTGCAGCAGAGCGAGGTGATCGCGCAGGCGATATCGGTCCTTGGCGCGAGCATGATGGGTTTCCTCGCTTGGCAGGCGTGGCGCGATGCCGGGGAGAGTTCTCCTGCAGCAACTCCTCGGCACTCGGATCATCGTAACTTCGTGGCCGGGTTCGTCATCAACCTTCTCAATCCGAAGGCCACGCTGTTCTTCGTTACAGTCATGCCGCAATTCGTCGAGGGCGGCCGGCCGGGCTATGATCAAGCGCTGATCCTCGCCATCATTAGCGTTGTCATTGCCACGGCCATTCACCTGGCGCTGGTGCTGGGCGCGCAGCAATTTCGACCGGTCCTGATGAGCGGCAATCGCTCGCGTATCGTTCGGCGAACGCTGGCGTTGATGATGCTCGGCGTGGGCCTGTGGTTCCTCGCCAAAGCCTTTTTCTAGCGCCGCTCCGGCTCTGGCAGAGGTCCGGAAGCAAAGGCGCTCTCGAGAAGCTCCGCGATCCGCAGCCCTGCCTGCTGCACCCGCTGTTTCGCAATAGGAACACCGCGCACGATGTCTTCTTGAGTCAGGGCAGTCTTCATCGGCAGGTCGCCGTCGCAGACATCATCGGTGTCGAAAGCGGTGGGATAGACGAAGCTGCGGCTGATTTCCCAGCTTTCGCGGCCCCAATCCGCCGGAGAGCCACCTGCCAGTGCACCACGCTCGGCGGGCGAATAGCGGCGCACCACCGGGTCTGCCGGATCGCTGATCGCGCGCTCGGCCAAGGGGCCGTCCCAGATCCAGTGAAGGTTGAGGCTCGGCACAATCCCGTAATCGGTTTCGCGGTCGTTGCCGCCGCGATCATCCTTGTCGCCCGAATGCAGCGGCATGTGCACATCGCCCGCGAAATGGACCATGAAGGCAAGCGCCTCAAGCCGCACATTGTCGGGCAGGCTTTCATCCGCCAGCACCCGGTGTGCGCGTTCGATCTGAGCGGTGACGCAGTTGCCACCCGAACAATTAGCACGCGGATTGAAGGCCTCGCAGATCGGCGCGGTGCGGTAATGCCATGCTGCGGTGTAGCCCCAGCGCCAGAAACTGCGACGGATGCAATCGGGCCAAACGCTCGCATCCTCGATCGTCGCCAGCGGGCATTCGGGCGTGCCGATCAGCTTTTCTGCGCGCATCAGCCGCTCGATCTTCGCCCGGACCTCGGGCGAGACATTGGCCTCGGCAATCTCGGCGGTCTTGCGGTGGGCATAGAATCCCCACGCCTGCGCCGGAGCGGGCAGCATCAGCGCAAGCGCGCACAGGGCGGCAAGGAAGTGCTTCATCCCACGCCCTCGTATTGCTCGATCACCCACTGCTCTTCCTCCGAAGCGCTGATCCACTGTTCCATCCACGGATGCTCCCAGATCGCCTGCATATAACTCTGCGCGAAACCCGGGACGCCGATGCCGTAGGTCATGAAACGGGAAACGACCGGAGCGTAGAAAATATCCGCCGCCCCGAAAGTGCCGAACAGAAACGGCCCTGAACTTCCGTGACGCGCGCGTGCCTCAGCCCAGAGCTGCAGGATGCGGACGACTTCGCCCTTGGTCTGCTCGGACAGATTCTGGAGCTGGATGCGGCGGCGCACATTCATCGGCATTTCGCTGCGCAAGCTGGCGTAGGAGCTGTGCATTTCCGCCACCATCGCCCGCGTCATGCCGCGTGCGGCCTCTTCCTTGGGCCAGAAACGATCCCGACCGACCTTGTCACCGAGGTATTCCATGATGGCGAGGCTGTCCCACACCACCACATCGCCATCCCACAGGATCGGCACCTTGCCGCTTGAAGGCTGGAATTCGTCGTTCTGTTTGCGCTGGTCCCATTGTTCGCCCAGCATCGGGACGGTGATCTCTTCAAAGTGCAGTCCGGACTGCTTGACCGCAAGCCAGCCCCGCAGGGACCAGCTCGAATAGTTCTTGTTTCCGATGATCAGCTTCATGCGTGCCTGCTCCACCTTGCGGGACTGCGAATGGGATCGGCCCTAGATATTCAGTCTTTCACTGTCGAGCCTGAACGGCGAAATTGGTTTGTCGTTTTCGCGTCAGGGCCTAGAAGTTGTCCTATGAACCTACCGCCATTCCACCTCGCCTTCCCTGTCCATGATCTCGCCGCAGCGCGCGCATTCTATGGCGGCGTGATGGGCTGCCCCGAAGGCCGTTCTTCAGACGAATGGATCGACTTCGATTTTCACGGTCACCAGATCGTCGCCCATCTGTCGGGCGATGCGGGGGACCGCACCAGCAATCCGGTCGACGGGCATGACGTGCCCGTGCCGCATTTCGGCCTCGTGCTCGACATGGATGTCTGGGAGGCGCTGGCCGAAAGGCTGAAAGCCGCCGGGACCGAATTCGTGATCGAGCCGACAATCCGCTTCAAAGGCAAGCCGGGCGAACAGGCGACCATGTTCCTGCGCGATCCTTCGGGCAATGCGCTCGAATTCAAGGCCTTCGCAGACATCGGCCAGCTGTTTGCGAAATAGCGCAAGCTGCAATCGGGGAATCACGCGCCACAAGGGGGACAATTGGGCGGAACATGGGCGAAGAAATCGGCAGCGATCACTTCACGCAAGACGACTTCAGGGAATTCGGCGAACGGCTGGCGCGTGAGACGACCCTAATCCGCAAGTTGCAGGACGAAGGCGGACTTTCCGATGTTGGGCCGGTGATCGGACTGGAACTCGAAGCATGGCTGATCGACCACAATTTCTTCCCCGCTCCGCACAATCAGTCATTCCTGGCCCGGCTGGGCAGCGAGATGGTGGTGGCCGAGTTGTCGCGCTTCAATATCGAGATCAACACGCCGGTTGAGGAGATCGCCGGCGAAGGGCTGGCGCGGATGCATGCAAGCATCTCGGAAACCATGCGACAATGCGCCTCCAACGCGCATGACGATGTCGACACGGTGATCGCCATCGGCACGCTGCCGACCTTGCGCGAAACCGACATGTCGCTGGAAATGATGACCCCGTCCAATCGCTATGCCGCACTCAATCGCGAAGCGATGCGGAGCAGGGGTGGCGCACCGATTGTGTTCGACATCGATTGCTGCACGGGCGCAGGAGAGGACTTTACCACCTCGTATCAGGACGTGATGGCGGAAGCCGCCACAACCTCGCTGCAACTGCACCTGCAACTCGCCGCAGACCGGATGCGTGCGGCCTATAACGCTTCCTTGTTGCTCAGCGCGCCCTTGGTGGCGATTTCGGCCAATTCACCGCTGCTGTTCGGAAAACCGCTGTGGCACGAAACGCGCATCCCGGTGTTCGAACAGGCGCTGGCACAACCCAGTCCGCATCAGCGCGTCACTTTCGGCTCGGGCTATGCTTCGCTCGATCTGGTGGAGATATTCGAGGAAAATCTCGAACTTTACCCTGTCATGCTGCCGGTCTGCGCGGATGCGCCTGACAGCGACTTCAAATGCCTCAAGCTGCACAACGGCACGCTGTGGCGCTGGGTCAGGCCGCTGGTCGGCAAGAGCAGCGACGGGAAACCGCACATCCGCATCGAACAACGCGTCATGCCCGCCGGGCCGAGCGTGCTCGACATGATGGCCAATGCCGCGTTCTATTTCGGCGTGGTTGAGGAACTGGCCGAGTATATCGACGCGGCAACAGCAGAGGTTCCGTTCGAGGCCGCGCGCGCCAATTTCTACGCCGCCGCACGCCATGGGCTCGGGGCCGAAATCGAATGGTTTGGGAAGAACCGGCGGCGCAGCGTGGTGAGCGTGCTCGACGATCTCCTGCCTATGGCCGAGCGCGGCCTGCGCAGGCAGGGGATGGCCGAACATCTGATCGACAAATATCTGTCGACGATTGCGATGCGGCTCGCCTCGAAACAGAACGGCGCGGCGTGGCAGCTGGCGCATCTTGAACGTCATGGGGACGTCCACCGGCTGACGGCAGATTACCTTGCGCATCAGAAATCGGGCCTGCCCGTTCACGAATGGGCGATCTGAGAGGCGTTTGACCGGTGACGAGCCTGACGATCCTTGACCGCGTGCCCGAAGGGCTGCTGGATACCGCAGCACGTGATCTGGGCAAGGTTCTGGACGGCCCGACCCTGATCGAGCTTGGCGCAGGCGACCGCGCGCCGCTGTTCGTGTCGGTGCTGCTCCACGGGAACGAGGATTCGGGTCTGGGTGCGATCCAGCGGGTCTTGCGGACCTATGCGGACAAGCCATTGCCGCGCCCTCTGATGATCCTGATCGGCAATGTCGCGGCGGCGAGCAAGGGGCTGCGGCGGCTGGATGGTCAGCCCGATTTCAACCGGGTCTGGCCCGGCTGCGAGGAAGACGAAGACAGCGACGAAGCACGGATCATGGCGGATGTGCACCGCAAGGTGATCGCGCGCCGCGCCTTTGCCGCGATCGACATCCACAACAACACCGGGCGCAATCCGCACTATGCCGTCGTCTGCGTGCGCGAGCCCGAGGTGATGGCGCTGGCCGCGCGGTTCGCTCCGCGCGCGGTGCTGTTTCGCGGGTTGCCGGGCACGCAGACTTCCTCTTTCAGCGGACTGATCCCTGCGATCACGATCGAATGCGGTCAGCCGGGGTGCGCGGCCAATGCGGCCGCCGCAGCCGATCTGTTGCATAATGTGCTGGTGCTGGACGATCTGGCGACGGCTCCGGGCGGCGCTCGTTCCGCGCTATATCACACGCTTGCGCGGGTTCGGGTTAAGCCTGAAGTCGCCATTGGCGTGCACAGCAACGGCGCATGGCTGGCGCTGGAACCGGAGCTTGACCGTCACAATTTCAGCCATGTCGAACCCGGCTTCCGCTTCGGTTCGACAAACCATCCCATGCCCGTCGAGGTGGTGGACGAACAGGGGCAGGACGTGGCCCACGACTACTTCGTAGTAGAGGATGGCGAATTGCGGGTGAGGCAGGATGTCATCCCGGCGATGCTGACCGTGGATGAACGCATCATCCGGCAGGATTGCCTATGCTACATCATGGAGGAATTGCCGTGAGGCACGCCTAGAGTGCGTCCAGGAAACCTTCACCCAGCGCGTCGCTGATCACGGCAGCGCGCAGCGCGGCGATACCCATGCCCTTTTCGCTGCTGGTCAGGTGCAATTGCGGAAAGGCAGCGACATGCTTCTTTGCCTCGTCGGCGACCTTGTTCGCCACGCGCTCAAGCTCGCTCGCCTTGATCTTGTCGGTCTTGGTCAGGACGATGCGATAGCCGACGGCTGCCTCGTCGAGCATCTTCATCATCTCGCGATCGACATCCTTGAGGCCGTGGCGGCTGTCCACCAGCACGAGATTGCGCGCCAGCACCTGCCGCCCGCGAAGGTAGCTCTTCACAAGGCCTTTCCACCGCTCGACCACCTTCACCGGCGCCTTGGCAAAGCCATAGCCGGGCATGTCGACCAGCCGGAACAGCGGCTCGCCACCCGGTTCACCGCCGACGTCAAAGAAATTGAGCTCCTGCGTGCGCCCCGGCGTGACCGATGCGCGGGCGATCGCCTTGCGCCCCGTCAGCGCGTTGAGCAGCGATGACTTGCCGACGTTCGACCGTCCGCAAAACGCGATTTCGGGGACAATCGGATCGGGCAGGAATTTCAGTTGCGGCGCGGACAACAGGAAGTCGACGCGACCTGAAAACAGGCGCGAGGCGGCGTCTTCCCTATGCTGCTGTGCGCGCTCTTCTTCGGGCGTCACGCTTTGCTCTTTTCCGCCTTCTCAGCCTTTTCGCGCTCAGCCTTGCGAGCCATTTCGGCTTTCTCCTTCTCCGCCGCCGCACGCAATTGCGGGTGCTTTGAGTAGAGGTATTTCTGCTGCGCGAGCGTCAGGATGTTCGAGGTGACCCAGTAGAGCAGCAGGCCGGCGGCAAACGGAGCCATGACAAACATCAGGATCCACGGCATCAGATTGAATATCTGCTGCTGCATTGGATCCATCGCCGAAGGGTTCAGCTTGAAAGTAAGCCACATCGTGACGCCCAGCAGGATCGCCAGCGGCCCGATAGCAAGGAAGCCCACGACCTCGAACGGCAGAAGCCCGAACAGGTTCAGCACGTGCGCAGGATCAGGCGCCGACAGGTCGCGGATCCACAGAATGAAAGGTTCGTGGCGCATCTCGATCGCAAGAACCAACACCTTGTAGAGCGCGAAGAAGATCGGAATCTGGATCAGCAAGGGGAGGCATCCGGCCAGCGGATTGACGTTCTCCTCCTTGTACAGCTTCATGATTTCTTGCTGCTGTTGCTGCTTGTCGTCCTTGTAGCGCTCCTGGATCGCCTTCATCTTGGGCTGGACGGCCTTCATCTGCGCCATCGACGCAAACTGCTTTTGCGCGATCGGGAACATCGCCCCGCGAATGATCAGGGTCAGCAGGATGATGGCGACACCGAAATTGCCTGCCCACGAATTGAGGTGCCGCAGCAGCCACAGGAACGGCTTTTCGAACCACTCGAACCAGCCCCAGCTGATCAGCTTGCCGAAATAGGTGATCCCGGTGTCTTCATAGCTGTCGAGCACGGTGCTTTCCTTGGCACCGACAAACAGCCGTGTGGTTTCGGTAAGCGTTCCGCCAGCGGGTACGGTTTCCGCCTGATAACGCAGCACCGCGCGGAAGAGGTCGTCGCCCAGCGATTCGAACCCGACCGTGCTGGACTGTCCGTCACCCTTGACCAGCGCCGATGCCCAGTAGTTGTCGGTAAAGCCAAGCCAGCTTGGCACACCGGCCGGAACTTCACTGCCCAGTTCGGCGAGTTCGGCATAGGAATGCGGGTCCCACAGCGTCCCGTCGAACACGCCGATGGGGCCGGCATGGGCAATGAACTGATCGGGCGTTGCGGTGGTGCTGGTGCGCTTGATGAAGGCAAAGGGTTCGACGATCGCGGCGTTTTCGCTGCCGTTGCTCACCGATTGCTCCGCCGTGATCATGAACTGATCGTCGATCGACAGGCGAACCTTGTAGGTCACGCCAGTGGCGTCGCTGCGGGTCAACGTGACGGGTGTTTGCGGCGTCAGGCGAGCGCCATCGGCCTGCCACACGGCACCATCGGGCATGATCTGACCGCCGGTCTTGAACCCGAATGCGGCGAAGTACTGGCCATCTGTCCGCTCAGGCGCGAAGATGCGGACAGGGCCGGAGTCTTCCTCCACCGTTTCGCGGTAATCCTTGAGCACGATGTCGTCGATCCGCGCGCCGACCAGGTTGATCGATCCCGCGACGCGCGGGGCATCAATCACGACGCGGTTTTCATCCGCCAGCGCCGCTGACAGATCGACCGGACCTTGCGGCACTGCCTGAACCTCACCAGCGCCATCTGCGGCTGCGACAGTCCCGGGGGCGCTGCTGGCATCGGTCAGTCCGGCAGTATCCAGTTCTGCGCCTGATGCGGCGACATCGGCCTCAGGGTAGAAATACCGCATCCCTTCGGTCCAGCCGAGGATAAGCAGGCCGGAAAGCAGTACGGCGAGCAGGAGATTACGCTGGTTGTCCAAGATAGTGCCCTAAAGTCTGACTTCGAAGTGTATTACATAGGTGCGACAGCAACCCGTTCCTAGTCCCTTTGGCTTGCGCACTAGGGAACAGGATCGTGGCCGTGCCCTCCCCACGGATGACAGCGCCCTATACGCTTTATTGCGAGCCATCCACCCTTGAGAACGCCATATTTTCCGAGCGCCTCGATCGCATACTGGCTGCATGAAGGGGAATAACGGCAGGTGGGCGGCAGAATCCGCGACGGACCCCATTGCCACAACCGGGCAACAAAGATGAGGACGTGCTTCACCTGCCCGGCTGCCGCTGGCGATTTCCGCGATTGGGGCGACGTCCGCGGGCATCGTCACCTTTGCCGTCGGCGGCTCGTGCGAGGACTTTCTCCAGCTCGGCAGCCATGATCTGGAAATCACGCTCCACGCCGCCCGCGCGCCCGATCAGCACATGATCGTGATCAGGCAGGCCATGGTGGGGCAAGGCTGAGCGCAGGAGTTCGCGAAAGCGCCGCTTCATCCGGTTGCGCACGACTGCATTGCCGATTTTCTTGGTGACTGTGATGCCATAGCGGATGCCCTGTCCGCCGTTGGGCCGCGTCAACAGCACGAACCCGGTTCGCGCATTGCGCAAACCCTTGTTCGCTGCGAGGAAATCAGCGCGTTTGGTAAGAACGGAGACCATCGCGGTTCCTGTAACGCAAACGGGCTCCCGAAGGGAGCCCGCAAGGGCGACTGCCCGTCGCCGCTATTGCGGCGTAGCCAAGCGGGCCGGATGGCCCAAGCCCGGCGCCTGAGGGCGCCGGAAAATTAGGCGCAGAGCTTCTTGCGGCCGCGCTTGCGACGGGCGCGCAGAACCTTGCGGCCACCCGGGGTTGCCTTGCGAGCGAAGAAACCGTGCCGACGGGCACGCACGAGATTGCTGGGCTGGAAAGTCCGCTTCATGATATCCTCAAATTCCTAAGTGGCGCGGCATTGTGGGTGATTGGGCCACCCGGCAGACCTCGCCGAAAACCTTGGCGCTCTGGTTCGAGCAGCCATGACAGGCGCGCGCAGTTATGGGAAAGCGGCGCGCGAGTCAACAACAGACGCGTCAAGCTGCGCCAGATTGATTGTCTCGAGATCTCCATAATCAAGGACCGGAACCAGCGCATGCGCCACCATCGGCTGCCAGTCGAGCTCGATCTGCGGCGCGCCCGGCCGCGCCAGCGCGATAATGGCCGTGCTTTGAGCAATCCGGTCAATCACGAAGGGATCGAAAACGGGCGCGCGATCATCCGCCAGCCAAGGGCGCATGTCGGAAGCTCCGAGCCAGAGCGCGCTGTCATGCGGCACCGAATTGGTCATCTCGTAGAAGTTGCGGGCCTGCGTCTCGGTCATGCCCATTTCGACATAATAGTCGAGATAAAGACGATGCGCGGGATGATCGGCGGCGAAGTCGTCAGCCTCGCGGCCATAGTTGTCGAGCCAGGAATGCACCGCGAATTGCGCGCTGTCGGCCATGGTCCTGGTGGCACCTGCCAGAAACAACTCGACCGCGCCCGAACGAACTGAGCCGCCATGCGGAACATGGGTGGCGATACCGGCGGCCCGGATGCGGCGGCCAACCGCGAGGTTGGCGATATCGTTGCTGGTTCCCGGTGCCTCCAGCATGTCGAGCTGTCGCAGCGCCGGGAAGTCGCGCAGCATGGCGTCAAACTGTTCGGGCGAAGCACTGTCGGTCGGGCCGATCATCATCGCGCTCGTCGGGCTGGTGACGGCAAAGGGGCCGTATTGCGCAAGAATACCCATGCGCGCAGGGCGGGCAACCCGCTGGGCATAGCGGGTGGCTTCACGGGTCTCCTCGATCAGCGTTCCGTTGCGGTAGGTGGTCTTGACGGTCGCAAGGTTCTGCGCCGCTTCAGAAGCATCATCGGCGACACGCACCCATTGGCCGGTGACGGTATCCCATTCCTCGATCCAGCTCTCCGTTACCACGGTGCGGACGCTGCCTTGATTGCCGAACGACAGGCCCTGCGCAAACACGGGCGCGCTCAGCAGAGCAAGGTGCAGGATCGCAAAGAGGGCGGCGATGCGGTTCATCCTGCATGAACTACGCCGCACCCGGTTCAGGAAATCCGAAGTTCTATGCTTACGGCTTCGTTAGCGATGTTCCGGTTCCAACTCGACAAGTCCCTCATCTGACTGCACAAACACGGCTTCAGTGACGGAACCGATCCGGTTCCGGGGGAGCAGAACTGTGGTCGCGCTGGTATCGAACGGTAGCTTATCTGGGCCTCGAGGCTCGTCAGGTCGAAGTGCAATGCCAGGTTGCGCCGGGCCTGCCGCGCTTCTCGATTGTCGGCCTGCCGGACAAGGCCGTGAGCGAAAGCCGCGAACGGGTGCAGGCGGCATTGTCAGCCATGGGGCTGTCGCTTCCGCCAAAGCGGATCACGATCAACCTCTCCCCTGCCGACCTGCCCAAGGACGGATCGCATTACGATCTGCCGATCGCGCTGGCATTATTGGCAGCGATGGGCGTGACCGATGCCGAACAACTGGGAGACTGGATCGCCGTGGGCGAATTGTCGCTGGACGGGCGCGTGGTCGCCTCGCCCGGAGTGCTCATCGCGGCGCTGCACGCCAGCACGGTTGAAGCGGGACTTATCTGCCCCGCCCAGCAAGGATCGGAGGCGAAGTGGGCCAGCGGGGTTCCGGTGCTTGCTCCGCGCGGTCTTGTATCCCTTCTGGCCCATCTCAAAGGCTCTCAGGTGCTGCCTGATCCGGTGCGTGGCACTATCGAGGAATCCGCTCCGGTCACCGATCTCAAGCAGGTGAAAGGGCAGGAAACCTCCAAGCGCGCGCTCGAAATCGCGGCGGCGGGCGGGAAAGAGCCTGCTCGCATCATGCCTTCCCGGCATCCTTCCAGAACTCACACAGGCAGAAGCGCTGGAGGTTTCGATGGTGCAATCCGTCGCCGGACTGCTCGATTCGGGCAAGATCAGCCGCGCACGCCCATTCCGCGCGCCGCACCTTTCGGCCAGTATGGCGGCGTTGACGGGCGGTGGGCTGAAGGTCCAGCCCGGAGAAGTCAGCCTTGCGCACCTCGGCGTGTTGTTTCTTGACGGACTACCCGAGTTCCAGCGCCCGGTACTCGATTCGCTGCACAAGCTGTTTGAAGCAGGGCAGGTCGATGTCGCCCGGGCCAATGCCCACGTGACATTTCCCGCGCGGGTCGCCGCCGCCCGCAAGCTCGCGCTTGAAAGAGGAGTGCGATCCAATGTGGACCTCGAAGGCGAGAGGCTCGAAGCGCATGCCGCACATGATGACGCGGGGCGGCATCCTCTGATGCGGGCCGCGGAGAAGCTGCGGCTTTCGGCACGCGGCTACACCCGAATGCTGCGTGTAGCGCGCACAATCGCCGATCTCGCCGAGACTGCACAGGTAGGCCGCGCCCACATCGCCGAAGCGCTGAGTTATAGGCAAATGATCGGAACACGTTAAGGCGCAGGGCGTGACAGCATGGCATCACGGCGGATAAGGGGAGGCGATGCCTTTCCTCGATCCCGCATGGCTGATCTATCTCGGCGCTGGCCTGATGCTGCTGGCATACGCCATCCGCGACGAATTGCGGCTGCGCACGCTGATCATCGTCTCAACCTTCGTATACATCGCCTATTACTATGCAGTCGACGGCGGCCCCTTGTGGGAGGCCATTGTGACCAGCCTGCTGATGGTGGCTGTGAATTTCTGGGTGCTGGGTCAGATCGCGCTCGAGCGCACCACGCTGCGTCTTTCCGATGATGAAAAACGGCTCTTCGATGCGTTCGAAACGCTGACTCCGGGCCAGTTCCGGCGCATCCTGAAGCTAGCGCACTGGCGCCGGGCCGACGATCCCGAAGGGACGGTACTGACCCGCGAGGACGAACCCTCTGGCGCGCTCTTCTATGTTTTCAACGGAATCATCTCGGTCGAAAAGCGCGGCCATCGCTTCCGCCTTCCCAAAGGGAATTTCGTGGGTGAGGTCGGCTTTGTCCTCAACCGCAAGACCACGACAACTTCGGTCGCGCCCGAGGGCGTCACCTATGTCGAATGGGATGCCGATGCCTTGCGCAAATTGGCGAGGCAACGCCCTGCGCTGGGCAATGCGCTCAATGCCCTGCTCACCCGCGATCTCGCGAAGAAGCTTACCGCCAGCTATCGGCCCGACGATGCCCTGCCTGCGAACCGCGAAACCTTCGAATTGCTAGAGGCCGCGGAATAGGCTCAAGCCTGTTCAAAGTCGCGGATCACCTGAAGGAAGGCATCGCCCCAGGTTTCCAGCTTCTTCTCCCCCACTCCCTGCAATTGGCCCAATTGCGCAATTGTATGTGGCCGGTCGCTGGCCATGGCGCGAAGAACGCTGTCATGGAAGATGATGTAGGCGGGAATGCCGTTTTCCTTTGCGAGGCTTGCCCGGCGTTCACGGAGCGCCTCGAACAAGGGATCGCCAACCGGATTGGCTACCGAACCGCCCCGGCGCTTGCGGGTTTTCTTGGGCGGTTCAGCCACCAGCACGCTGCGTTCGCCTTTGAGCACCGACCGCGCCTGTGGTCCAAGCGCCAGCCCACCATGCTCGGTGGTCACCAACATTTCGTGTGCGGTTAGGTGCCGGGTTACCGGCCTTAGCAGTGCAGCGTCTTCGTCGCCTACGATGCCGAAGACAGACAGCTGGTCATGACCCCGCTGGCGCACGCGATCATCGTCGCGCCCCAGCAGCACTTTCTCTATGTGGCCGACGCCGAAGCTCTGACCCGTCCGATAGACCGCCGATAGCAGCTTTTGTGCCACCTCGGTCGCATCCAGCACTTTGGGCGGATTGAGGCAGTTGTCGCAATTGTCGCATGTTGCGGCCGGGTCTTCGCCAAAATGACGCAGAAGGATCGCACGCCTGCAACCCGCGCACTCCACAAGATTGGCGAGCGCATTCAACCTTGCCTGCTCGCTCGGCAATCGCGCCGTGTCGACATCTGCCAGCCACTGCCGCGCGCGAGCGAAATCGGAAGCACTCCAGAACAGGTGCGCCTGTGCCGGATCTCCATCACGGCCCGCGCGGCCGGTTTCCTGGTAATAGGCCTCGATCGACTTCGGCAGCCCGGCATGGATGACGAAACGCACATCAGGCTTGTCGATCCCCATGCCGAAGGCGATCGTCGCGACCATCACCATGTCTTCCGAAGCCACGAATTCCGCCTGTGTCGCGGCGCGGCGTTCAGGCGGAAGGCCCGCGTGATAGGCTGCGACGGGACGACCCGTTGCCACCAGCTTCTGCGCAAGATCCTCAGTCGCCTTGCGGCTTGGTGCATAAACGATGCCCGCGCCCGGCGTCTGCCGAATAATCTCGGCGATCTGACTGGGGCCATTGTTGCGCGGCGAAATCGAATAGCGGATGTTGGGACGGTCGAAACCGGCTCTGATCAGCCCTTCGCTCGGGATGCCCAATTGCTTGACGATATCACCGCGAGTGACCTCGTCAGCTGTCGCAGTCAGCGCCAATCGAGGAATCGCAGGATAGAGATCGAGCATCGGGCGGAGCCCGCGATAATCGGGGCGGAAATCGTGGCCCCATTCGGAGACGCAATGCGCCTCGTCTATGGCAAAAAGGGCGATGCGGGCATCAGCCAGCAGGCTTTGGAAACTGGAAGTCGTCGCCCGTTCCGGCGCGACATAGAGCAGATCGAGCTCGCCCCGCCGCAGGCTTTGAGCGGTCTGCGCCAGGTCGCTGTCTGCCGATGTCATCGACGCGGCCCTGATCCCAACCGCCTGGGCCGCGCGGATCTGATCGTGCATCAACGCAATCAATGGGGAAATGACGATCGCGGTTCCATCACGGGCAAGAGCTGGAAGCTGGTAGCACAGCGACTTGCCTGCCCCGGTCGGCATCAAGGCGAGCGTGTGTTCACCCGCCATGACGCGGGAGACAACCGCCTCCTGCGTGCCGCGAAAGCCGCTGAAGCCGAAGGTCGCGCGTAGAATATCTTGCAGATCGCCGCCATGTGCAGGCCGCATCGCCAGACTCGTTTCGGGTGAGCGCGGATATCACATCCGCGGCGACAGCATCAGCTGGCAGCCGCCTTCCTTGCGGTCTCCATATCGACCACGCTGCCGCGATCAAGCGCAGGGCCGGGAGTTGCCACAGTCCCGTCCAGCCGTTTCCCGACATCGTCCCGGCGGATCATGTTGAGATCAGTGTGATTGAGGATTCGGCCATCATGCGAGAGGATCGACACAGGCCCGATCGGCAGACGATCAAGTCCATCCACCAAGACCGGATCCTCGACTACGAACTCCGAACCGTGCTTTTGCCCCCATTGCCGCAGTGCGATCATCGCGGGCAGCAGGTCGAATCCCTTGTCCGTCAGGCGGTATTCGATCTTGCGTCGATCATCGGCGCAGGGTTCGCGCTTGAGGATGCCGTGTTCGACCAACTTGGCCAGTCTGTTCGAGAGAATGTTGCGGGCGATGCCGAGTTCGGTGAGGAATTCCTCGAAATGCTTCAATCCGTTGAAGCTGGCCCGCAAGATCATGAACGACCAGCGTTCGCCCATCACTTCAAGTGCTTGAGGCAGACCGCAATCGATCAGCTCACGCAGAGGTTCTCTCAATTCGCCCATATCAGTCCTTTCCCCGCAACCTTTCTAGCGGGTTCGACGCCAATCGCAAAACCATGTTGAGAATGGGCGTGAAAAAATTTCAGTTTCTAGTTGCAACCTGAAACCTAATCACATAAGTAGTGATTCGCAACTGGTTTCGAATCGAAACTGTGCGTTGCACAAGAAAAACCAGAAAAGCCCACTCAACCCCGTTCAGAAGGATTCATTGTGATGACCCTCTCCCTCCCCCGGACCGGACGCCTTGCCGTATTCGCCACCGCGCTGCTTTATACCGGTCTCAGCTTTGGAGTTGCCACTTCGACCACTCCGCTTTCGGCTGCCGAAGGCCCCTATTATGTTGCAACGCTTGCCCAAGCGACTGACGAAAACCGCGCTGTCGCAGGTGGCGTGGCATGGGCCTGCGAAGGCACGACTTGCGTCGCGAACAAGGGCCCGTCGCGCCCCTCGCGCATTTGCCGCGGCCTCGCTCGCGAAATGGGTGAAATCACCGCTTTCAAGGTCGAAGGCGAAGAGATTGCCGAAGACAAGCTGGCGCGCTGCAACGGCAAGTAACCCCGGTCTCCTTCGGGCCGATTGTTCCCCTCTCGGCTCGTCCCCGATCGCCTGAACTCTCCACACAGGCGAAAACCAAACCCCCGGTGCGGCGCATCCCCAACGAAGCGCACCGGGGGTTTTTCCGTCAACCGTTCAGCAACCCCGCATCGACCAGCTGAGCTTCGAGTGTTTCCGCATCGGTAAACAGATGCGCATCCCACCCCCGGCTGCGCGCAGCCTCGATGTTTGCAGGATTATCATCGGTGAAGAAGAGCTCCGCACCTTCACGCGCCGCGCGGTGTTCGGTGATCCGGTAAATCTCGGGATCGGGTTTCGCGACCTTTTCCGTACCCGAGACAATTACGTCCTCGAACAAATCGAAAATAGGCTGTGTCGGGCGGAAAGTGGCCCAGAACTCATCACCGAAATTGGTCAGGCAGAACATTGGTACGCCTTGGGCATGGAGCCTCTGGACAAGATCGTGGGTTCCTTCAACCGGCCCTGGAACGGTTTCATTGAAACGCGTCGCATAGGCGCGAATATGCGCCTCATATTGCGGAAATAGCGCGATGCGTTCCGGCACCATATCTGCGAGCGCACGCCCTCTATCATGTTCGAAATGCCATTCCTCGGTCACGACATTGGCGAGAAACCAATCCAGCTCGACCGCATCGTCGATAAGCTTCTCGAACAACGCTCGCAGTTGCCATTCAAACAGCACCCGCCCCACATCGAACACCACCGCCTTGCGCATTTCCATCAACCCCTGGTCCTAAATGGCTGCGGCCCGCGCTCCGGTCTGGAGGCGGGCCGCTTGCATTTCGTCCGTCACCCCGAGGGTGATCGGCCAACCGGTTCAATTAGCCCTGACGAGCCTTGAAGCGACGATTGGTCTTGTTGATGACATAGGTGCGCCCGCGGCGACGAATCACGCGGCAATCGCGGTGGCGGTTCTTCAGCGACTTGAGGCTGTTGCGGATTTTCATCGGACTGCTCTTTCAAAAACAAAGCGCGCCGGATTCGCTCCGACGCGCGGAAATTCGATGCGCCACATATGGGCGATTGCCGTTTTCGTCAACCATCTCCTCGGATTTCGGAGAGTTTGCGTTCCCATGCCAGCGCGTGGGCGATAATTGTGTCTAGATCATCATGCTGCGGCCGCCACGGCACGGTGGCGCGGATGCGAGACGGGTCAGATATGAGCGAAGCCGGATCCCCCGGGCGGCGCGGCTCCATCCGCCGCTCGATCGTGCGATTCGTCACCCGATCGACGGCATCAAGCACCTCAAGCACCGAAAAGCCACGACCATAGCCACAGTTCATCGTCAATGACCGCTGCGGTTGGTCAATAAGCGCCTCGAGCGCCAGCACATGGGCGGCCGCCAGATCACTGACATGGATGTAATCGCGCACCCCGGTGCCATCGGGCGTTTCGTAATCCGTACCGAACACGCTCACCGAATCGCGTTTACCCAGTGCCGCCTCCAGCGCGACCTTGATCAAGTGGGTCGCCCCTGCAGTCGACTGCCCGGTTCGCGCCTGCGGATCGGCACCGGCAACGTTGAAATATCGCAGCACGCAATAATTGAGCGAGTGCGCAAAAGAAGTATCGGCCAGCATCCGCTCGGTCATCAGTTTCGACCAGCCGTATGGGTTGATCGGAACTGTGGGCGTGTCCTCGGTAACCGCCGCCACTTTAGGAATGCCGTAGGTCGCTGCAGTCGATGAGAAAATGAAATGCGGCACTCCAGATGAGACCGCTGCTTCAATCAAAGCACGGCTCTTTGCCGTGTTGTTATGATAATATTTGAGCGGGTTCTCGACGCTTTCGGGCACCACAATCGAACCGGCAAAATGCATGATCGCGCGCGTGCCCTGTTCGGAGAATATCCGCTTCAGCAATCCCGCGTCTTCGATGTCGCCTTCATAAAGCGGCACGCCCTCGGGAACGGCGAAGCGAAATCCTGTTGTCAGATTGTCGATCACCGCGACCGGCCATCCCGCATCACGCAGGGCCAAGACGGCGTGGCTGCCGATATATCCGGCACCGCCGGTAACCAGAACGGAAGGTTTGACTGTTTGAGACATGCAGCGCGCTTACCAGCAATCACCTGCAAAAGCGTGAAAATCGTCCGGCTTTCGCCGAGTTTTTTGCACAGCGGCAACGGTTTCAGGTAAAGGTCACGCAAAGAGGATGACGATAATGCTCAAAACTCGCCACCTGGCCAGATATGCCCTGATCACCGCATCGGCAGCCATTCTATCGGGCTGTGTCGGTGCCTTTACTGGCCCTGTCGAAGTCACCCGGTTCGTCAGCGAGCAACGCAGCGCGTTGGGACAAGGGACGATAACGATCGAATTTCCCGAAGCCATACAGAACCAGCGTGCACGCGATGCGATCGCAGCGGCGGTTGCCGATGAACTAAGCGAGCTTGGCTATCGGGTCGTGCTGGATGGTTCGACACAAGCCGATCAGGTCGCAAGCATTCGGACAAGCAGAAATGCACTGGCCGCTGCCAGCAGCCGTGGCCCGGTCAGCGTCGGTGTCGGAGGCAGCACCGGCACTTTCGGAACTGGCGTGGGGCTGGGTATCGGGATCAATCTTGGCGGGGGACAAAACGGACCCAACGTAACAACCGAACTGTCCGTGCGCATAAGCGGGCCGGATGGAAACAGCCTTTGGGAAGGCCGCGCTCAGCAGGCCACCTCTGTAAAGTCACCCTATTCCGATGTAGAGGCGAGCGCTCAAACCTTAGCCGCTGCCTTGTTCAAGGACTTCCCGGGTGGCAATGGCGAAACCGTCATCATCGACGTGGACGAACTTCAGGAATAATCATGACCCAAATCGCCATCGATGCCGCCTTCGACAGCGGCAATATCGAAGTCTTGTCCATTGACGTGAACACCGCCCGCCTCGCCATAACGCGCGACCATATGAGCGAGTTCGCGCAATGGTTCCATTTCCGCGTCACAGGCGCCCAGGGCGAAGCGGTCGAACTCAAGATCACCGGGCTGAACGCCAGTGCCTATCCGGGCGGCTGGCCCGATTACGATGCCTGCGTCACCGAAGATCGCGAATACTGGACGCGCGCCGCCAGCAGCTTCGACGCTGGCGAAGAAAATGGAACATTGACGATCCGCTACACGCCTGCGGGCAATGTCGCATGGTTCGCCTATTTCGCGCCCTATTCGATGGAGCGGCATCACGATCTCGTATCCGAAGCCGCTGCAAGCGAAGGAGTAGAGCTTGTCCGACTAGGCACAACGCTCGACGGGCAGCCGCTCGACATGCTGGAAATGGGCGAAGGTGAAACTCAGGTCTGGCTTTATGCGCGCCAGCATCCGGGCGAGACGCAAGCAGAATGGTGGATGGAGGGCGCGCTTGAGTGCCTGACGGATCCGGCTGATCCCGTGGCCCGCGCGCTGCGCCAGCGTTGCCGCCTTCACATCGTCCCCAATTGCAATCCGGACGGTTCACGTCGCGGCCATTTGCGCACCAATGCTGTGGGCACCAATCTCAACCGCGAATGGGCCAGCCCGACACCAGAAAAATCACCCGAAGTCCTCGCCATCCGCAATCGCATGGACGAAACCGGCGTGGACTTCGCCATGGACGTTCACGCCGACGAGGCGATCCCCGCAGTGTTCCTTGCCGGATATGAGGGTATCCCGAGCTGGACCGACGATCTCGGCGAGCAATTCTATCGTTACCAGCGTATCCTTGACCGGCGCACACCCGATTTCCAGACGAAGCTGGGCTATCCGAAGACACCGGCGGGCAAGGCCAATCTGGGCATGAGCACCAATCAAGTGGCCGAGCGCTTTGCCGCGTGCGCTATGACCCTGGAGATGCCCTACAAGGATCTGGCCGACGCACCCGAGCCGGAACAGGGATGGTCGCCGGAACGGTGCAAGCTGCTTGCCCGCGATTGTCTTGCAGCCCTGCTTGAATGGCTGGACACCGAATAGGATAGAGGCGGGCAATCTCGCTGGTTTCGTGTTATAACCACATGAAAGTTGAGGGAGATTGCCAATGACGCACTCATATGATCGCCGCACGGCGCTTGCCGGACTGGGGGCCACTGGCCTTGTAGCCATCTCGCCTTCACCCGCCATGGCGCAGGGGCTGAACCTCGGATCAATCCTTGGCCGGGCGACCGACAGTGCGCTCGATCGACTGGCGCAGCCCGGTGCGTTCTACAATGATGAAGACGTGCGCATCGGCCTGCCGATGCTGGGCAACCTCGGGTCAGGCGGCAGCTCGGGAGGCTTCTTGGGCCGGGCGCTTGGCGCGGCTTCGCGGTTGGGCGGACTGCCGGGCATCGATGACATCATTCGCGGGATCAACGATGCAGCGGGCGAAGCGGCGGGTCTGGCAAAACCGATCTTCCGCGACGCGATCAACGGCCTGTCTTTTGGCGACGCACCTGGCATCATCCGCGAAGACGATGGCGGAACGCAATATTTGCGCCGTTCCTCGAATGATCGTCTTTCGGCGGAATTCAATCCACTGGTCGACACCGCACTTACTAAAGCGGGCCTCCACGACCGGATTGACGGGCTTGCGAGCAAGAATTCGCTGTTGCGCGATGCAGGGTTGAACCGCGAGAACATCAATGCCTCGGTCACCGAACAGGGGCTCGACGGGATATTCTCCTACATCGGCGCGGAGGAGCGCAATTTCCGCAAGAACCCGTTGCGCGGACTGGGCAACTTGCTCCGAAACTAATCGAGGTGTGCGGGCCCGAAAGCATAGGGTAGAAGGGCTGACAATGTGACGCTTCGCACCTCATCATTGCCGACACACAGGATTTCAGGATCGGTCCCACCAAGCTGGGCAAGCTCGTTCAAGACCTGACGACAGCGGCCACAGGGTGTGATTGGCGATCCATCGCCCTTGTCCGAAGGCCCCACCACGGCGACCGCAATCAAACCGCCCCGGCGCCCTTGGTTCATCGCCTTGGAAACAGCGTTGGTTTCAGCGCACAGCGCAAGCCCGTAGCTTGCGTTCTCGACATTGGCGCCCGTGACGATAGCACCATCCTCAAACAGCAGTGCCGCCCCCACCTGATAATCGGAATAGGGGGCATAGGCCGCTGCTGCCGCATGCCGGGCCTCGGCGATCAATTGCTGGCGAGATTCATGCGAAACGCTCATCTTTGCACCACCACCCATTCGATCGGCTCCTCCGACGCTTCGCTCACCAATTGGCTGTTGGCACTCCATAGCAGCCAGGGACGACCGGCGTAATCAGGCCGTGCGCGATCGCGAACCAGCCAGAGATCACGAGCAGTCGAGCGCGCCGTATGGTATTGCTCTTCGAATGCCGGGCCCAGTTTGAGGATCACGGGTTTCCCCGCATGCAATTCGATCTGGTTGACCGCGATCATAAGCTCACTCTCGACAGCGGCATCACTAACAGCCGGCTGGCAATCGACCGCGGTGCGCAGCAAGGCAACCGCTGGAGGCAACAGATCATCATCGCGCGGCACCATTCGGGTGAAGCGCGACGATTGTTCATCCGCCTTGATGCAAGGATCGAATGGCTGGACGACGCCGACTTTCAAACCGGCTTCTCGCGCCTTCGCCAGTCTTGGTGCAAATCCCGGATCGGGCGATGCGTTCGCTCCAGCAAGTTCGAGGTAAACGAATTCAGCTCCGATCGCGCGCAAGGTCTCGAACCGGACGGGCGCCGCTCCGCTGACGATCATGGCGCCCTGTTCGGGATAAAGCCCCTCATCGGGCCGCCAGCTTCGCATGTCCCACCAGAGCCAGGCCGCAAAACCTATCGCGACAAGAGCGATCAGTGCGCCCCCGCGAAAAAGCCAGCGGGACATTCCGCCGCCCCTTGTCTTGCGCGCCCGCGCCATCATTGCCGACCTATCCCTTGATGTGGAGCACGCAGATCAGCGTGAACAGTCGCCGGGCCGTAGCGAAATCGGTTTCGACTTTCCCTTCAAGCCGTTCGACAAGCAGTTCGGCTGCATTGTTGTGGATGCCGCGCCGGGCCATGTCGATCGTCTCGATCTCTGCCGGTGTCGCCTTTCGGATTGCCTGATAATAGCTGTCGCAAATCGCAAAATATTCGCGGATCGGGCGACGAAAGCGGGCAAGGCCGATCAGCAGGGTTTCAAGCGGCTGCTCATCCTTGTCGGAGATTTCCATTGCCAACCGGCCGTCCTGAACAGACAGTCGCAGCCGATACGGCCCCTTGGCTCCGCGCTCGGCACTGCGGACCGGCTTGAAGGTGTTTTCCTCGATCAGATCGTAGATCGCCACGCGGCGTTCCTGCTCGACATCGGCGTTGCGCCACAGGATCGTCTCTTCGTCGAGCGATATGTGCGCAATGCGATGCGCGCCGGCAGGCACGTTCGCTGAATCGGGTGGCCAGTTTTCCATCACTGCCAGCCTTCGCAGATGCGAGGGTCAGACTTCAAGCATTACGAGTCGCAATCCCCGCTATCCACAAGCGGGCGTTTCAAAATAGTCGCATGTAGCGCTTGCCCGATCAGAGCCTCGGGCGCATCAGGTCGGCATGGCCGAACCCACCCCCCTGCACCGCATCGAATCGGAATCCGACACCGCCCGCAAGCTGCCCTCAAATCTGGAGGCCGAGGCGGCATTTCTGGGCGCGGTGCTGATCGATAACCGGATGCTGGAAGAATTGCAGACGCCGATTCGGCCCGAACACTTCTTTGAGCCACTGCATGAACGCATCTTCGATCGCATCCTCAAGATGATCGAGCGCAATGCGACGGCTTCGCCGGTTACTCTACGCCCGCATTTCGAAGCGGACGAGGCGCTCAAGGAACTTGGTGGAACAAAGTATCTCGCACAGTTGACGGCAAACGGCGCCGGGCTGCTTGCGCCGCGCGAGCTGGCACAGCAGATTTATGACCTCGCCCTGTTGCGCGAGTTGGTGAGCGTCGGACGGGGACTGGTCGAAGGCGCGCTCGACACATCGGAAGAAACCAATCCGATGGACCGCATCAGCCAGGCCGAAGCCGATCTCTACCGCGTGGCCGAAGGCGCAGCGACGGGGGGCGAAGCGTCCACCTTCCGCGATGCATCGCTCAAGGCGATCAGGATGGTCGAAGCCGCGATGAATTCAGGCGGCGGATTGTCGGGCAAGACCACCGGCCTTGAAACCATCGACCAGAAAACCGCAGGCCTCCACGATTCCGACCTCATCATTCTCGCCGGGCGCCCCGGGATGGGCAAGACATCACTGGCCACCAATATCGCGTTCAACTGCGCCGAGGAGCATCTGAAGTGGCAGCGTGATGGGGGCGAACACAATTACGGAGCGCCGACAGCCTTCTTCAGCCTCGAAATGAGCGCAGACCAGTTGGCGACCCGTATTCTGGCAGAGCAATCCGAGGTTTCGTCCGAAGCACTGCGCAGCGGTTCATTGAGCCGCGACGATTTCCAGAAACTCAGCTTTGCCAGTCAGCGCCTTGCCGAACTCCCGCTCTATATCGACGACACGCCCGCCCTTACGATCGGCGCGCTGCGGACGCGGGCGCGGCGGCTAAAGCGTCGGCATGACATCGGCCTTATCGTGATCGACTATCTGCAACTGTTGCAGGGCTCGGGGCGTGCCAACGACAACCGGGTGAACGAGATTTCGGAAATCAGCCGGGGTCTCAAGACCTTGGCCAAAGAACTGAGCGTACCAGTTATCGCGCTGTCGCAGCTGAGCCGCGCGGTGGAGCAGCGGGACGACAAACGCCCGATGCTTTCCGACCTCAGGGAATCGGGTTCGATCGAGCAGGATGCCGACATGGTCTGGTTCATCTACCGCGCCGACTATTACAAAGAAGCGTCGCGACCCGACATGCCCAATCCCGACGGTTCAAGCTCGGTCGAAGTGCAGGAGAAGTATAGCCAATGGGAAGCCGAATACCTTGAGGTAAAGAACAAGGCGACGCTGATCGTTGCCAAGCAGCGCCACGGTTCGACCGGCAATGTGCCTCTGCACTTCCAGAGCGAGATCACCAAATTCTCGTCACCCAACACCCGCGATTATTCGAGCTGGGGTGTAGAATAGGCGACTGGCAGGAGAGCTTCACTGACCGAGGTTGAGCCGCCGCGTGACAGTATAGTCGAGCGCATAAACGAGCCAGAAACTGGCATTCCAGCGCAGCCGGTTGAACCAGCCGGCCTTTTGATCAAACCATTCCGCGGTTACGGGCTCACTGTGAGCTTCGAGATGATCGATCAGCTGGCGCATCCGGTGCGCCAAGTCGGCATCTTCAATCCGCACCATCAATTCAAGATTGAGTCGGACGGAACGCATATCCATGTTGGCGCTGCCGATGTAGGTAATGTTGTCAACAACCAGCAGCTTCATGTGAAGCTTGCAGGGTTGGAATTCGGCAATGCGGGCTCCCGATCCGATCAGGGCTGAATACAGCGAGCGCGAGGCGCCGATCGTTGCCCCGTTATCGGTCTTGCCCGCCATGATCAGGCGTGCCTCACCTCGCCGGGACAAGCTTTGAATGAGCTGCCGAAAGCTTCTGGGAGGTGAGAAATAGGCCATAACCAGGTCCAGTCTGCTGCCATTCGCCAAATCGCGCTTAAGTCGCCGCGCCCAGCGGCTGTTGGCAAAGGTCGGACCGCCAAGGATCAACTGCATTGGCCCTTCATCGGGTTCCCATTCGCGGACCAGTTGCCGGATCGCCCGAAACTGGGAATCGGGTTTTGAAATCCAGCGTTCGAGCTGTGAGAACCATTCTGAAAAACGACCGGCGAGCGGCCCTTCGATCTGCGCTCCCAGATCGCACCATCCGTTTTCCTCGGGCGGCTTGAAATAGTGATCGGAGATGTTGAACCCGCCCGTGATCACGCTTTGGCCATCGAGAATCAGGAATTTCTGATGGTTGCGGATCAGGAAACGGACGTTCCACCGGGCTGAAAACCGGTCGAACCGGGCACCGGCCTCGATCAGCGGCGCAAAGAAAGTATCTGGTGCATCGCTCCCGAAAGCATCAACGATCAGGTGAACCGCAACACCCCTGCGCGCTGCGGCAATCAGCGCGGCACGAACAGTCTCTCCGGCCTCATCTGCCTGAAACAGGTAGAAGAAGCCGTAGAGCGAAACCTCTGCATGATCGATCGCGTCCAGCAACGCCGCGAGCCGGTCTGCTCCGGCTGGGAAAATGGCGATCCTGTGGCCTGCCACGCTGACTTCAAACGGTTTCGCATCCTCGAAACCACCCGGTGCATCGGAACCGCCTTTCCAGCGTTCAAGGCCATGGTCGGGCTTTGCGCCGGTTGGATCGGATTTGGGCATGGGATTGCATTAGCGCCAAGGTAACGCATTGCGCAATTTCTTGACTCTCATCGCCCTCATCCCTAGGTGCTGCGCCTTCTCAGAAAACCTATTCGTGAAAGAGGCCGTGAATGGCACGCGTTACCGTTGAAGATTGCGTCGACAAGGTTCCGAACCGGTTCGATCTGGTGCTGCTCGCAGCCCAGCGTGCGCGGGAAATCTCGGGCGGTGGCGAACTGACGATTGATCGCGATCGCGACAAGAACCCGGTTGTGGCCCTGCGCGAGATCGCTGAACAGACGATCCGCCCCAAGGACCTGCACGAATCGCTGGTAACCGGCCTGCAGAAGATCCTGCCGGATGACGAAGACGACGCGGATGAAATCGGTTCGCTCAGCCAGTCGGCCGAGGCGCTCCGTATCACTGCGAGCGCTCCGGCACGATCGACTTCGATCGGTTCCGATTACGACGGCTGATTGCAGTCTCCATACTGCGGGAAGCAAACCGTCCCGTTTTGAAAAGGCCGCCAGAAATGGCGGCCTTTTTCGTTTGAACCATGTAGACACTAGGATTGCGCTTGGTCGCATGACACTATTCTGACGCTGAAGAGCAAATGCTTGTCTTGCAACGCCCGGCGCGCAACACCGCAGACGTAACAGAACCGTAATATTCTGGTTGTGTTTTAAGCCAGAGCCCGTTCGAAAGGTAATCTAACAAAATCATGCCATCGATCGCAGTCTATAGCGTCAAGGGAGGCGTCGGCAAAACCACCTTCGCGGTTAACCTTGCGTGGTGCGCCGCGAACATTTCCCGGCGTGAGACTTTGCTGTGGGATCTGGACGCATCGAATGGTTCGGGTTTCCTGCTCGGGATAGCCCCCAAGAAGAAGCGTGCGGCCGAAAGCGTATTCGACCGGCACAATGATCCTGCCAGACTCATCCAGAAGACCGCTTTCGACCATCTCCATTTGCTGCCCGCGGACGAAAGTATCCGGACGCTCGACCGTCAGTTCGACAGAATAGGCAAGAAGAAACGCCTGGCAAAACTGACGGAGCAGCTGGGCAAGGAATATGATCGCATCATCTTCGATTGCCCGCCGGTCTTGAACGAAATCAGCGGCCAGGTGATGCGCGCTGCCGATCTGGTGATCGTGCCTCTTCCTCCTTCACCGCTTTCCTCGCGCGCGCTTGATCAAGTCGTCGAGGAAGTGCGCGGTGCAGGCACCGGCCATCCTCCGATCCTGCCGGTCATGTCGATGGTGGACATGCGGCGCAATCTCCATCGCGAGGCGCGGGAGGCAAACCCCAAGTGGCCGGTTGTCCCCCTTGCCAGCGCCATCGAACAATGCGCAGTCGAGCGGCAACCCGTGGGTGCCTTTGCCCCCCGGTCGCCGGCAGCGCGCGCCTTTGCGCAATTGTGGACCGCGATCGAGCGGAAGCTGGCCAAGAGCAAATAGGCACGCATTGGCTTTTGCCGAGCCGGGCCTATAGTGCGTTGCAGCATTTGAGGCACAGCGACGGGGGCCTGCACGCATGAGCGATGTTGCCGAAGGCATTGGCGGAGTAATCGAAGGGGCGTTGACCGGACGCGCTGTCGAACCGAACCACGGCAAGAGCGGGCTTGATGGAGGCGAAGCAGGTGCTTGCCGCAATTGCGGCACCCAACCGCTCGGCTCCTTCTGCCAGAATTGCGGGCAGAAGACCCACGTACACCGCACCCTTTCGGCAATCTTTCATGATCTGATCCACGGCGTGCTGCATCTGGATGGAAAGTTCTGGCTGACGCTCCCACTGCTCGTTTTCAGACCCGGCAAGCTGACGCGCCGTTACATCGAGGGGGAACGCGCCAAATTCGTCAGCCCGATGGCGATGTTCCTGTTCAGCGTGTTCGCCATGTTCGCCGTCTTCCAGATGATTGGGCTAACTACGCCGACCGACCTCAACTTCGACGACGCGGCAGCTGACCTGCGAGGGCGAGCCGAGACGCAGGTGCAGGCGTTGGAAGCGGAGATTGCAAGCCTTCCGGCGGATGATCCCCGCCGCGCCGGACTTGAGGAGGATCTGGATACCGCCAACCAGATTATCTCCCGGACACAATCGCAAGCGGTTACCGCCGGAACTGCGGCGGATGATGATGCGACGGCAGGTTTCGACCTGCGCGATCTCAAGATCAACCTGACCGGAATTGAATCGCTGGATCAGGGCTTACTGAAGAAATGGCGCGATAATCCGGGCTTGATGCTCTACAAACTGCAAGCGAATGGGTACAAATTCAGCTGGTTGCTGATCCCGCTGTCGATCCCCTTTGTCTGGCTTGTGTTTGCATGGAAGCGTCGGTTCAAGGCGTATGACCACGCCATTTTCGTGACCTACTCCCTGTCATTCATGTCGCTGCTGTTCATCACGGCATCGCTCCTTGCGATGATACCGGATGTTGGAGGGCTTGTGGCCTTGCTGCTTGTGCTTGTGCCGCCCATCCACGTCTACAAGCAATTGCGTGGAGCCTATGATCTCAGCCGCTTCTCCGCGTTCTGGCGGCTGATGGTCCTGAGCTTTTTCATCTGGATCGTGCTGATCCTGTTCCTGCAGGCGCTGCTGCTGATCGGGGCGTTCTAGACCTAGCAACGGAAACGGGCGCGCGGATCATCTCCGCGCGCCCGTCCGATTTTCCTATGAAGGCGTTCAGGCCCCTTGGGGTGCTTCGCCACCCTTATTGCCGAAGCGCTTGCCCGCCTTGGGAATAGCGGAGCCCTTGGTCGGTTGCACAGCCACGTTACCGCGTGGTTGATCCGGGCGATCAATCTTGCCGTTTTCCATCAGCTGGTTGATTTCGTCACCGGTCAGCGTCTCGTACTCAAGCAATGCCTGGGCAAGCAGATGGAGCTTGTCCTCCTGTGCAGTCAGGATGTCGGTGGCGCGCTTGAGGCCCTCTTCAACCAGTCGCTTGATCTCGGCATCGATCAACTTGTTGGTTTCCGCCCCCGCCATGGTGCGCATGGTCTGCCCCATGCCGAGATAGCCTTCTTGGCTGTCCTCGTACTGGAGCGGACCGAGCTTATCGCTCATACCCCATTTGGTCACCATATTGCGTGCAAGGCTGGTCGCGTACTGAATATCGCCCGAAGCGCCGCTCGACACCTTGTCGTGTCCGAAGATGATATCTTCTGCCACGCGGCCGCCCATTGCGACTGCAAGGTTCGCGTGCATCTTGTCACGGTGATAGGAATAGCTGTCCCGCTCTGGCAGGCGCATCACCATTCCCAGTGCACGGCCACGCGGGATAATCGTCGCCTTGTGGATCGGGTCCGAAGCAGGCTCATTTATGCTGACGAGCGCGTGACCAGCCTCGTGGTAGGCAGTCATCTTCTTCTCGTCTTCGGTCATGACCATGCTGCGCCGTTCCGCGCCCATCATGACCTTGTCCTTTGCGTCCTCGAACTCCTGCATAGCCACCAGCCGCTTGTTGCGGCGAGCGGCAAGCAGCGCTGCTTCGTTGACGAGGTTCGCCAGATCAGCACCCGAGAAACCGGGCGTGCCGCGGGCGATTGTGCGCGGGTTCACGTCAGGGGCCAGCGGCACCTTCTTCATGTGCACGCCAAGGATCTTTTCACGGCCGTCGATATCAGGGATCGGCACTACCACCTGACGGTCAAACCGGCCCGGACGCAGCAGCGCGGGGTCAAGCACGTCGGGGCGGTTGGTGGCAGCGATAATGATGATGCCTTCGTTCGCCTCGAACCCGTCCATCTCAACCAGCAGCTGGTTCAGCGTCTGCTCGCGCTCGTCGTTTGAATTGCCGAGGCCATGCCCACGCGAACGGCCTACAGCGTCAATTTCATCGATAAAGACGATGCAAGGGCTGTTCTTCTTGGCCTGTTCAAACATGTCGCGAACGCGGCTGGCACCGACGCCGACGAACATTTCGACGAAATCGGAGCCCGAAATGGTGAAGAAAGGCACGCCTGCCTCACCCGCGATGGCGCGAGCCAACAGGGTCTTGCCCGTACCGGGCGAACCAACCAGCAGCGCGCCCTTGGGAATCTGGCCGCCAAGCTTGGAGAACCGTTGCGGGTCCTTCAGAAATTCGACAATCTCCTCCAGCTCCTCACGGGCTTCGTCGATCCCGGCGACATCGTCAAAGGTCACGCGCCCCTGACGCTCGGTCAGCAATTTCGCCTTGGACTTGCCAAAGCCCATTGCACCGCCGCCACCGCCTTTTTGCACCTGACGCAGCGCAAAGAATGCGATGCCGAGGATCAGGATGAACGGCAGGGATTGCACCAGCAGGATCAGGAAGATGTTCTGCTGTTCGCGTTCCTTACCCGTGAACTGCACGCCGTTTTCTTCCAAAAGGCTGGCAAGCTGGGTATCGTTCGGAACCGGAACTGTGCTGAAGGAATCGCCATTGTTCATGGTGCCCGTGATCAGATCGTCACCGATTTGCACGCTCTTCACACTGCCAGCAGCAACCTGATCGCGAAAATCGGAATACTGGATCTGCGTACCGGGTGTCTGGCCCGCGCCGCCGAACATCGAAACCACCAGAAGCAGTGCGAGGAATACCCCACCCCAGATCATCAATTGCTTGACCCAAGGGTTTTGCCCTTCGGGAGGCTGCTGGTTGGGGTCGTTCTGATCGCTCATGCGTCGGATTCCTTTCTCAGCGAACAATGTAGGATTGCGCCGCTGAATGGCAAGATAATGCGCACCTGCGCGCAAGGTGCTAATTTTCGAACAGCGTGATGCGAATAATCGATTGTCGTCCGTCACCGCACTACGGGAGCATAGGCTGCGAGGAACACCCCGACCGCCCCTTCGATACGCGCCCGATTTTCTTGCTCTGACGGCCGCGAGCCAAAGCGACGTTCCAGATCGCCCATGCCTTTTGCCATAGATACAAACTGCTCTGCCGCCAGCATGGGATCAGCGATCAGGAGTTCGCCCTTGGCGCTGGCATGCGCGAGCCAAGCGCTGAACGCCTGCTTCATACGCCACGGCCCTGCCTTGAGAAACGCTTCGCCGATCGCAGGATCGTGTTCGGTTTCCGCCGCAATGCGCCGTTCGAACTGGATCATTTCCGGGCGAGAGAGAAAATCGAACATGGCCTGCGCGATGGCGGTCAACCGATCGCGGATCGTTCCATTCGGCTCCTGATCGAGGCTGAAGTAGCCACGCATCTTTTCGCATTCGCGCTCCACCGACGCTGCGAACAGGGCCCGCTTGTCACCGAAGTGGTTATAGATCGTGACCTTGGACACTCCGGCTTCGGAAGCGATCTGCTCAATCGACGTCGCCGCGAAACCATCCTGAAAGAACCGCGCCGAGGCCGACTCGATGATCGCATCGCGCTTTGCGATGTCGGATGGCCGACCGGGCCGCTTTCTTTCCGGACATGAATTCAAGGGAATTTGGCCTGTTTCAAAAAGCTTGGTTGACAAAATGAACGCCGCCGTTCAATTAAACGATACCGTTCAATATTGTCGCATTACCCTCCCCTCCGCAACCCCTCTCGCCGCACGAAGGTTCCCATTCATGCTTTGGATCGCCATCCGGATGCTGACGGGCGACAGTCAGAAATTCTACGGCTTGCTGTTCGGCATAGCCTTTTCGACCCTGCTCATCACGCAGCAGCTCACGATCTTCATCAATCTGGTCGAGCGCGGGGCAAGCGGCGTCTACAACGCACCCGAAGCTGAAGTTTGGGTCATGGACCCCGTCAGCCGAACGACCGAAGTCAATTACGCCATGCCCTCGACCGCGCTTGACGAAGTGCGGGCGGTGCGCGGTGTCGAATGGGCCGTGCCCCACATGCGTGCAAGCGCTTCGGTCCGCACCGCATCGGGCGATCTGGAAGGCGTGGCGATCATTGGGGTCGATGATGCGACCCTTATCGGGCTGCCCGAAAGGATGATGATAGGGTCGAAAGAAGTTCTATCGATTCCCGACACCGTGGTGATCGATGATGGCGGGGTGAACAATCTCTTCGAAAACGGCGATGATCCGATTGGCGAGCGGCTTGAACTCAACGATCAACGCGCTGTCATCCGCGGCGTTGCCGATGCGATCCCGACCTTTACCAGCCAGGTGACGCTCTACACAAAGTACAGCAGAGCTTTGAACTACGTACCCGGCACACGCAATCGCCTGACTTTCGTGTTGGTAGGCGTCAGCGAAGGTTTCACCCCCGCCGAAGTCGCGCAGAATATCGAAGACCAGACAGGGCTAAAGGCCGAAACCCGTGCGGAATTCGCACGCGCCGGGGTCAACTTCATCATCCAGAACACCGGTATTCCGACCAATTTCGGCATCACCGTCGTGCTGGGGTTTGTCGTCGGCGTTGCGATTGTAGGCCTGACCTTCAGCCTTTTCATCCGCGACAACATCAAGCAGTTTGGTGCGTTGAAGGCTATCGGCGTCACTAACAGCAAGATCATCGGTATGGTCGGCGCGCAAGCCGGTTTGGTCGGCTTTGTCGGCTATGCGCTGGGCGTAATCGGAACCGTCCTGTTCCTGTGGGGCTTTTCAGGAAACCCGTTCTTCAAGGGCTTCTATGTCCCTTGGCAAATCCCGCTCGTCAGCTTTGGCGCCGTCATCATTATCCTTGCGATCACCGGCTGGCTGGCACTTCGCAGCGTGCTCAGCACTGAACCGGCTTCGGTGTTCCGGTGAGCGAGGCTGCCATGAACAGGCCCGGTGATACGCCGTGCGATGCCGAAGCCGCAATCTGCGCCCGTGCGATCGTGCGCGATTTCCAGGCCGGCCAATCGACCATTCGCGTGCTGCACGGGATCGACACCGATATCCGCTCAGGCGAGATGACCTACGTCGTGGGAGAAAGCGGATCGGGCAAGACCACGCTGATCTCGATCATGTGCGGCATTCTCTGGCCGACCGCCGGCGAGGTCAAAGTCTTCGGGACAGATATCTACGCGCTCTCGGATACCGAGCTCGTCAATTTCCGCCTGCAGAACATCGGCTTCATCTTCCAGCAGTACAACCTGATCCCCTCGATCGACGCGGCAGCCAACGCCGCCGTGCCATTGATCGCGCAGGGCATGGGGATTGACGAGGCGCGCGAACGCGCAATCGTTCTGCTCGAGAAACTGAATATTGCCGATCAGGCCAACAAATTGCCAAACCAGCTTTCAGGCGGACAGCAACAACGCGTCGCGATAGCCCGCGCGCTGGTCCACGAACCGCGACTGGTGGTGTGTGACGAGCCGACTGCCGCGCTTGATGCAAGTTCGGGAAGGCGTGTGATGGATCTGCTGCACGAAGTCGCTGTCGCCCCTGACCGCGCATGCATCATCGTGACCCATGATAACCGCATTTTCGACCTCGCAGACCGCATTCTCGTGCTCGAAGACGGTCGCATAATCCATGACGGCACGCAGATGCCGCAAGACCACTAGCCGCCCATCCACAGCCAGAGGCCCGCATGTCTTTCCTGCCCTCCAACATCAGCTTTTCGCGCCATATCCTGCCAATCCTGGCGGTTGTCGGCTTGATCGTGGCCACCCTCTACACGATTGGCAGCCTGCCCGATCGCAGCACATCCGAGCCGAAGAACCAGCCGCCCAAAGCTGCGGGTGCGCTGGCCGATGCACCACGTGTGTCCGGCTCCGGCATTGTCGAACCGGCAAGTGAAGTGATCGATATCGGTTCGGCGCTGTCCGGGCTCGTAACCGATGTCAGGGTGACTCCGGGTAATCGGGTCGAAAAGGGCCAGGTCCTGTTCCTCGTCGATGATCGAGCAGCCCGAGCAGCGCTTGCCGAAGCCAATGCCGCAATCCGCGAAGCCCGCGCCGCAATCGCCGAAGCGCAGACCGCCCGCGATACGGCTCGCCAGCAGCTCGCACTTTACGAAAGCCTTAGCGATCCGGCTGCTGTCAGCCGTTCCGAAGTAATCCGGGCAGAAGGAGAAGCGCGGGCTGCTTCCAGCCGGCTTGAACTGGCGCGGGCGCGCCTGAACGCGGCGCAGGCACGTGCCGGCAGCGCACAGACGGAACTGAACCGACTTACGGTGCGAGCGCCGATTGCCGGTGAAATCCTTGCGGTGAACATCCGACCGGGCGAGTTCGTCGCGACGCAAGGCGGAAACGGGCAACCTTTCATCCAGATGGGCGAAACCAATCCGCTGCATGTGCGCGTCGACATCGACGAAAACGAAGCCGTGCGCGTCAAACTGGGCGCACCTGCGACAATCTCTCCACGCGGAGCAGCCGAAATCCGGGTTGAAGCCAGCTTTGTCCGGGTCGAACCGCAGGTCGTCCCCAAACGCTCGCTCACCAACAGCGCAGCTGAACGGGTCGACGTGCGGGTGCTTCAGGTGATCTATGCCCTTCCGCAAACCAAGGAAGCCGAAGTCTTCCGCGTAGGGCAGCAGATCGATGCGTTCATCGCTGCCGATGCTTCCGGCGAAGAGTGATACCCATGCAGCGCCCCTCTCCTCGCTTCATCACCCTTGGCCTTTCGCTGTTCCTAGCGGCTTGCGCGGCAGGCCCTGCACCTGAAGTGGCAACGCCGCCGCCAGTCTTGCCGGACGCGTTCTACTATCAGCCTGACAGTTCGACAGGGGCGGCGCTTGATGCCCTGCTTCCTCGGAATGATCCCGCTTTTGCCAGCCTTTCGCAGGCTGCGATCTCGGGTGCGCCGAGCCTTGCCGAAGCTCTCGCCCGGATCGAAGCCGCTCGTGCCGGGGCGGCGCGCGCCGGAGCCGAACGCCTCCCGAACTTATCGGCTCAGGGCACCGTCACCGAAAACAGGATCAACACCGCGCAGTTCGGGCAAGCGGGCCAGCAGGGCTTCATTCCCGAGGTGCAGACATCCTATGGCGCCAACATCGTAGCCAGCTGGGATGCCGACATTTTCGGCAGGCTCAAGGCGCAGGAACGCGCAGCTCTTGCCCGGATTGACGCGGCCAATGCATCGGCGGCGGCTGTTCGCATTGCATTGATTTCTGAAATCGCAGGCAGCGTGATTGACTGGCGTGTGCTGAGTGCCCGCGCAGCGGCAATTCAGGACGACGTGCTGGCCGCGCGGCAATTGGCTGATCTGGCGCGCAGCCGCGAAGATGCCGGGATCGCGCCCGGATTTGACAGGGTTCGCGCCGAAGCAGCAGCAAGCGCTTCGAAATCGCGCCTTGCCGCGCTTGATAGCGAGAAAGTGCGGATCATCGGGCGGCTGATAACGCTGACCGGGCTGAGCGGATCGCAAGTCAATGCGGCGCTGGCACAGGTCGGTGAGCCCATGGCAACCGGGGTGACGCCGGCTGCGCTGCCTTCCGATCTGTTGACCAACCGCCCGGATGTGATTGCCGCCGCCGCGCAACTCGCCGCCACCGATGCAGAGCTTGCTGCAACTGCCCGCTCCCGCTTCCCCCGCCTCACGCTTTCTGCCGTACTTGGATTGTTGGCTTTCGATCCTGAAGACCTGTTCGATAGCGATTCATTCGTCAGCACGCTGACTGCGGGGATTGCCGGCCCCTTGCTGGACTTTGGCAGGATCGAAGCGGAGATCGACGGTGCGGCTGCGCAGAAGAAGATCGCGTTTCAGGCCTATCGCAGAGCGGTGTTTCAGGCGCTTGGCGATGCAGAGGCCGCCTATGGCCTGATCGCCGCAGCAGACCATGAGGCCGCGCTTGCCACTGCCGAGCGTGATCAGTTACAGCGCGCAGCCAGCCTTGCGAACGACCGGTTCCGTGCAGGGCTTGCGAGCTTCCTCGAAGTGCTCGAAGCGCGCCGTGCCGCAGATGCCAGCGGAGAGCGTGCGGCAGCCGCGATCGGAAGGGCGCAGCGGGCACGGGTGTTGTTGTGGCAATCGCTTGGCGGCGATGCGCCAGCGACAGAGCCAGAGGCAGGTTAACCGATCACCCGCTCGATCAGCCAGAAGCTGCCGATGGTGCCGATCGCATAAGTGGCGATCTTCAATGCAGGATTTTCCGCAACCGGCACGGTCCGGCGCATCAGTGCCAGCAGCGCGATTACTCCGGCGACGACCAGCAACTGCCCCGCTTCGACACCGAGGTTGAACGCCAGCAGCGCGGGCACCACTTCCCCTTGTGGCAAGCCAATATCGGCAAGCGCACCGGCAAAGCCGAAGCCGTGGAACAGGCCGAAGGCGAAAGCGACCACCCATGGGAAGCGCCGGGTGAAGGTGCGCCTTTCAGGATCGCGCAGCACAAGCGCAACTTCGACTGCGAGAAACACTATCGACAATGCGATGATGGCCTCGACCGGTCGGCTTGGAAGACCGGTGTAACCGAGGCTTGTCGCAACCAGAGTTATCGAATGGGCCACGGTAAAAGCGGTGGCGGCCTTCACCACCTCCCAAGGTGCGCGCACCAGCAACACCAAAGCGATCACAAACAGCAGGTGATCCCAGCCGAAAAGGATGTGCTCGGCTCCGATGACGAAATAGTCCCGCAACACCTGCCATGTGCCCGTTTGCGCGAGGATGGTCGCCGTCGGTGCATCGGAAGTAAGGCGGAAACTCTGCACTGGCCGTTCAAGGGGCACCAGCCGCGCAATCGCGTCAGAATTGCCGAGCAACTCGCTCAGGCCGAATGCTTCGCCGGCAAGATCGCCCTCGCAGCGGAGTTCCTGCCGCCCTTGCACTGTGAGCGCAGTGGCCCGTTGGGCGGGATCGCCTATCGGTTCGCAGGCTTCGGGGTAAACGGGAGAGGCGACAGGCAGTGCGCCCTGTCCGCGCGATACCGTGACGGGCAGCTTCCACTCCATCACCCATCGGTCAGCCTCTCTCTCGACCATTTCGAGGACGGCAGGGCGCAGTTCATCCGCATTCAGGGGAATGGCGACGGCCGCAAAAAGGATCGTCAGCAAGGCTCGCAGCGCGTGTCTCACCTCGCAATGTCGACCCGGTAGGCGCTGCGGAGAATTTCGTATGCGCGCTGTTTGCGCTGTTCGATCTGGGCGTTGCGCCAATCGTTTTCGACCCGGTCGCGCACTGTATCGAAATCAGCCGCAACGGGTTTGCGGCTTTGCAGGCGGACCAGGTGCCAGCCAAAGCCGGAAGGCACAGGCCCCTGCCATTGCGCGCTCTGATCCAGCGCCGCCAGACCGCGTGCGAATTGCTCACCGAAACGAATCTGGATTTCGGCAAGACGTTCATTCTCGACGCGGCGCGGAAGGCTGATCGGCTCGCCTGTCTCCTCACCACCGTTCGCACGCGACATGGCATTGCGGGCCGCCGCTTCGCTGGAGAAATAGGCCTGCTCGAAACTGACCGACAACGCATCGGCATATCGACTGGCGTTTTCCTCGAAAAAGGCACGCAGTTCTGGCTCATCCGGATCCGCCACTTCGGCGGCGGCACTCGCGGACATGTCCATCTTTGCGACAAGCCGCTGGCGCACCACCGCATCGCCCTGATCCAGACCCAGTCGCAAGGCTTCCCGATAGAGCACTTCCTCGCGCACATATCGTTCTATCCGCGCGTCAAGCTCTGCGTCGGTCGGCGCGCGACCCATCACCCGCTCGAAGCCCAGCGCAAGCTGCGCTTTCTGATCCGCATCCACGCTGATCATGCGTGAAGCCGGATCAACGGGCGTCCCGCCCCATGTGAGCGCGAGATAGACCAGCGCCCCGAGCCCGATGAAGTGGACCAGCGGTTCGCGGGCCCAGTCAGGTAGCTTCACGTTGCCCCCGCACCCTTGGGCTTGAGCCAGATCGGCGAGGTATAGGCACGCTCCTGCGCGACGGCATCTTCCAGCGCATCGCCCGTCAACTCGAAACCAAACCGCACCGCATCGAACAGCGTCCAGCGCGGTGTCGGGATCTCGATCACCCGCACATAATAGAACGCCCGCTGTCCAGCAGCATAATCGGGATCGGTCCAGGTAGTGCGCAATTCGGGAGCGCCGATGGTGTTGGCATAGGTCGCATCCGCCCTGTTGACGGTATCGCCCACCGGAGTCAGCCCGCGCGCGGTGCGGGGCCGCTTGTCCATGTCGCTCCACACGACATCATAGACCCGCTCCTGCATCGCGCCGCTGGCATCGACCCAGCCCTTTACCACCTGCGCCCGGTCCAGATTGGCACCGTCAGGGTCCTTCAGCGCGCTGATCAGGAACGTCGGTGCCGTGCCCGCATCGGTCAGTTCGCCTCCCATTGGCACACCGCGGGTGTAGCCGGCCCGCACCCAATCGCCATCCCAGTCGCTCGCCGAAAAATCGAAGCCGCCGAATACCCGCACACTCATGCGCGGGCCGGTGGTGGCGTAAACTTCACGCCGCTTGAAGGCATCGAAGATTTCCGCACGGGTGTTGCCGCGCGCCCAGGCGGCGGCATAGCCCCCGGCGAGATAATGCCAGCCGAACCGCCCCTCACGCGTGCCGAGGTTCTGCGGCTCCATCGCCCTGCCCTGATTGGCGGGTTCGTTGCCTGTGTGTTTACCGAAAAAGTTGTCTTCGTCGCCGGAAGCCAGCGCCGTGTGGCTGTCTGTCGACCCGATCATGCCGAACGCATAGGGGTTCACACCCAGTTGCTGTTCCAGCGAGAGCCCACGCAACAGCGCAGAGCGGGCGTATGAACCGGCATACATGTCAGGAGTGCTGCGAAGGGTAAGCGGGAGGTTGCCCAGTTCCCACCCTTTGACGCCGAAACCGGCCATTTCGTCATTGGGAGAAAGGAAGGGATGGGTTTCCCCGTCGCCCTTGATCTGGGTGACTTCGACCACCGGCTCCGCCTTGGCCCGCCTTGCGGCGTATTCTGCCGTCATCGGCGAACCGTCGGGCATAGTCATTTCGAACATCAACCCGTTCGAAAGATTGCCGTTGTGCGGAATCGCCAAGACATTGCCGCCGGTCTCCTTTTCATAGGAGGCCATGTATTCCCACAGCTGCTGCACATCCGCGTCAATCCCGCCGAACGGCAGGATTTTGCGGGTCTTGTCGCTGCCATCGCGGAACATCACGACGCGGTGCAGGTTGTTGCCGTCCGGCATCAGGGTCCATTCGAAGCCTGCAAAGGCGGTAAAGACACCGGGCTCATTGTAGCGATCGAGCAGGCCAATCTGGGTGTTCCAGATGTCTTCCGTCCCTTCCCGCGCCTGCTCGGGATCGCTGAAGGATTCGGGCAAGGTTCCGTTAGCAGCCGCAGTGATCAGTTCGGCGATGGCTTGCTGCGACCCTTCTGGCCCTTCGTGCATCAGGTCATACCAGCGCAGGACGGTTTCGTCGCCGATCACCCAATCGACATACCAGCGCGGTGCATCGTACAGCCTGCGGGTCGCCCCCAGCCCGTCGGAATGGTCTGCGATGACGAGAAAATCGAGCGGTCTGGAAAGCCGGGCCTTTGCCCCCGTCGTGGCGGTGACTTCCTCACCCCGAGCAAACCGCAGCGCATCCTCCGGCCCCAGCCTCACGCCAAATCCGAAAGCGTCGATCGAATTGTCGGTGTGGAGATGCGTGTCGCCCCAATAGGGACGATCGGGAAACTCGGCGAGTTCGATCGTATTTTCGCCATCACCGGTTTGAGCCGGATCCAGCACCGCATCGCCGCTGCATCCTGCTACCGCAATCGTCATCAGGCTTGCCGCAGCGAGCCCAACCCATGACTTGTGCATGGTTTCCCTCCCTATTTCTCCCGAACCGGAGTGTGCGCGGGCTTTGCCCGGCTCGTCAAGCTAACCTTTGCGTTGCAACAGGGCCGAGCGTTCGCAGCGGCACACCACCTGGTCACGCTGATTGAGCAGTTCGTGCGTGAAGGTGACGATCCCGGCATCGGGTCGCGAATTGCTGGCACGCAATTCCTTGACCACGCTGCGCGCATGCAAGGTATCACCGATAAACACCGGCTTGGGCGTCACCACCTTGTCAAACCCCAGGTTCGCCACCAGCGTACCCAGCGTCGTGTCCCCCACCGACAGCCCCACAAGCAGAGCGAAGGTGAAAGTCGAATTGACGAGAATTTGGCCAAACCCGCTTGCCTTTGCCGCCTCCACATCAAGGTGCAGAGGCTGCGGGTTGTGCGTCATGGTGGAGAACAGCAGATTGTCCGTCTCCGTAACGGTGCGGCGGATTTCGTGCTCGATCGCATCGCCGACCTGCCACTCATCAAAATACCGGCCTGCCATCGTTCAATCCTTCGACCAGCCGGCGACGATTTCAGCACCATCATTCCGGCTCGACCGCACAGACCCCGGCGTGCGGCTGAACCGCGGAGCAGGGGCAGTGTGCCATGCGCCATCATGCTCGACATAGGCACCGCGCGCTTTCATGTGCGGGTGCTCGCGTGCTTCGTCCAATGTCAGCACAGGGGCAAAACAGGCGTCGCTGCCTTCCAGCAGTTCGACCCATTCGGCCTGCGGACGTGTCTTGAACAAGGCAGCAAGCTGTTCGGCATAGTCATCCCAGTTTGCGGGGTTCATCTGCGCCTGCGCCAATTCGGCGGGCGCGCCGGACTTGGCCAGCAGTTCGGCATAGAATTGCGGCTCGATCGCACCAACCGACACCTCCTTGCCATCGGCACATTCGAAACAGCGATAGAAATGCGCCGCTCCGCCGAGCATGCCCTTGCCGCGCTCGGTAGAAAGGAATGGCTTGTCGCGGACGCCGAAGAAGAAGCTCATCAGGCTGGTCGCGCCATCGACGATGGCCGCGTCCACCACCTGACCTTTCCCCGATTGCGATCGCTCATACAGCGCGGCCATGATGCCGAAAGCGCAATACATGGAGCCGCCGCCGAAATCGCCGACCAGATTCTGCGGCGGGGTCGCGGTTTCACCTGCCTTGCCGACTGCGGCAAGCGCGCCGGTGATCGCGATGTAGTTGATGTCGTGGCCTGCAGCGTGGGCGAGCGGCCCGTCCTGTCCCCATCCCGTCATGCGAGCGTAGACGAGGCGCGGGTTGAGCGCGAGCAGTTCGTCAGGCCCAAGCCCGAGACGCTCCATCACGCCGGGCCTGAATCCTTCGATCAAAACGTCGGCTTTGGCCGCGGCATCACGGCAAAATGCCTTGCCTTCATCGCTTTTGAGATCAACCTCGGCGCGGTGCCGCGCACGCTCTACCACGGGGTTCGAAACACCGCTGCCGGGGCGATCAATACGCACCACGTCGGCACCCAGATCAGCCAAGAGCATGGCCACATGCGGCCCCGGTCCGATCCCTGAAAACTCGATCACCTTGAGCCCTGCAAGCGGGCCGGATTTCTCACTCATTACCTGACTCTCCCTTTGCCGCCTCTGTGCCGCCGCAGCCGGCCAAGGGCAAGAGGTTCACCGGCGCAATTGACACTTCGCGGACAGCAGCAATAGAGGCTGGGTCGCGAACCGTCCGGCAGGGGACCTCGACCCAATATGACAAAACCCCGGCGCAAAGTGCTCGCTGTCGCATCGGGCGGCGGGCATTGGGAGCAGTTCATGCTACTTCGCCCGACGCTGGAGGAATATGACCTGCGCTTTGCCACGACCGAGGCAGAGATAGCCCGCCAGCGCGGGATTACTGATGTCGACACTCTGCCGGATTGCAACCAAAACCGCCCGATCCGATCAGCCCTTTGCGGCATTGTCGCGCTGTGGGTGGTACTGACGCATCGCCCGCATGTGGTTCTCTCCACCGGTGCCGCACCGGGCTTTTTCTGCCTTATGGCTGGCCGGTTGATCGGCGCGCGGACATTGTGGATCGACAGCGTGGCTTATGGCGAACAGCTTTCAATGTGCGGCAGGCTTTCGCGCAGCCTTGCGCATGAATGCCTGAAGCAGTGGCCCGATCTGGCCGATGACCCAAAGGTCAAATATCGCGGAGCGGTGCCCTGATCCTTGTCACCGTAGGCATGCAGTTGGGTCTTGATCGCCTGATCAGGGCGATGGACGAACTGGCGCCTTCGCTGGGGATGGAAGTGATCGCACAGATCGGCAAGGGCAACTACTCCCTCGTCAACATGACGGCGCGTGAATAGATCGGCTCAGGTCAATTCGAAGGGCTGATTCAGTGCAGCCGACTGATCGTCAGCTACGCCGGATGCATCGTCCAGCCACTAGCGGGAGATCCTGACATGATCGCACGCGTCGTCTGGATCGCCACGCTCGCGATCGTGGCTGTGAAAATCGCCGGGCTTCAGCTTGACCGGCAAACACGCAGGACAAGCGCGATTGCCCAAGGTGTGCCCGAGCTGTTTCGTTCAGCCGCGCAGTTTCCGATCGCTGCCAACGCGCTGGCAGGCCCGGACCCAGTTCTGGCGCTTTCGGAAGCGGAAAAGCTGGTTTCACGCCGACCCATGCCCGCCGAACATCTTCGAGTGTTGGCACAAGCACAGTTTGCAGCAGGCGAGTACAATCAGGGTACGCTGACGATCCAGTATGCCGCGCTGTTCCTTCGCCGCGATACACGCGACGAATTGCTGGAAGAATTCGGTCGCGAAGTTCTTGCCGAACCCGAAGGGGCTGGTCGTACGACTCTGGTCGACATCGTCAGCGGAGGCGAACGGTGGCACAACCAGTTCATGAATCGCGGGGCACGGGTCATGCCGCCCGATGCCTTCGCAGAAATTGTCCGCTCCACAATTGCGCAAGGCGCTCGCTACGACTGCGGTTTACTGGAGCAGGCCGGGCGCGCGGTATCCGCGCGTGACGAGGCTATCGGCGCCAGCTTTGCCGAGATCGTTGACGATCAGTGCCAGGCATTAGCGCCCTTTGAATTGCGGCTTTCGCTTTTCAAGGATGGCGTGAACTGCCTCCTGATGGTCTTCCATCTGCTGCAATACGCCTTGGGTAATCGCCGCTTTGGCAAGGCTGTCTTCCAGACCCATGCGCTGAGCCGAAAGCATGATCTCCTTGCCCTTGCGAAGGGCGAATGGCGGATTTGAGACGACCTTTGCGGCAAGGCGGTTCGCCGCATCCATCAGGTCGTCAGGCTCCACCACCTGGCTGACAAGCCCCCAGGCCAGCGCCTTGTCCGCATCGATCGCTTCGGCGGTGTAAAGCATTTCCGCTGCACGTGCGTATCCGACGATGCGCGGCAGGAACCATGCGCCGCCATCGCCCGGGATGATCCCGACTTTCAGGAAGCTCTCGGCAAAAACCGCACGGGTCGAAGCGATCCGCATGTCGCACATGGTCGCCAGATCGTTGCCGGCGCCGATCGCCGGGCCGTTAACGGCGGCGATCACGGGAACGGTAAGCTGCTCCATCATCAACGGGATGCGCTGGATACCGGTGGTGTACCACTCCTCGATCTCAAGGGGGGTCATACCCTTTTCGGCAGTCATGGCACCGATATCGCGCAGGTTGCCGCCCGAAGAAAATGCCTTGCCCGCCCCTGTCAGGATGACGCAACTGATCGACTTGTCGCCTTCGGCCCGCGCGAGCGCGTCAAGCAGCGCGGCAATCACTTCATCCGACAACGCGTTGCGCGTCTCATCACGGTTCAGCGTGATCGTGGCGACGCTGCCTTCGCAGGCGTAGAGAACGGGATCGGACATAAGTGTCTCCTAAATGGGTTGGCTGATGCGCGGCCAGAGGCACGGGGCAGGATGGGCAAGGACCGACTTCCCGAGCAATTCGGCCCACTCCGTTTCGCTGCCGAATTCGTCCTGCCATTGCCATAGCCGCCGGGTGTAGCGACCCAGCGCGTATTCGCGGGTGAAACCCATGGCTCCATGCGCCTGATGCGCGGCAGCTGCGACACGCGAGGCTGCCTCGCCGCATCGGGTCTTGGCAATAGCGATCTCGTCGATCACGCGCGGACCAACCTCGACATCTGCGCAAAGCGCATCCCCCGCCATCTCGACAGCCGCCATCGCCGCGGCGGTTTCACAAGCGATATCGGAAAGATGGTGCTGGATCGCCTGAAACTTGGCCAAGGGCCGTCCGAACTGTTCACGGTCACGGGTGTAGTCAAGGCTGAGGCCGAGCACCGCCTCCATCGCACCTGCCATCTGGCTAGCCCTAATCAAGGCAGCAAGCGCGCGAAAAGCGTCCGGTATGAGCCATTCAGGCGCAGCACAATCAACAAGAACACCGGCTGGCTGGCGCAAAAGTCTCCCCGCGCCATCCTCCGCCTGATGCACCGGCCGAATGTCACCTCTTTCGATCCGCATTAAGCGCAGTCTGCCGTCTTCAAGGGAAAGCACGGCGTCGATCTGGCTGGCATGAGCAATCGGAGCATCGGGAGCAAGCGGGTCGATCAATCCGATCCGCAATGCCGGTGGCTGCTGACCTGCTGCTGATAATAGTCCGGTTGCAAGAATGGTATCGGCCAACGGGGTCGCAGCCGCATGCCGCGCCGCGAGTGCCGCCAGCGGCAGGATGTCGGCCAGTGCAGCGCCGGACCCGCCATGCCCCTCGCTTGCGCAGAGCAGGATGTATCCGCTCTCCTCCAGCGTCTGCCAAAGGGCATCGGCTTCAGGCCCAAGCCCTCCGGCCTTGTCGATTGCGTCGAGCGGGGCATCGGTCAGAATTCGATCGAGCCCCTCTGCGATCATCGCGAAGTCATCCCGGTCCATCACCGCATCCCCATTTCACGGGCAATGATACCACGCAGGATTTCGGTGGTGCCCCCACGCAGGGTATTTGACGGGAGGTGGAGAATCGCCTCTCGCAACAAACCGTTGAAACCATCGGGCCATTCGTTTCTGGGTATCCCCGTAAGCATGCCACGAAGCCGCTGGACGATGTCATTTTCCAGCCGGTTGCCCATTTCCTTTACCACGCACGCAGCGGTCGCCGGGCTTTCGCCGCGCTCCAGCATCTCCGCCACGCCCAGTGACATGCGCCGCAGCACGCGCAGATTGGCGAGGATCGATCCAACCTCTATCGCGCGCCGTGCATCGGCATGGGCCGCAATCAACGGCAGCGCCTTTTCCAGCACCACAAGCGATGTCAGGAACCGCTCCGGCCCGGATCGCTCCAGCGCCAGTTCGCCCATGCATTGCGCCCAGCCATTGCCTTCGGTGCCCAACAGTGCGTCTTCGGGAAGTTCGACATTGTCGAACAAAGTCTCGTTGAAATGCGGTGTTCCACCCAGATCGCGGATGCCGGAAATATCGATGCCGGGAAGCGAGAGGTCGACGAGGAATTGCGACAGGCCCACTTGCCGGTTGCGCCCTTCGGCCGGGGAGGTTCGCGCAAGGACGATCATGTAGTGCGAGAAATGCGCCCCGGTGGACCAGATCTTGCGGCCCGACAGGACCCAGCCATTATCGGTGCGACGGGCAGAAGTCTTGATCGCCGCGAGGTCTGATCCCGCTTGCGGCTCGCTCATCCCGATTGCGGTGAAGCATTCCCCCGCAGCAATCCGGGGCAGGATCGTCTGTCTTTGCTCCTGCGTGCCATAGCGCAAGATATGGCTGCCCGTCTGGCGATCAGCGATCCAGTGCGCAGCGACGGGCGCACCTGCCGCGAGCATCTCCTCGGTCACAACAAAGCGGTGCGCGACGGGACGATCATGCCCGCCAAATTCCGAGGGCCAGGTCATGCCGAGCCAGCCACGCGCGCCCATCTTGCGACTGAATTCGGGATCGGCAGCAGAAACCCAGCAATCCGCAGCCGGGGTGAAACCGCCGCTTTGAAGCTCGTCGGCAAGAAAGCCGCGAACCTCTTCCCGCAGGGCATCTGCGGAAGGATCGAATTCGAGACGAGGGAATTGGAACATGGGCGCGGATAATTTCCTGATTGCTCGCTAGCTCATGCCGTATTGCCACGCAAACCGCAGGTTTCCAGCCGCATATTTGGGAGTGCGAAGCCTATGCGAGCGATGCGAGATGCGCTTTCGCCTCCGCAAGGCTGACGACATCGCCATATTTGGAATTCATGTCGAACAGGTTGGCCTGGTGGACATGATCATGCCGATCGCTCACCGCTTCCTCCACCACAATCGGGATGAAGCCGTTCTGGCAGGCATCGACGCAAGTGGCGCGCACGCATCCGCTGGTGGAAAGCCCGGTGATGATCAGGCTGTCATGCCCGCCCGCAGTGAGGGTTGCGGCCAGAGACGTACCGAAGAAGCAGCTGGCGTATTGCTTGGAGATTACCAGCTCGTCTTCTGCCGGCACCAACCCTTCGGGCCAGTCACCCAAAGGATTGCCGCGTACAAAGCTCGAAAGTGCACCGATCTTTTGCGCGAACCGCCCACCATCCTTCATGGAAGGGTGATAGACGACATTGGTGTAGATCACAGGCACCCCGGCCTCACGCGCCACCGCCCTTAGGGCAAGCGCCGCGTCGAGAGCCGGGCGTACATCGGCATACAAGGGACTGCCGGGCGCGAAATACGCCTCGACAAAATCTATCAGGATCAGGGCCGGCCGCTGGCCGAACCCGATCCGTCCATCGAAGACGCCAGCGTAGTTGCTCCGTACGTCTTCATTATTGCTCACCCGAAGAGCTCCCTTTTGCAGACTGCCTCAGAACTTGTAGCCGAATTCCACTCCCAACCGGCGACGCGCGCCGGGCGAGATGAACGATCCGCCAAACTCGATAGCCGGAATGACCTCGTTCAGATACTCGCGATTGAGCAGGTTGTCGGCGAATGCGGTGATGTTCCACGTTTCGCCTTCAAGCCCGACCCTGAGATCAAGCACGCCAAAGGCTTCACGCTCGGTGATCGAATAGTCGGCATCACCCACAAAAGCCGGCAGCCCGAGCGCCGAACCCGGCAACAGACCGCTGAACAAAGTCGGCGAGGTGTTGTTCTGGACCGTATGGAACCACGTGGGGCCGGTAATCCGGTAGTCGGCACGCACAACCAGATCGAACGAATCCGCCAGCGGTGCCTCGATCTGAGTGCCCATGTTGATGGTGTAGTCCGACGTGTACGGGGATTCGTTGCCGACCGTGTTCGGGCGCGAAGCGTTCGCCTTGATCTCGCTTTCGGTCACGTTGGCCGAACCGTAGATGTCCCAGCCCGGAATGATCTCGAACGTCAGGTTGGCTTCCGCACCGTAGACTTCGACTTCGTCGATGTTCGAAACCACGCGCAGCAGGCCGAACGCGCCGACAAAGAATTCGAAGAACTGCATGTCGTCGATTTCGGTGTAATAACCCGCCAGATCGAAGGTCAGGCGGCCACCGGCGGTCGAACCCTTGATCCCGGCCTCGAAAGCGCTCGAGCGTTCCTTGCGATAGATATCCTCGATCAGGACGTTGGTGCCAATGAACTGGTTGAAGTTCTGATCGACGATCGCGGCTGAGCCCTGGTTGTTGAACCCGCCCGATTTGAAGCCGATGCCCCAGTTGGCGTAGAAGTTCACATCGTCGGCCAGTTCATAACGCAGCGAAATCTTCGGCTGGAATTGCTTGAAGGTTTCGGACTGGTCGGCAATCGGCTGGACCACACCGCCCACGACCTGCTGGCCCGGATTGATCGGGCCGCCGGTGAAGGGATCGAAAACGGTCGGGACGAGATTGCGCGCCGAGCGCTCTTCGACGTCATAACGGCCCGCAACTCCGATTTCGAAACGGTCGGTTACTTCGAAATCGACCGAGGCGAAAGCCGCATAGACATCAGTCGAAAAATCATCGTTGAACAGCTGCGTTGTGGGGTTCGCGGAATCCGGCGCATTGTAAAGCTGCGAGATTACACCCTGCCCCAGATCGGCACCAAGGCTCACGCCGGTTTCGCGATCGATGTGCAGATAATAGGCTCCGATCTGCCACTCGACCGGCCCGCTGCCATTCGACGCAAGCCGGATTTCCGCGCTGATATCGGTCTGCTCACGGCTTTGGTATTGGGTCCCATCGCACGTTGTCGGGCTGTAAGGCCCGAACGTCGATCCGGTTGCCGGATCGAAGATGAACGGGATCGGCGTCTGGCCGATAAAGGTGGGCGCGTTAATCGGGAAGCCAGTGAGTTGTGCGGTCGTGCCAAAGCACGAGTTTGACGCCGCGACCGAAGCCGGAGTGGCTCCGGGGAAAGTGAACCTTGCAAAGTCCGCCGACGTACCGTCAGCAGTCAACGCCTGATCGACATCACTGTAAAGAGCCCACGCCGTCAGAGTGACGTCGCCAAAGTCATGCTCAACCTTGGCCGAAGCCTCGAAGGTGGTTTGATCGTTTGTCGGGCGGATGTTCGAGTAGTAGTCGAACGGATGCTGGTTCACGTCCTCGAAGAACGCCGGATCGACCCCTGCAAAATTCGGCAGGTGGAAGGCTGCGTTGAAGTTGATCGACGCGCCGGAAAGGTCGGCATAGCGTGCTTTCAGATCCAGCTCGGTGTTCGGGCCCAGATCTGCAACGAAGCGCCCATCAATCGACCAGATTTCCTGATCATCGACGACCTTATCATTGAGGAAACGGTTGAAGAAGAAACCGTCGCTGGTGAAGTAGCTGCCGGACAGGACCAGCCCCGCCCCTTCGCCGATTGGCGTCGAGATATAGCCGTTGGCGCTGTAGGTGTTGTCTTCGGCGACCCTCGCGACAACGCCACCTTCGAGAAAGTCACCCGGCTTGAGCGTCTGCACGACGATCGCGCCTGCGGCAGCGTTACGGCCATAAAGCGCCCCCTGTGGACCTTTCAGGATTTCGATCTGGCGCAGCGTGCCCTGATCCTGGTTCAGCTGCGCTGTGTTGGTCTTGAGGATACCGTCGACCACCAGCGCGACCGAGCTTTCCGCGTCGCGCGCGCCGTTGATGCCGCGAATGTTGATCTGGGTGTCGCCCGCTTCGGCGGTGCCCGTGACGATGGTGACGCCGGGTGTCAGCTGCACGAATTCGTCAGCGCGCTCGATCCCGGCCCGCTGGAGCGTTTCGGTGGTGAACACGGTCACGGCGGCAGGAACTTCTGCCAATGTTTCAGACTGCCGGCGGGCTGTAACGATGATGGCGTTATCGCCTTCCTGCGCGGTTTCGCCGGCCTCGTTGTCCTGCGCATGCACAGGAGCGGTGGCTGCAAGCGCGGCAACTGCTGCGCCGCAAACGAGGGTGGTCTTGGATATTTTCATTGCCTGGTCCTTCCCTGAATCGAACCTGTGTTTGTTACCCGACCCCTCCCGTCGGAATTCGGTATTGGCTGAACGCGCCCTTAGGTGAGCACGTTGGCGCCGCTCATGTAGACGTAGACTTCCTGGAATTTCGGCCCGTCAACGCCGGGTCGCATGCGCCAGAAATTGGTATTGTTGAGGAGCGTGACCGCGCCGTCCGCATCGTGCAGTTCGGCCACGAAACTGGCCGCAATCCGCCCGTGCGCCTCGTCAACGGTGCAGGTGAAATCGCGATGGATTATGGTCTCGTATGCACCGAAGAAATCTTCGAACATGCGCCGGATTTCGGCCTTGCCGCTGTGCCTTGTGAAGGCTGTCTGGACACAGAACAGCGCCTCGTCATGGAAACAATCCAGCGTCGCCTCCATGTTCTTCGCATCGACATTGGCGAAGTACTTCATCGTCGCAAAGTCGATGAGTTCAGCCCGCGAAAGGGAAGGTTCGTACTGCATCAGGCGTCTCCTTCCTTCAGCAGATTGTCACCAGACATATAGACATACACGCGGTGAAACCTGTCGCCCTTCAGATAAAAGCGGTTGCAATTCTCGTACCGCAATTCCTCGCCCCCATTAGGGGTGATAAGCACGGTGAACTGGCTGCAGATCGCATTGCTCTGGGGATCGGCAGTGTGAACGAAATTGCCGTGCCAGATGCTTTCAAAGTCGGCGAACAGCTTGACGAACATGGCACGGATCGCGTCACGCCCCTGATGCAGAGTATCGCTGGTCACTTCGTGCAGGCTGGCATCGGGTGTGAAACAATCTAGGACCTTGTCCATTTGCTTGTTGTCCACCCCGTCGAAATAGCGCTTGGTCACGATATCGACGTAATAGGGATAGGGTTGTGGCGCCTGACCAAGGCCGCCCTCACTCCATTCGCTCATCAGTACCACCCCTTTCGGATATCTTCGGTCTTGGGGACTTCGGGTGCGGGGAAAGCCTTCTTCGAATGGGTCAGGCCCAGTTCGATCTGGGTTTCCAGAAGCTTGTAGGCAACCTGCCCGGGATTCAGCACAGGGATCGGCAACTCGCTATCGAGATAGGCGGCCGACTGGTGCATCGTGGTGGAGCCGAGCACGATCACGTCAGCGCCATCCTTTTCGATTGCTTTGATGGCCTCCGCCTTCAGCTTGGCGAAAACCACTTCCTCCTTGCCTTCCAGCAATTCGGTAACGTCCGGTCTCGTATCGATCGATCGTAGCGATGCACATCGGTCCCACCAGCCATATTCGGTCAATGTCTTCTGATAGAGCGGGAACCATTCGGGCCACATGGTGAGAACGGAGAACTTCTTTCCTAGCATCATCGCCATGGCGAAGCTGGCCTCGCCCGGGCCGACCACGGGTATGTTCAAGGCCGAACGCAAGGGCCGCAGCCCGCTGTCGCTCACCGTGTCGATCAAAACTCCGGCAAAGCCCTCCGCTTCGGCAGTCACTCCCGCTTGGAATACGGTCCAGTCCATCAGCAGCGTATCATGATAGGAGTCGCCTAACGCGGCCCCCCATTTCACTGCTTCGAATTCAGGCTGGAAACCGGAGCGAACGAAACCCTCCGGCAATTGCTCGGCACGATTGGCAACTCCCGCTTCATCCATAGGGATGGGGACAATTACCTTGATGCGGTGCATTGGGGGCATTCCAAAAGTCTCCCTCGCATGCGACCTATTGTATACAATTTGTGATCGTCAAGGAAAATTGGTATTGGCGTGGAAATGCTGTTGGAAGGGATCTCCAATGTTGGAAATTGGTCACATCTTGGAGCGTCTCGCGGACGTTGAGGGTCAGGCTCGAAGCTCTGTGACGCCTTCAGCCTCCTTTTTAACCCCTTCAGCCCTGCTTGCCGGAGCGGTTTCATGAGCCGCGCCTCGGACACCGCCTACAGCAAGATCCGCGGTTTTCTGCTGAGCGGTAATGCCGCGCCCGGATCTCAGGTCACCGAAGAACAGTTGGCGGAAATCGCCGGTGTCAGCCGCACCCCCGTGCGTGAAGCAATGCGGCGGCTCGAAACCGAAATGCTGCTCGTACGCAGCCCTTCGAAACGGATCTTCGTTGCCGATTGGTCGCGCGACGATATCGACGAAATGTTCACGCTGAGGCAGATGATCGAAGGCCACGCCGCCCAGCGAGCGGCAAATCGACTAAGCGATGATGAGATCGACGCGCTTGAAGCTCTCAATCGCAAGCTGCACGAGGCAGTCGAATGCGAACCGCCAGACGTGGTTCGATTCCTGGATCTCAATCGGGAATTCCACGAAATCATCACCAACGCCGCACGCTCCCCTCGCTTGGCTCACGTGCTTTCACAGCTGGTCGAACAGCCCATCGTTTTGCGAACGGCACGGAATTACTCCGTCGATGACCTGAAGCAATCTGCACGCGATCACGACGAATTGATTGCAGCCTTTCGTGCGCATGATCCGGTCTGGGCGAAAGGCGTCATGGGCAGCCACCTGCGCCGCGCCTTCCACACATTCGCCGACGCAGCCGAAAGCTCGCCTGCAGCCAATGACGATCGCGAGGCCGCGGAATAACCGCCTAGATGATCCCGCGCTCCTGAAGGTCGCTCATCGCCTGGCTGTCCATACCAAGCAGCTCGCCGTAGATTTCCTCATTGTGCTGACCCAACTCGGGGCCGACCCATTCGACATGGCCGGGAGTTTCCGAAAGGCGGGGGGCGACATTCTGCATCTTGAAGTTTTCGTGCCGCGGGTGCGGGCGCTCGATGATGGATTCGCGGGCCGCAAAATGCGGGTCTGCGAGCATTTCCGGAGCGCGATAGATATTGCCCGCGGGAACACCATGTTCCTCACACATATCAAGCACTTGCTGACTCGTGTATTGCTTCGTCCATTCGCCGATCAGGTCATCGAGTTCGGCCTGGCGGGCGCCGCGCGCAACGTGGCTGTTGAAACGCGGATCATCGCCCAGTTCGGGCATCCCCATCATCGTCGCCATGCGCTTCCACACACTGTCCTGATTGCCCGCCACGAGCACGCTGCCATCGCTGGTCGGATAAACGTTGGAAGGCGCGATCTTGGGCAGGATTGATCCGGTCCGCTCACGAATATGGCCCGTCACCGTGTATTCGGGCACGGTCGATTCCATCATCGCAAGCACGGCTTCGTAAATCGCCGAATCCACCACCTGGCCCTTGCCGGTCTGGTGCCGGTGGTTGAGCGCCATCAGCGCGCCAAGGCAGGCGTAGGTCGCCGCGAGCGAATCCCCGATCGACAGACCGGCGCGGCTCGGCGGGCGATCCGGCTCGCCTGCGATGTAACGCATTCCGCCCATCGCCTCGCCGATGCCGCCATATCCGGCGCGGGCCGAATAGGGGCCGGACTGGCCATAGCCTGATACGCGAATCATGATCAGCGCTTCGTTGATGGCGTGGAGTTCATCCCATCCCAGGTTCCACCGCTCCAGCGTTCCGGGCCGGAAATTCTCGAGCAGGAAGTCTGACTTTGCCGCCAGCTTGCGGACGATATCCTGCCCTTCCTTATCCCGCAGGTTCAGCGTGATCGACTTCTTGTTGCGCGCAACGACGGAGAACCACAGCGGGATGCCCTGCCCCCAATTGCGCATGGCATCGCCTACCTTGGGAGGCTCGATCTTGATCACCTCGGCGCCATGATCGGCCATCAATTGCCCGCAGAACGGCCCCGCGATGAGCTGCCCCATCTCGATCAACCGCAGTCCGGCAAGTGCACCCTGAGCCATGAAAAAACCTTTCCGATTCGCATTCACCCTGAACGACACTGAGGAGGTGCTGAAAGCAGCCTAAAAGGTATTCAGGCGCTTACAGAAGGCGGTCAGGGGTTGCTGCGCCTATATCATGGCATTTGCATTTGTATACAATTTGCGTATCTGTCTCGCATCCCTGTCAGCACGCAAGAGCGAATCCTCATGTCCCAAACAGGCTCGCAGCCGAGTATCGAACTCGTCGAAGTCGGCCCCCGCGACGGGCTTCAGAACGAGCCGGATATCGTATCGACCGCTGACAAGCTGGCGCTTATCAATCGCATGATCAGCTATGGCGCGCGGCGGCTGGAGGTGGCGAGTTTCGTTCATCCTGTCCGCGTCCCGCAAATGGCCGATGCCGAAGACGTCATCGCCGGCCTGCCCGATCGCAATGACGTGACCTACATCGGCCTCACCCTCAACAAGCGTGGGGTGATGCGCGGGCTCGCCACCAAGGAAGGCGGCAGGCGCGGAATAGACCAGGCGGGCTGCGTGCTGGTTGCCTCCGATACCTTCGGGCAGAAGAATCAGGGCCAGACAATCGCCGAAGGGATCGCCGAAAATCGCGCCATGATCCGCTTTGCCAAGGCTGAGGGGCTTTGTGCACAGGTCACCATTTCGGCGGCGTTCGGCTGTCCGTTCGAAGGCGAGGTCAAGCCCGAAACGGTGCTGGCCATTGCCGAGGAAATGGCCGCCGAAGACCCGGTCGAAATCGCTCTGGCCGACACGATCGGCGTGGGTGTGCCCGCTCAAGTCGAAGACCTCTTCGGCAGGCTGGGCAATCTTCTGGGTGGCCGCATCCCCATGCGCTGCCATTTCCATGACACGCGCGGGACTGGCATCGCCAATGCATGGGCCGCCTACAAGTCGGGCGTTCGCGCGTTCGATGCCTCGCTCGGCGGACTGGGCGGATGCCCCTTCGCCCCCAAGGCGACGGGAAATATCGCAACCGAGGACCTTATCTACATGATGGAGCGTTCAGGGATCGACGCCGGCATCGATCTTGATGCCGTCATCCAGACCAACCGCGGCTTTGCACGGGTGCTGGGCCGCGAACTGCCTTCACGGGTCGCACGCGCGGCCTGACCATTCCAAACCGGCCCGAACATTGGGGCGATCCGGGAGAGAGTATGACTTACAGACTGGGCGTTGATGTGGGCGGCACGTTTACCGACCTGCTGTTGTTTGATGAGGCCACGGGCAAATTCTGGCGGCACAAGACGCCGTCGACCCCGCATGACAGCTCCGAAGGGATTCTGAACGGGGTGAAGGCGATCACGGCCGAGGCGGGCGTTTCGGCCAAGGATATCGCTTATTTTCTGCACGGCACCACCGTCGCCACCAATGCGGTTCTGGAAGGCAAGGGTGCAAAGGTCGGGCTGGTCACCACCGAAGGCTATCGCGACATCATGCAGATCGCGCGCAGCTTCGTCCCCGGTGGTCTTGCCGCGTGGATCGTCTGGCCCAAGCCGCAGCCGCTCGCCGCGCTCGAAGACACGGTTGAGGCGCCGGGCCGGATGGGTGCGGATGGCAAGGAAGTGCGCCCGCTCGATGAAGACGCGGTGCGCGCCGCCCTGCGCAAGTTGAAGGCGAACGGGATAGAAGCGCTGACGGTCAGCCTCATCAACGCCTATGTCAACGGCGCGCATGAAAAGCGCATCGGCGAAATCGCTGCGGAAGAATTGCCCGGCATTCCCGTCTCGCTCAGCCACGAAGTGCTGCCCGAAATGCAGGAATACGAACGCACGCTGTCGACCGTCGCCAATGCGGCGGTGCGGCCGGTGGTGAGCAAATATGTCTCCAACCTGCGCACCAAGCTTGAGGACGAAGGGCTTGAAGGCAAGCTCTCGCTGCTGCGGTCTGACGGCGGGCTGATGAGCAGCCACAAGGCCGAAGAGCATCCGGTCAACATCCTGATGTCCGGCCCCGCAGGCGGCGTTACCGGCGCGAAATGGGTGGCGAAGAACGCCGGGCTCAAGAACATCCTGACGCTGGATGTGGGCGGCACTTCAACCGACGTGGCTTTGATCGAAGGGCTGGAAGCGCGCCGGGTGCGCACGACCGAAGTCGGGCACTTGTCCGTGCGGGCATCGGCACTGGACGTGAAGACGGTGGGCGCAGGCGGCGGCTCGATCGCGCACGTTCCCGAATTGACCAAGGCGCTGCGCGTCGGCCCGGAAAGCGCGGGCGCGGTGCCGGGCCCGGTTGCCTACAACAAGGGCGGAACTCTGCCGACCGTCACCGATGCCAATGTCGTGCTGGGCTATCTTCCCGAAGACCTGCTGGGCGGCAGCTTCCGGCTTGATCGCGAAGGCGCAAAGGCAGCGGTGCAGACCATCGCCGATGCTTTGGGCGTGACCCTGATGGAGGCGGCGCGCGGGATCATCGATATCGTCAACGAAAACATGTTCGGCGCACTGCGCATGATCAGCGTGCAACAGGGCTATGACCCGCGTGAATTCGCGCTGATGGGCTTTGGCGGCGCCGGCCCGCTGCATGTCAACGCGGTTGCCCGGTTGATGGGAAGCTGGCCAGCCGTCTCCCCGGTTTCGCCCGGCGTTCTGTGCGCCTTGGGCGATGCGACCACACAGATGCGCACCGAAACCGCGCGGAGCTTCTCCCGGCTCGCCAAGGACACGAGCGTCGCGGATCTTGAAGCGGTGCTTGATGAAATGGCGGCGCAGACCCGGGGTGAATTGCTGGCTGATGGCATCCCGGAAGACCAGATCACGGTGCAGTTCGAAGTCGACGTGCGCTATGCCGGGCAGGCTTTCGAAGTGCCGTTGACTATCGACAAATCGGTGCTCGAAGCGGACGGCATCCAAGGCATTCTGGCGCGCTTCGATGACGAGCATCTGCGGCTGTTCACCTTCAACATGGACACCCCGCACGAAATCGTGAACCTGCGCGCTGTGGCGCTGGGTCAGGCGCCCGCGCTTCCCGCAGCGGAACTGCCGATGGGCGATGGCGATCCCTCGGCGGCGAAGATCCGCGACCATACTCTGTGGATGGACGGGCGTGAGCAGGCAGCGGTAATCTATGACCGCGCGCGCCTGCGTCAGGGGGACGTGATCCCCGGCCCCGCAATCATCACCGAAATGGACTCGACCACTCTTGTCGAAAGCGGCTGCGTCGCGACGGTCGACAAGGTCGGCAACATCCTCATCAATCCCGTGCAGGAGGCCTGAACAATGCCCGCACAGATCATCGAAACCAACCCCACCCCGTTCGAGCGCGTCAAGATCGACCCCGTCACGCTCGACATCATCGAAAACGCGCTGCGCAATGCCCGGATCGAGATGGATGCAACGCTGGTGCGCACCGCCATGTCCCCCGGCATTCGCGAACAGGGTGACGCCTTCCCGCTGATCGCCGATCCATCGGGCAAGATGATTGTCGGCCAGTTCGGCAGCTTCATCGACGGCTTCCTGAAAGGCTATGACGACACGCTGGAAGATGGCGACATGATCTTCCTCAGCGATCCCTATTCCTGCGAAGGGGCCATCAGCCACTCGAACGACTGGCTGGTGCTGCTCCCCGTGTTCAAGGACGGACGCCTGCTCGCCTACACCGCGATGTTCGGCCACCAGAGCGACATTGGCGGCATGGTCCCAGGCTCCATGCCCATCGGCGCGTCCAGCATCTTTGAAGAAGGCGTGCGCATTCCTCCGGTGAAGATATGGAAGAAGGGCGAATACAATTCCGACCTGATGAAGCTGGTGATGCACCAGACGCGCAAGCCCGACTGGTGCCAGGCGGACCTCAACGCGCTGATCGCGTCTTGCCGGGTCGCCGCACGCCGCGTGATCGAGATGGCAGACCGGTTTGGCGATGATGTCTATGTCTCCGCCACGCAGGAGCTGCTTGATCGCAATCACCGCGCCATGAAGGCGCTGATCGGGATGGCGGTGTCGGAAGAGCCCAAAAGCTTCGAGGATTACATCTGCGACGATGGCAAGGGCTATGGCCCCTACAAGATCAAGTGCACGATGCGTCGCGAGGGCGACAAGGTCATCCTCGATTTCGACGGGACCGATCCGCAATCGGCGGCTTCGATCAACTTCTATCTCAACGAGAACATGTTCAAGATGTTCTTCGGCATCTACATGATCATGGTCTTCGACCCGCAGATCATGTTCAATGACGGGTTCTACGACCTGATCGAAGTCCGTATCCCCGAAGGTTCGCTGCTGAAGCCGCAATTCCCCGCCGCGCTTTCGGGCCGCACCCATGCACTGGGCCGCATCTTCGACATTCTGGGCGGATTGCTGGGCCAGGGAACCCCGGAATTCCTCAATGCGGCCGGCTTCTCTTCCTCGCCGCACCTGTTCTATTCCGGCTGGGACACCAGCAAGGGCAACCGCGAATGGTTCCAGCTGTTCCAGATCGGTTTCGGCGGCATTCCGGGACGGCCTTTGGGCGACGGGCCGGACGGACACTCGCTGTGGCCGGGCTTTACCAACGTGCCCAACGAGTTCCTCGAACGCTATTTCCCGCTGCGGATCGAGCGCTATTCGACCGAGCCAGACAGCGGCGGTGCCGGTGTGCACCGCGGTGGCAACGGCATTCACATGACCTACCGCTTCCTCGCCGATGGCAACATTGCGATCCATGATGACCGCTGGTTCGTGCCGCCTTGGGGCGTGAACGGCGGGCATCCGGGAATGCGCGCCCGGAAAGTGCTCGAGCGCGCTGACGGCTCCACCGAAATCGTCGGCAACAAGGTCGAGGATGTCGAAGTGAAAGCGGGAGATCTCCTGCACTTCATCACCTGGGGCGGAGGCGGATGGGGCGATCCACTCGAACGCGATCCGGCTATCGTAGGGCTCGAAATCCGGCAGGGTCTGGTCACGCCCGAAGGCGCACGCGCCTATGGCGTGGTTGCTGACGCGGAAGGCGTGGTGGACGCAAGCGCGACCGAAGCCCTGCGTGCCGAAATCAAGGCGACACGCGGCGAACTCCCGCTGTTCGACTACGGTCCCGGTATCGAAGAACTGCGGGCGGCCTGCGAAGCGGAAACCGGCCTCCCCGCCCCGATCCAGCCCGTGTGGCATACGGACATGCGCGAGGCGGCTGAATAGCAGACGTCGAAAGGCGGCATTGAGGGATCGGATGCCGCCTTTCGTCCCGCCCACGCAGGCTGCGTCAGGCAGAATGGCGCATTATGAGTTGCGGGGGCAAAATCAGGCTCTCCGTCTCCTGTCCTGCCAGCCTTCGCAGCAAGAGCTCGACGAGGCCACGCGCTCCTGCGGCTATGTCCTGCCTGACCGTAGTGAGAGACGGAACGGTCTGGGAGGCAATAGGCAAATCGTCAAAACCGACAAGCTTGATCGTCTCAGGTACGCTGATCCCTAGCAAGCGCAATTGCGTCAAGCAAAGTGCCGCAAGAGTATCTGTGGCCGCGAATATCCCGTCTATCCGCCCTGCGTTCTGGGCAAGATGGAGGGCGATCTCCTCACTCGCACGATCGGGCGACAGATGGGTAGGAAGCGCGGTAATCGTCACACCTAGTCGCTGAGCCGCATCCTTCGCACCAGCAAAACGAGCGGCAAATTCGATGGCGGTTGTGTCACCAAGGAACGCTAGATCCTTTGCGCCCGCAGCAATGAGACGCTCTGCTGCCAACCTGCCGCCAAGCCTGTTGTCGGTGCCGACCACGCAATGCCGCTGCCCTTCAGTGTGATTACCCCAGACGACCATCGAGCGATAGCCATCGGCAACTTCCTCAATCCGCTCGAACTGGTCGGACTGGCCGATCACGATTACCCCGTCGATCATGCCGGAGCCGATGAACCGGTCGAGCCAGTCGGCATCATTTTCCGGCACAACCCGGCGCAGCATCAGGTCGTATCCCTCACGCGTCAGCTCATCGGCGAGGTAACCAAGCAGCGTCATGAAAAAGCCGTCGGAAATCTGCTGGCGGCTATCGTGACCCAGCGGGATGATCACGCCGATCACGCCCGTCTTCTGGCGACGCAGGCCACTTGCCATCTGGTTGGGGCGGAACCCGTGTTCGCGGGCAATGGCTTCAATCTTCTCGCGCGTCTTGGCGTTGACGAGACTTTTGCCAGCAAGAGCGCGCGAAACCGTACCGGGGGAAACCCCGGCGAGACGCGCCAGATCAGTGATGGTTCGCACCATCACCCGTCCACCGGTTTCCTCCTTGTCGGCCATGCTTTCCCTCAGCCGCCCCTCTAACCAGGCGCCAGACGTGAGTTGCGGGGCTGGCGATGTCCGGCATCCACCCGCAGCGTAGCCACCGCGCCTGCCAGCATCAAGCCACCTGCCAGCAACAGGACATTGCGTGGGTCACCGCCGAGAATTGCATCGTACATCAGCGGCATCGTAAGTGTCTGGATCAGCATTGGGATAACGATGAACAGATTGAATACACCCATGTAAACGCCATTGCGCTCAGGCGGAATGCAATCGGCGAGCATGACATAGGTGTTGCCCATCATCCCGGCCCAGCCAATCCCGATTCCCAGCATCAGCGCAAACAGTCCGATCGGGCTGCTGGTGCCCGGTATCATCAGCATGGCCGCGCCCGAAGCGGCGAGACACACGGCATGCACGTGGCGCGCGCCAAACCGAGCTACCACCGGGATCAGGGCAAGCGCACCAAGAAAGGCGATGAAGTTGTACAACGCGCCGGCCTGCTGGGTCGTCAGCACGGCCTCGCGAAAGGCGGCGCTTGCCGGATCGCTGGTTTCATAGATGCTGCGGCCGACTGCGAATGTAATGAACTGCCAGTAAGCGAACATCGCATACCATTGGCAAAGCATGGCACCTGCAAGCTGTTTCATCGGGCGTGGCATCGCACGGATCGCGGATACGATTTCGGTGAAGGTCGCACGCACGGTAAGCGGCTTGGCTTCGAGTTCAGCACGTTCTTTGTCGCTCAGCGGCAATTCCGGAACGCGCCAGACCGACCATGCGATGGTGGAGATCGACAGAATTGCCCCTATTACAAAGGCGATCCGCACGATCACCGGAATGCCGTTATCGTCCAGTACATCTCGCGCCACGAAGGCTGTCAGAAGCGAAGGAGCAAGATAGGACAGCGTCTGGGCGAGCCCGGTAAACGCGCTTTGCGTAAGAAACCCGACCGATCGTTGCTCGGGCGCGAGCCGGTCTGCGACATAGGCACGGTACGGCTCCATCGTGATGTTATTGCCCGCATCGAGGATCCACAGCAGGCTCGCCGCCATCCAAAGCGCGCTCGAATATGGCATGGCAAACAGGCTGAGCGTGCAGATGACTGCGCCGATCAGGAAATAGGGTGTGCGTCGCCCCATCCGCGAATTCGTCCGGTCACTCATCGCCCCAATGATGGGCTGGATGATCAGACCCGTCATCGGCCCTGCAAGCCACAGCAGCGGCATTGTCGCCTCGTCCGCGCCGAGGAACCCGTAGATCGGCCCCATATTGGCCTGTTGCAGGCCGAAACTGAACTGCAGGCCAAAAAAGCCGATGTTCATTTCAATGATTCGCAGCAGCGAAAGCCGGGGTTTTCCCGTCATATGATGCCTTTCCCGATCCAGTCCCGTTCGCGGGTCTTTGCCACGCTACGGACAAGGAGTGACACGTTTCCGCGCATTTTGCAAACGTTTGCATTTTTCTGTTGCAATCGTTTGCATTATGACTAGGCCTTAGCTCGTCGTCGCCAAAGAAGCGCGCATTCGAGAGGAGAATATTGATGAAACTTCGCACCGCGCTTTGCGCAAGCGTTGCCGTGTTCGGCCTTGCCAGCCCGGCCATAGCCCAAGAAAACGCCGCTGACGGAGCCGCAGAGGCCGAAGGCAGCGAAATCATTGTCACTGCCGTTGCACGTGGCCAGAACCGGATCGAAAGCTCGGTCTCGGTCAGCACCATTGGCGCCGAAGCACTTACCGATCTCGGCGCCCCTTCGTCCGCCGACCTGATCCGGCAGATCCCCGGCATCCGCTCCGAAGCATCGGGCGGTGAAGGCAATGCGAACATCGCGGTGCGCGGCATTCCTGTGTCGACCGGCGGCGCGCGCTATATCCAGCTGCAGGAAGATGGCCTGCCGATCCTCGAGTTCGGCGACATCATCTTCGGCAATGCCGACAACTTCCTCCGCGCAGACCGCAGCGTCGCCCGCGTCGAAGCGGTTCGCGGCGGCTCGGCCTCAACCTTCGCGTCAAACGCCCCGGGCGCGGTGATCAACTTCATCTCCAAGACCGGCGAACGAGAAGGCGGAGCGATCCAGGGGAGCGTAGGCCTCGACTTCGAAACCTACCGGCTTGATTTCGATTACGGTGCGCCGCTCGCCGATGATCTGTATTTCCATGTCGGCGGCTTCTATCGCACCGGGGAAGGCCCGCGCGACATCGGTTACAACGGCTATGACGGAGGCCAGATCAAGACCAACATCACAAAGGAATTCGATGGCGGCTACATCCGCTTCCACGCCAAATATCTGGACGACAAGACACCGACGATCCTGCCGCAGCCGGTCTTTGTAGGAGGAACCAACTCCAGCCCGGATTACAGCGCGATCCCCGGCTTCGATCCGCGCAGCGACTCGCTCTACAGCCCGTTCCTGACGCCGGCCGTCACGCTGGACGGCGACAACAATGTCGCCAGCTTCGATTTCCGTGATGGCCTTTCGGTGGAAAGCCTTGCCTTCGGGATCGAAAGCGAAATCGACGTTGGCGACGGATGGACGCTGACCAACCGGTTCCGCTTTGCTGACAATTCGGGCAGCTTCCAGTCGCCCTTCCCGGCCAGCGCGGGCGATGCACAATCCATCGCTGATGGCATTGGCGGTGCGGGTTCGACGATCGAATTTGCGACCGGCCCCAATGCCGGCTCGGCCGCCAACGCTGCCAGCATCGGCGGCAACGGATTGCTGACCAATGTCGTGGTGTTCAACGTCCGGCTGAACAGCCTCGACAACATCACCAATGATTTCCGGGTCAACAAGGAATTCGACTTCGGCGGAGGTTCGGCCAATTTCACCACCGGCTTCTACCTTTCGCGCCAGGCCATCGACACCGATTGGGTCTGGACCTCGCATGTTCAGACGGTGCAGGGCGATGGTCAGGCCGTGCTGGTCGACATCCGCGATGCCAATGGCGATCTCGTCACCCAAAACGGCACTGTCGGTTTCGGCGCCAGCTTCTTCGGCAATTGCTGCCGCCGCAACTACGATGTCGACTACAGCACCTATGCGCCCTTCGCATCGCTTTCGCTCGAACTCGACCGGCTGACGCTCGATGCAAGCATCCGCTACGATTACGGCGACGCCAGCGGCACGATCACCGGATCGGACAGCGGCTTTGGCGTCGGGGTGACAAGCTTCGATTTCGACAATGACGGTGTGATCAGCCCTGCCGAAGCGCAAACCAGCATCCTGCCGCTCGGCAATGCGCGACCGGTGAACTACGACTTTGGCTACTTCAGTTTCTCGCTGGGCGCGAACTACCTGCTGACAGATGATCTAGGCATCTTCGCGCGCTACAGCCAGGGCGGACGCCACACTGCGGACCGCAGCCTGTTCTCGCCCGCAGTCAGCACGGTGGATGGCAGCCTTCCGGGCGGCGACTCGGGCGTGGTGGCATCGGTCGATCAGCTTGAGGCGGGTCTGAAGTATCAGTCCGGCGGGATTTCTCTGTTCGCCACCGGCTTCTTTGCCAAGACCGCAGAGACCAATGTCGACATCGCCCCGGTCGTCCTGTTCGACACCGAATTCGAAGCTTTCGGCATCGAACTCGAAGGCGCATATCGCAGCGGGCCGTTCACCCTGTCCGCAGGGGCAACCTGGACAGATGCGGAAATCGTCGATGCGCTTGATGCAAGCGTGATTGGCAATACGCCCCGCCGTCAGGCTGATCTCGTCTATCAAGCCACCGCTCAGTATGACGCGGATATGTTCACGCTTGGCGCGAACGTGGTTGGCACCACGGACAGCTTCACGCAGGACAGCAATCAGCTTGAGCTGCCCGCATTCGCGCAGGTGAACGCCTTCCTTGCAGTGCGCCCCATCGACCGGGTCGAGATTGGGCTCAATGCACAGAACCTCTTCAATGTTTCGGGCTTCACCGAAGCCGAAGAAGGTTCGATCCCCGGCAATGGCATCGTGCGCGCGCGCTCGATTGCAGGCCGGACCGTGCTGGCATCGGTGCGGTTCGACTTCTAGAGCCGGGTTGAAGTGAAGGGCTGGCTGCTTTCGCCGGGCGGCCAGCCCAATTTCTTGAATTGTGAAGCGGGATTGATTTCTGTCATGACGAGCGCCTGGACCGGAGATCACGTGCGCCGGATCAACCCCGGAGACAAGAACCGCATACCGGCGATTTCCAAGGTCGACAGGTCCTTGCTGGCGTCCGATCGGCTCTATTGGGACATGTGGCCTGTGCAGGATGCATGGGGTGCGCGGGCACCTGTCGGAGGGCGAGAGCTGTGGATGGCGCTGACAGCACCGGATCGTGGAGACCCGGCGCTTAGACATTTCGAAGCCAAGATCCATTTCATCGAACGGCGCGGCCTGGACTGGGTCGACCTCGGTCCGGTCTTGCCTGCCTTTGATGTGCCCTATGAGCGCGAATGGGCCGGATCGGCGCTGCTCGACGATGGGACGTTGACCCTGTTCTTCACCGCTGCCGGAACGGCGCAACGAGCCGGAGGATACCAACAGCAGCTGTGGAAGGCGAAAGCCAAGATCGGCAAGGACGGCATGCCGGGGCAATGGTCTGAGCCCGCTCGCATCATCTACCATTACGCTCCTTACTATGACGCGGCTGATGCGCATGACGGCGCACCGGGCACGATCAAGGCGTTCCGTGATCCCGCCTATTTCCGCGATCCTGCCGACAACACCGAATATCTGGCATTCACAGGCTCGCTTGCAGGGTCTGAAAGCGCATTCAACGGGGCCTTCGGGATCGCACGCAAGACCCCCACCGGGTGGTGCCTCGATCCTCCGCTCATTCATGCTGATGCAGTGAACAACGAGTTGGAACGAGCCCACCTGGTGTTTCATGATGGCCGCTATTATGCCTTTTGGTCGACGCAGACAGCGACGTTCGCACCGGGTCTGCGGCACGCGCCAGGGGGTTTGTACGGAATGGTAGCGGAAAGCCTCCGGGGTGACTGGCGCCCGCTTAACGGCTCAGGGTTGGTGCTCGCGAACCCGACCGACCTGCCGCAGCAGACATACAGCTGGTTCGTCGATGCGAGCCTTACGGTTTGCAGCTTTGTCGATGTCTATGATGCCCCTGACCAGGCGACCTCCTTTGGCGGAGTGCCTGCGCCGCTGCTGCAACTCAAACTCGACGGTGACCGAGCAAGCCTCGGAGCCCTGCAGCCTGAAGCGACAGCGTGATGCTGGGCGCGATCGAAGCCGGCGGGACCAAATTCGTGCTCGCCGTGGGGAGTTCTCCCGAAGAGATCCGCGCGCGCCACAGCATCCCGACTGCGGACCCGGCAACCACCCTTGCCCAAGCGGCCGCATGGCTCGCATCGCAGGGAACACTCACCGCACTGGGGATCGGCAGCTTCGGCCCCGTCGAACTGGACCCGACATCGCCGCGCTGGGGCCATATCACGAACACGCCCAAGCCGGGCTGGCATGATTGCGACATAGCCGGTTTCTTCCGAGAACGATTGGGCGTACCGGTCGGCTTTGATACCGACGTCAACGCAGCGGCTCTTGCTGAGTATGCTGCTGCGCAGGCAAACGGATGCCGCAGCCTTGCCTATTTCACGATCGGCACCGGGATCGGCGGTGGTCTGGTGCAGGATGGCAAACCGGTTCACGGCGTCGGGCATCCTGAACTGGGCCATGTCTTTCCCAGACGCCATCCTCTTGACCACGAGTTCGCAGGCATCTGCCCGCATCATGGCGACTGCCTCGAAGGGCTGGCAAGCGGCCCAGCCATCAAGGCGCGTTGGGGCGCTTCCTTGTCGGAATTGCCTGACGGGCATCCTGCGCACGCGATCATTGCCGACTATATCGCGCAGGCGTGTCACACCCTGTTCGCGACCAACGCCATCGAGCGCGTGATGATCGGCGGCGGAGTTGCCAAGACGCCGGGCCTGACAGAACGGATCGCAGAGCGTGCATGCCAGCTCGGAGCCGGATACCTCCCCGGCTCGGCACGCCAGACCATCCAGCGTCCGCACCATGGCGATGATGCCGGTATCACCGGTGCGCTGATGCTGGCGATGCGGGCGCAGGCGAACTAACAACACCGCAACCCTTGCCCATTGCGCCGTGTTGACGCATGGGACGCAGCAGATTCTTCGTCTCGAACGTGCTCAAAAGGGATCTGAGCCATGTCCATTGCCTCGCCTCTTTCCGACTCTCTCGTCACCGTGTTCGGCGGTGGCGGCTTTATAGGCAATTACGTTGCTCAGGCGCTGCTCGCGCGCGGCGCGCGGGTGCGCATTGCCTGCCGCAATCCCGAAAAGGCATGGCCGCTGAAGCCGCTTGCCAATCTCGGCCAGTTGCAGTTCGCACGCTGCGACATCACCCGTGAAGACAGCCTCAAGGCCGCGCTCCACGGGGCTGACTATGTCGTCAACCTTGTCGGGGCATTCGACGGCGACCTTGGCGAAGTCATGGGCGAGGCACCGGGCCGGATGGCCGCCATCGCCAAGGCCGGCGGCGCCAAGGGTTTTGTCCATGTCAGCGCGATCGGCGCCGATGCGTCGTCCCCCACCGCCTATGCCAGCAGCAAGGCCAAGGGCGAAGAGAACGTCCTCGCCGCCTTCCCGGAGGCGACCGTGCTGCGCCCGTCGATCGTGTTCGGGCAGGATGACGGCTTCATCAACATGTTCGCCGGGCTGATCGAGCTGATGCCGGTGCTGCCGGTGTTCGGGCCTGAGGCGAAGCTGCAGCTGGTCTATGTCGACGACGTGGCCGAAGCGATCGCCGTCGCTCTGGAGAACCCTGCGCAGCATGGCGGGCGCACCTACGAACTGGGCGGGCCGGAGCAGCTTTCGATGATGGAGATCAACGAGCGCATCGCCGCAGCCCAGGGCCGCAAGCGCCGCTTCATCGCCATGCCCGACGGGCTTTCGGGCCTGTTCGCCAGCCTTCCCGGTACGCCGATGAGCCGCGACCAGTGGACGCTGCTGCAACCCGGCAGCACCGTCAGCGAAGGCGCGCCTGGCTTTGCCGATCTGGGGATCGAGCCGCGCCCGCTGGGCCAGTTCCTCGACAAGTGGATGACCCGCTATCGCAGCTTTGGCCGGTTCGGCCTGTCGAACGAGCGCAGCAAGGTCCGCGAAAGCGCCGGCTGATTCGCCGCAGTGGCCCATGCGTTCCCAACAGCGTGGAACACATGGAACACTGTCCTGAAGAAAAAGCCGCGCCAGTGTCACCTTTCGGCCAGAAAGTGTCACCCCTGCATGAGAAAGTGTCACTTTAGCGGGTGAAGTGTCACCCATGCGCGCGAAAGCGTCACTCTTTGGCCATGCAAACTGTCGCCTTACAGGCGCAAGAGTGTCACCCGGATGGGCGCAACCTGCCCACAAAATGTGAGGCGCAAGATCGGCCAAATCGGATCGAACAGTTTCCATCCGCCGGACCAAGCCAGATTTTGCCCGAGTAGGAAAACGCCCGGCGCCGGGGCCTGACTTTGGGCCAGATGCTATTCGGCGAACATCTCGCGCAGCGGGAGGTAATCGACCGGGGGCTGGTTTTCGCGGGTCCGGTCGTTGATGATCTGCGGGCCAGGATCATTGCCCGGTGAAAACGGAGCGTGGACCGCCACCCGCGCGCCCTGGAACAGATCGCTGTCATCGGCGCGTGACACCAGCAGTCGGCCAGTCTCGATCGAGAAGCGGAAGCATTGCGCCCCGCGCACGCATCCGAAATCGGAATGGCGGGTCTTTGGTTCGGACATGTAACGCGGCCAGACCGCAACCTCGCTGGCTTCAAGCGGTTGCGAGGCATCCACCGGGAAGGCAATGAACCCTACACGGCTGTCGCTCTTGCGCGGCAGCATCACGATCCGCGTATCGCCATTGTAGAAATGGGCGAAATCATCGGGCGCGCTTGCCTGCCGGTAATAGGCGGCGATGCGCGGCTCGACATACAGATCAAGCCCGGCGCGTTCGCGGGTCGTGGTATCGATCAGCATCCAGCCCTTGCCCGCTTCTGACCAGCGCAGGGCATAGCCGTTGTTCGCCAGCCCGCTTGAAACGGCGAAATGCGACATGAACCGGCGGGCATCCTGCGCGGCTTGCTCGGGCGTCAGTTCAATCTGTTGCATCTGTGCCGCCACCGCCTGTTCCAGCGCGCCCTGCGGGGCGTTGGCGGTCAATTGCCGCAAGTGGTTGAGCAAAGCCGCCGCCACCCGCTTTTGCAGGTCGGTCGCGCTTTCCTCGAAAACAGGCAGGCCTTTTTGCAAATGCGCGACCGCGCTCACCATCACATCGACCTTGACCCGGCCAAGCAGCCTCGGCGCTTCTTCGCAAGGCGCCCAGATCGCAGCGGATTTCGCTTCGGCGGCGATCGGCGCCGAAACCGCCTCGATCCGCTCAAAATAGGCCTGAGGCCCCATTTCGCCGATGTCGCTGTTGGCGATGGCTGGAATGCGCATCATCGCACCCAGGGCGAGATCGTTGAGCGTGCTGCGTTCACCAAAGTTCAGATTGGGACAGCGATTATCGATCTCGCGCATCACCACAAACCCGCGATAGGCGCTGGCTTCGGGCGGCAGATCCGACAATTGCGGCTGTGCCTGCGATGGCGCGGCAAAAATGGCACCACCAAGGGCGAGTGCCCCGAACACCATCTTCAATCGGCCCAACATGCCCCTCCCCAAATGTGCATTGACGAGGGCCAGCATAGGCGGCTGGTTGACCAAGCAGCTTGTAAGGACGCGACGCGGGCTAACGGTTTGACCCGCGTCGCCGCGTCCGAAACCTACAAATTCTCCCGGTAAAGCTTCAGCAGGTCGGCATAGGCCTGTTCCGCAGCCGCTTCGGCATAGGCCGGGCTGTCGGGCACGGTCCAGCCGTGATCGCCGTCATAGACATCGACATTGGCGGGCCGTGCAGCGCGGCCTGCGGCTTCGGCAAAGCGCAATTTCGCCTCGGGGTTTTCGGCGTGATCGTCGCGGGCGATGGCGATCAGATAGCTTGCGCTCGCCTGATCGAGCATGTTGTGCGGGCTCTTGGGATCGTCGGCGCGCACCAGCCCGCCGCCGTGGAAACTGGCCGCCGCCTTGATCCGGGCGGGAACCGCTGCCGAGCTCCAGACGGTGAAGGGGCCGCCCATGCAATAGCCCTGCGTCCCGATGCCGCGCGCCGTATCGACCGCATCCTGTTGATCGAGCCAGGCCACCGCAGCCGCCGCATCGCGTCCCACCGCATCGGCATCCAGCTTGCCGCGCCACGGGCGCACGCTCTGGAACCCGCCATCGGCAATGAACGCGGCGAAATCGGCAAACTGTTCACCCGCGACATCGCGGTAATAGGGGTTCACGACGAGAACGGCATACCCCTGCCCCGCCAGCCGCCGCGCCATGTTGCGCTTGCTTTCGCGGATGGAGGCGATGTCGGGCCAGAAGATCACACCGGGATGCGCACCGTCAGCGGGGTGGACGAAAAACGCGTCCATCGTGCCGTCGGCGGTGTCAAAGCTGACCATGCTTTCAACCAGATCGCGCGCGACATTGTCCGCCGCATAATCATCGCCGCCTTCCATCGGGGCACAAGCCATTACGGTTGCCGCGCTGGCCAGAACTCCAAAATCACGGCGGCTGACAACACCTGCCGCCCACTGCTTCAGTTTCGCCTCATCACACATGATGTTCTCCCGAATTGTCAGCCATATCGCGGCTTCTTCACCATCAAGACGCTTGGTTATGGACAAGCGTTCCCGGCAAAGGCAACATGCCTACCGACGGGTCAGAGAACCCGATGGGAGAGAAGAATGAACAAGGCATATCTTGCCGCGCCGCTGCTTGCGCTGGCGGCACTGGGCGCATGGGGTTGCAGCGAATTGATGGGCGATGGGGCGGGCGAAGGCATTACCGCCGCCATGCTGGTCGGCGCGGACGGGGACAGCGCCAACTGGATCAGCCACGGGCGCACCTATTCCGAACAGCGCTTCTCTCCGCTTGACCAGATCAATGCCGAAAACGTCGGCGAGCTTGGCCTTGCATGGTTTGCCGACATGGACACCGCGCGCGGGCAGGAAGCGACTCCGCTGGTGCTGGATGGCAAGCTGTACCTCACCACCGCATGGAGCAAGGTGAAGGCATTCGACGCCGCCACGGGCGCAAAGCTGTGGGAATACGATCCCAAGGTTCCGGGGGAAACCGCGGTCAAGGCGTGCTGTGATGTCGTCAATCGCGGGCTTGCCACATGGGGTAATTCGCTGTTCCTCGGCACGCTTGACGGGCGGCTGGTCTCGCTGGATCGAGACACCGGCGAAGTGCAGTGGGAAAAGGTCACCGTCGACCAGACCAGGAGCTACACCGTCACCGGCGCGCCGCGCGTGATCGATGGCAAGGTGATCATCGGCAATGGCGGGGCGGAATTCGGCGTGCGCGGCTATGTCGCGGCCTATTCGGCGGAGGACGGAGAGGAGCTGTGGCGCTTCTACACCGTACCCGATGGCGATTCATCGGATGATCCGGAATATCTGCAAAAAGCGGCCGACACGTGGTTTGGCGATGTGCTGGGCAGCGACAACGGCATCGGTGGGGGCGGCACTGTGTGGGATTCGATGGCCTACGACCCGGATCTCAACCTGCTGTACATCGGGGTGGGCAATGGATCCCCATGGAACCGAGCCTATCGCTCTCCGGGTGAGGATGGCACGGGCGAAGGGGACAATCTCTACCTTTCGAGCATCGTCGCGCTGAACCCGGATACGGGCGAATATGCGTGGCATTACCAGACCACTCCGGGAGAGACCTGGGACTACACCGCGACGCAGCACATCATCCTTGCCGATATGGAGATCGACGGGGAGGAGCGGCAGGTGCTGATGCAGGCTCCAAAGAACGGTTTCTTCTACGTGATCGACCGGGCGACCGGGGAACTGATTTCGGGCAAGCCCTATATCCCGATCAACTGGGCAACCGGGCTGGATGAAAACGGTCGCCCGATCGAAAATCCCGAAACCCGCGTCGACAAGACGGGCAAGCCCGCGCTGGTGCTGCCGGGGCCGCTGGGCGGTCACAACTGGCATCCGATGGCGTTCCATCCGGGCGAAGGGCTGGTCTATATCCCGGCGTTCGAAGCCGCGACCGTCTACGCCCCCGAAGCCGACTGGAAGCCCGACAGGGCGCGCGGCTTCAACGTCGGATACAATCTGGGCGCGGGCGACCTGCCGCCGGACATGGGCTTCCGCCGCGAAGTATACGGCACGGTCAAGGGGAAGCTGGTGGCGTGGGACCCGGTCAAGCAGGAGGCACGCTGGACGGTTGAATTCCCCGGCCCGTGGAACGGTGGGCTGCTGGCGACCGGAGGGGGCCTTGTGTTCCAGGGCAATTCGTCGAGCGAGTTTGCGGCCTATGCGGCGGGCTCGGGCGAGAAGCTGTGGAGCTTTGCCGCGCAGACCGGGATCGTCGCTCCCCCTGTCACCTACACCGTCGATGGCGAACAATATGTCGCGGTGCTGGCCGGATGGGGCGGCGCCTATGCGATCACCGCCGATGGCGGGCTGATCAACGATGCCGGGCCGGTGCGCAATGTATCGCGCCTGATGGTGTTCAAGCTGGGCGGGACGGCGGCTCTGCCCGAAGAGAAGCCGCTGGTGGCGCTCCCGTTAGACCCGCCGCCCAGCCGCGCCTCAGCCGAGACGATCGCGCTCGGCGCCACCAAATACGCCCGCTATTGTGCGGTCTGCCATGCGCCCGGCGCTGTCGGATCGACCGTGCTGCCCGACCTTCGCCGCTCAGGCACGCTGGGCAATGCGGAAAGCTGGCAGGCGGTGGTGCATGACGGCATCCTCAAGGACAACGGCATGGTCTCGTTCAAGGACTCGCTGAGCAAGGACGAGATCGACGCGATCCGCGCTTATGTGATCCAGCGCGCCAACGAGGACAAGGCGATCGAGGGACCAGGCAAAGTCGCAAGGCGGTAAACCTTGCTGAAAGACAACAGGCCCGTTCATCGGGGCTAAAACCCTTCATGGATACCCTCTGGGTCAGGCGATCAGGGGGTATCCATGAAACACATCGGCACAATCACCGCTTTCGCGCTGGCGAGCGCATTCGGCATGGCGACACCCGCCGCCGCACAAAGCCTTTCCTCGGGCGATTACGAACAATGTTCGGTCTATGATCGGGACGGCGATTTCGCCGGTTACGACAGCGTGTGCCTTGAGCGCAAACGCACCCAGCTTGCCCGGCTGCGCGAACGGCAATCGCGCTATTCACCGCCCGCCAGCGCGACGCCCCCGGCCTATTCCTTTGGCCTGTGCCCTTACAGCGCGAACCTTGGCGGAGGATATCTGACGACCTATTGGACCAACGGGCAGATCCCGCCGTTTTCCAGCGCCTACACCGCTCCGGTCAATGGCGTGCCCTGCGTGCCCAATCGGGTGCAGATCCTGCGCGGGGTGAACTAGCCGCGGAAGACGACCGTCTTCTGGCCGTTCATCAGCACCCGTTCCTGCACGAAAAGCCGCACCGCTTCGGCCAGCACGCGGCGTTCGATATCCCGGCCCTTGCGCACCAGATCATCGGCGCTGTCGGTGTGGGTGATGCGTTCGACATCCTGATGGATGATCGGCCCTTCATCGAGATCGGCGGTGACGAAATGCGCCGTCGCGCCGATGATCTTGACCCCGCGATCATGCGCCTGGTGGTATGGCCGCGCGCCCTTGAAACCGGGCAGGAAGCTGTGGTGGATGTTGATGCAGCGCCCGGCGAAATGCGCGCTCTGTTCGTCAGAGAATATCTGCATGTAACGCGCCAGCACCACCAGTTCCGCCTGCTTTTCGTCCGCCAGCGCGCGGAAGCGAGCCTCCGCCTCGGGCTTGGTATCCGGGGTCACGGGGATGTGGTGGAACGGGATATCGCCGATATCGATATGGATCGCGGCTTCGCGCGGGTGATTCGACACGATCGCCACCGGATCGATGTTCAATTCCCCCGTGCGCCAGCGATAAAGCAGATCGACAAGGCAATGATCAAACTTGCTGACAAGGATGATGGTGCGGCGCGGACGGTTTTCCGCCGCCATCTTCCAGTTCATGTCGAAAGTGGTCGCCAGCTTCGAAAAGCGGGTGCGCAGCGCCTCGGTCGAGGTGCCGGTCGGATCGAAGGCCACGCGCATGAAGAACCGGTCGGACCCCGGATCGCGGAACTGCTGCGCGTCGAGGATGTTGCACCCGCGCTCGAACAGGAAAGCGGTGACGCGCGCGGTGATTCCCGGCTGGTCCGCGCAATCGAGCGTCAGGATCAAGGGATCGCTCATCGGCCTGCCACCGTCAGGCTGGAGAACACGGTGATGTAATCCGCACGCGCATCATTCGGTGCAGGAACACCCCACACCACCGCATAGAGCATCGCATCCTCGCCGGGAGCCTCCACCCGGATGACGCCGTCGGCGCTGGTGGTGAATGTCTTCACCTCGCCCTTTGCATCCAGCGGAGCCGCGCTCAACATCGCCCCGCCCAGCGGCTCGCCGCGCCAGAACACCTGAAGATCGAGCGGCGCGCCCTCATCCAGCGCGAAAGGATTTTGCAGCGGTCGGATTTCGAGGATCTGGCCGATGGTCTGCGTGACGTTGGGGGTGATCTTGTCGCCCACCTGCACCAGCGTCTTGGCCCGGCGCATGTAGATTTCGGTGCCGTTCTTCGACCCCGCGCCCGTCGCCACGCGGTGCGCCGCTATCGCCTTCAATCCTTCGTGTTCGACATAGCGATCAAACCGTTCGGCCTCGAGATCGGAAAAGCTCGGATTGCTTTCAAAGGCGATGATGTAGCTGCCGGGACTGCGCGGGCGAAGCTGTGCGCCGCCCTTCTCCCCCGGAGCGGTGATGCGCAAGGCGCGCTGCTGGTCGGTCGCACCATCGGGTCCGTGCAGCCTGAATGCCGCGACCCGTTCCCAATAGACAGCCCAGTCCCCGGCTTCACCGGCATCGCCGATCCGGAAATCGACCCGGACTTCCTCGCCAGCGTCAATCGTGTGATCGGCGGGCTCCAGCCAGAACGAATGCGCCGCTGCCGCGGTCGACATGCCGAGCGCCAGCGCGGCAAGGGTGGTGCGGATCATCGGCCCTTACCTTCTCGACAGCGCGGCTTCGCATTCCTGCATCAACTGCACCATGATGTCGGCAACCGGCTCTTCCTTGGTCACCATGCCGACCGACTGGCCCGCCATCAGCGATCCGTTCTCGACGTCGCCGTCGATCACTGCACGGCGCAGCGCGCCAGCCCAGAAATGTTCGATCTGCAATTGTGCCTCAAGCATGTCGACCGCGCCGTCATCCAGCAGCTTGGCGACTTCGATCTGCTTGCGGGTGAATTCCTCTGTGCCCTTGTTCCGCAACGCGCGCACCGGGATCACCGGCAGGCGCGGATCGACCTGCACGCTGGTTTCGGCGTCGCGTGCCTTGGCGCGGAAAAACGCCTTCTTGAAATCAGGGTGGGCGATGCTTTCACTGGCGCAGGCAAAGCGCGTGCCCAACTGCACCCCGCACGCCCCCATTTCGAGATAGCCCGCAATCGCTTCGCCCCGGCCGATCCCGCCAGCGACAAAGACGACGTGATCCTTGCTCAGTTCGGGCAAGAATTCCTGCGCCAGAACGCTGGTCGCCACCGGGCCGATATGGCCGCCTGCTTCCATCCCTTCGATCACCAGAGCATCACCGCCCGAACGCAGCAGCTTCTTCGCCAGCGCCAGCGTGGGGGCGAACACGATCACCTTGGCACCGAACGCCTTGATCGCTTCGACGCTGCCCTTGGGCGGAATGCCCCCGGCCAGCACGACGTGGCCGACACCGTGCTTCTTGCAGACCTCGATCAGGTCGAACAGTTGCGGGTGCATGGTGATGAGGTTCACGCCAAACGGCTTGTCCGTCAGCGCGCACGTCGCTGCGATTTCGCCATCGAGCAGTTCCGGGGTCATCGCCCCGCAGGCGATCACGCCAAAGCCGCCCGCGTTCGAAATCGCGGAAACGAGATTGCGTTCGGATACCCAGCTCATCGCGCCACACAGGATCGCGTGCTCGCAGCCAAGGAAATCGGTGCCGCGCTGCATCAGGGCCGCGCTCTTGGGAAAGTCGGTCATAGGAAAACGCGGTTAGTCGCGCCCCTGCGAAAGATCAATCAGTCGCGATAGGCAATGCGCACAAGGCGGGCTGCTTCCCTGGCGTATTCGCGCGCGTCGTCGGGATTCTGACCCCGTGCCAGCGCCACGCCCATGCGGCGATAGGGGCGCGTGGTCGGCTTGCTGAAGATGCGCACGTCAACCTCCGGTGACACCGCCAGCGCATCGGCCAGCCCTTCGAAAGCGAAGTCGGCGCTGTCGCGTTCGGCGAGGATCACGGCCGAAGCGCCGCAGAGCGCCGCCTGATCGCCGAACACCGGCAGTCCCAGAATCGCGCGGGCGTGCAAGTCGAATTGCGACCTGTCTTGTGACGCCATCGTCACCATGCCAGTATCGTGCGGGCGCGGGGAAAGTTCGGAGAAGATCACCTCGTCCCCCTTCACGAAGAATTCGACCCCGTAGATGCCCCAGCCTCTGCCATTGCCCTTCAGCGCCTCGACCACCTTCGCCGCCATTTCGCGGGCCTTGGCCAAGGCGGCTTCGGACATGGGCGCAGGCTGCCAGCTTTCCTGATAATCGCCGCGTTCCTGACGGTGGCCGATGGGCGGGCAGAAATTGATCCCGCCCCGGTGATGGATTGTCAGCAGGGTGATTTCATAATCGAAATCGATGAACTGTTCGACGATCACCCGCGCCCGGTCGCCGCGCATGTTGGCCACCGCGTAATCCCATGCCGCCTGAAGTCCTACGGCATCATCGACCTTGCTCTGGCCCTTGCCCGAAGACGACATCACCGGCTTGATCACGCAGGGAAAGCCCGTGTGCGCGGCAGCGGCTTCGACCTGCTCGAAATTCTCGGCATAACGGTAACGCGAGGTGACAAGGCCCAGTTCACCCGCCGCCAGATCGCGGATCGCATCGCGGTTCATGGTCAATTGCGCGGCACGGGCGGAGGGCACGACATTGAACCCTTCGGCTTCCAGATCGGCCAGCACTTCGGTGCGGATCGCCTCGATCTCGGGCACGATGAAGTCGGGTTGGTGCTTCAGCACGGTCGCGCGCAAGGCTTCGCCGTCGAGCATCGGGAAAACCTCGGCCGCGTCCGCCAGCTGCATCGCAGGTGCATTGGCATAGGCATCGCAGGCGATGACCCGCGCGCCCAGCCGCTTGGCCGAAATGGTGAATTCGCGGCCCAGTTCGCCCGAGCCAAGCAGCAGAATCGTTGCAATATGTGACATGCGCAAGGGACTAGCCGCTGCGGTGGCCTGCGCCAACCGCGATGGCATTTGCGGCGCTACCGCCTTGATCGCAGCAGCGCCTCCTCGATCGCGCGGATGATGCCCGAAGGTTCGGCGGTGGGTCGCGCCGGGCGATCGCTCACCCCGATCCGCATCCCGCCCCCGGCGCGTGCCATGACCAGCCCCAGCTCCGCCTGCCGCAGGGTCCAGTCGACCGAGCGTTCAACCCGCGCCAGCCCGGCGCTGGCGGTGAGTTCGGGCGGGCGGGTGGAGGACGTGCTGGTGAGGCCGGTGAACGTCTCAAGCACATCCTGCGCCCAGCGCCGTGCCTGCCGCATCGACATGCCCGGCAGGATCACCGCAAACCGCTCCGCATCGATCTGCGCCAGTTCCTGCCCGGTGCAGACCATGGTGCGAAGATACCGGGCAAAGCCCCACTGGATTTCGTCGGTGGCGCGCTGGCCATATTGCATGAATATGGCGCGCAGCCGATCCAGCGCGAACACCGCCAGCGCCCGTTCCTCTCCGCATTCCAGAGCGCGCTCAAGGCTCGCGCACAGCGCATGGCGATTGGCGAGGCCGGTGAGCGGATCGGTCAGCGAACGAGCGCTGATTTCGCTTTGCAGCGCGTGTTTCTGCTGGACCGAGCGCAACAGGCCGATGGCCGCGGTTTCCGGATCATTGCCGTCGTCGATCGGCTTAAGACTGAACGCGTACCAGCGCAGGCATTCAAGCGGATCGGCGTCGCAATCGTGCTGGTCCTCAGTCCAGCAGATGCGGACCGGGAATTCGATCCATCCATCCACCGCCTCCCCCGCCAGAACGGCGCGGGCATGGCGCTCGACATCGGCGCCGTGCCCCGGAACCGCCAGATCGGAAATATGCGGCTTCAGCAGCAGCGCGGACAGGTCCACGCCGAGTTCAGCCGAATTTTCCGATGCGCGAAGAATGAAACCCGCCCGGTCTAGCCGGACCACGATGTCTCCCGAAGATTCTTCGATGAGACCGTGCAAAGCGCGACCTTCGGCCGCGCTGAAGTGCATTTCCATTGCCGATTGCCCCCGGCGATTGACGAACCATCACGCCAATTCGAACTTCATGTCGGCAAGCAATCAACTAACTTTGCCCTGCTTGATAATATAAGAAGATCTATTGATCCTCAGCACTATCCAATATTCTATTTAGTTTTGTAAACTTACCCATATAAAAAACGAATCAACGTTGATTTTCGTTTACCATATTTCCGGTATATTCAGAGGCTGGAAAAGAGTTTTTGCAGTTTGTCGATCAGATTTCGATCATGATCCGCACATTCTTGGGCTGGATGCCGTAAGCACTCGCAATACGGTTGCGGCAATCGTCCACGACGAGAGAGCCCTCGTCGCCTGATCCTGCATCGACGAGCACATCCTCATCGACGCCCAGCGCCTTCGCAATCGCGCCCAGGCGTTCGGGAATCGGCCGCGCCTTGCCCTTTTCCCAGGCCCAGACGGTAGGCTTGCTCACGCCGAGTTGGGCAGCGACCTGCGCCAGCGTCAGCCCGCGCTCGCGCCGCAGGCGGTTGAGCCGGACGCCCAGCGCATCGCCTGCACCGATGGCAAGCGCATTTTCCTTCTTCCGGCTCACGGCTTCAGGCGCCTGCCCGCGCAATTGCGCCGCTGCCAGCGCCGCCTCGCCCAAAGCCTGCTGGAACGCGCAGCCGAACAGATGGCCGCTTTCCCACACGATCTCCGCGCCGACCGGCCCCACTTCCGGCAGATCGACCGCCAGCACCTCGCCCACGTCGAGCGGCAGTTCGGTTTCGATCAGCAGGCCGGCAAGCGAGATGTTGTGAATCGTGACATTGGCCTCGATCCCCTCGGGCAAAGTGCCGCTGGTTTCGAGCCGCAGGGCGCGGCGCGGATGGCGCCTTGCATCAATTGCGGGTGCGGCAGAAACTGCGGGTTTGTCCAGGTGGGCTTTCAGCGCCATTGTCGAGCGACTCCTTTATGCAGCCGCCAGATTTTGACCCCGAAAGTTAAGATGGAGTTAGCGCCGGCCCTATAACACGGTGAGCCGAGGCAGGCCGATCTCAGTCCGTCGCGTCGAGCCCATAGGCCGTGTGCAGCACGCGCACCGCCAGCTCGGTTTCGTCCTCGTCGATCATCACGCTGACCTTGATTTCGGAGGTGCTGATCGCCTGGATGTTGATGCCGCGATCGGACAGCGCGCGGAACATGGTGCTGGCGACGCCCGCGTGGCTTTTCATGCCGACACCGACGACGCTGATCTTGGCGATCTTGCTGTCGGTGATGATCCGGTTGAAACCGATTTCGCCGCGGCGATCCTCCAGCAACGCCTGCGCGCGCGCCAGATCGGCCTGCGGCACGGTGAAGGTCACGTCGGTCTCGCCCTTGTCGCGGCCCACGTTCTGAATGATCATGTCGACATTGATCGATGCCTCGGCCAGCGGTTCGAAGATATGCGCCACCGCGCCCGGCTTGTCAGGAACGCGTGTGAGGATCACTTTCGCCTCGTTCTTGTCATGCGCGATGCCGGTTACAAGCTGGCGTTCCATCAGGCCCTTCTCCACCAATTCGTCCATTTCTTCATCCGACACGATCAGTGTGCCGGGCAATTCGTCTGCCGCAACCGCGTCGTCGCCGACAAAGCTCGAGAGCACCTGGATACGCACCCCTTCCTTCATCGCGAGGCCGACGCTGCGGGTCTGGAGCACCTTGGCCCCGACGCTCGCGAGTTCGAGCATTTCCTCGTAAGTCACCGCTTTCAATTTGCGTGCCTTGGCAACGATGCGCGGATCGGTGGTGTAGACCCCGTCGACATCGGTGTAGATGTCGCAGCGATCCGCCTTCACCGCCGCAGCGACGGCCACCGCCGAAGTGTCCGAACCGCCGCGGCCCAGCGTCGTGACCCGGCCATCCTCGGAAATTCCCTGAAATCCGGGCACCACGGCGATCTCGCCCGCTTCCATCGCCGCCACCATTTCAGGCGCGTCAATCGATTCGATCCGCGCCTTGGCATGCGCCTCAATCGTCTTGACCGGGATCTGCCAGCCCAGCCAGCTGCGCGCCTTGCAACCCAGCGATTGCAGCGTCAGCGCCAGCAGCCCGCTTGTCACCTGTTCGCCACTGGCGACGACCACGTCGTATTCCGCCGGATCGTACAGCGCATTGGCTTCGCGGCAGAAATTGACGAGGCGATCGGTTTCACCCGCCATCGCGCTGACAACCACGGCGACTTCATTGTCGCCCGCCGCCTGTTTGCGCACGATGTTGGCGACACGGCGAATACGCTCGGTCCCCGCCATCGAGGTGCCGCCGAACTTCATCACGATACGTTGCCCGCCCTTGGCCAAGGTACGAATACTCCCGCTCGATAGGTTACGCTGGTCTGCGTTTCAGGGCGCTGCTAACGAGGCCGCATGGGAAACGCAAACGTCTCAAATGTAACCATCCGTCCGGAGGAAGCGCAATTCTTCGCCGAACTGGCCAAGGATTGGTGGAACCCGAACGGCAAGATGGCCAGCCTGCATCAGGTAAACCCGGTGAGGATGCAGTTCATCCGCGAGGCGATCGACGCGCATTTCGGCACCGATCCGCGCGCGACCCGGCCGCTTTCGGGCAAGTCGGCGCTGGATATCGGCTGCGGCGCGGGGCTGGTATGCGAACCCTTGGCGCGGCTGGGTGCGGATGTGACGGGTGTGGACGCGGCGGCGCAGAATGTCGCGGCGGCTGCGGCTCATGCAGAGGGCGCGGGGCTGGATATCCGCTATATGGCGGGGGAAGTCGCCAGCCTTGATATCGGCACCTTCGATCTGGTCACCGCGCTCGAAGTGATCGAGCATGTGGCGGATCAGCCCGCATTCCTGCGCGATGTCGCAGCGCGGCTTGCACCGGGCGGTTTGCTGGTGATGTCCACCCCCAATCGCACCGCCGCCAGCCGCCTGCTGCTGGTGGGCGCGGCAGAGGCGGTGGGTTACGTGCCCAAGGGAACGCACCACTGGGATGATTTCATCGCACCCGAAGACCTCGAAGACCTGCTCGAAGCGGTGGGCCTCGAAGTGATCGAGCGGCGAGGGATCGCGTGGCGACCTGGCAAGGGACTGCATTTGTCGCGCGACGAATCGCTCAACTACATTCTGAGCGCGCGCAAGGAAGCCTAGGGCCGCGTCTGCTCTAGCAGCGCCTCCAGTTCCTTCACATTGTCGACGAAGAAACCGTCCGCGCCGCTGGCGATCGCCGCGCGCCACAGCATTTCGTATTTTCCGTTATCCGAAACCCCGCCTTCGCCTTGCAAACCGGCCGGTAGAAAGCCGTTTTCCTTGCGCAGCGTCCACGGGTGCACCTTCAACCCGGCGGCATGGGCATCCGCCACCAGCGAAGTCGGCTGCATGGTTGCAGGGTCGAGCAGATAGGTGAGGCCCGGCCCGATCCCGTCGGCGTATGTGGCGATTTCAGCGAGGCCCGCCGGGCTGACCATGTCGGCATAGCGCATGTCGGGTTCGTCCAACGGGCCGCCTTCGGGGTGGATCAGCTGCACCAGCTTGAAATCGCTGCGCTGGTTCAGACGCCGCAACGTGCCGACCTCGAAACACTGGATGAAGATCGGATCGCCGGCCTCTATGCCGAGATTGCGCAGTTCGCGCAGCAGCAGGTCGACCATATCGATCCCTTCGGCTTCCAGCATGAAGGTCGGATGCTTGAGTTCAGGGTAAAGGCCGATGCGCCGCCCGGTCTGCGCTTCCTTGGTGCGCACCAGTTGGACGATCTCGGCAAAGGTCGGAATCTGATAGAGGCCGTTGTAGCCGGTGTTGGCGGGGCGGATATTGCCGACCCGCTCGCGCACCCGCAGCGTGCGCAATTCGGCAAGGGTGAAATCCTCGGCAAACCACCCGGCGACCCTTTGCCCGTCGATCATCTTTTCGCGGCGCAAATGTTCGAATTCTTCGCGGCTCGCGACATCGGTGGTGTCCGACAATTCGTTTTCGTGGCGTGCAACCAGTTGCAAATCCTTGGTCACGACCAGATCGGGTTCGACATAATCCGCGCCCTGATCGATCGCGAGTTCATAGGCGGCCAGCGTGTGTTCGGGGCGGTCCCCGCTTGCGCCGCGATGGGCGATTACCAAAGGTCCGTCCTGCGCCATGGCCGAAGTCTCCATCCCGATCCCCGATGCCAGACCGGCGAACGCCGCAAGCAACAGGGTGGCTTTCAATTCAAACATCCAATGCTCCCATGGCGCGCAGCGCCGCGTCGTAACGTGCCGTTCCTGAACCGGAGATGCGAACAAACGGCACCTTGGCATCGATCAGCACCTGCTCGGTTATCCTTGCAAAACGATGACGCTCTTCAGGCTCGCTGAAGAAGCGCGTGCCGTCATCGACCCACGGCAAATCGGGTTCGAGCAGCAGGTAAAGGTCGGCCTTTTGCGCCTGCATCAATTCCTCAGGCCGCTCCCCCAGCAACATTTCGCACCAGGCCGCCGTCATCAGCGCATCGGTGTCGAGCAGCAGGCGCGTCCCGGCCCAGCGTTCCGCCGCGCTGGCCATCGCTTGCTGTGCGCGCCCGATCAGCAAGAGATCGTCCAGCGTCAACGCCTCGCGGTGCACCTCGCAATGGCTGCGCCCGTATTCGCCGACAGCTATCAGGCCCAGTTGCTGCGATAGCTGGCTGGCGAGCGTCGATTTGCCTGTGCTTTCAGCGCCGTGGAGGCAGATGCGCTTGCGATAATGGGCGCGGACGGGTTCGGGCAGCATAGGCCAATGCGCCGCCGGATCGGCACGCACCGCGCTGCCCGAAAGACCCGAAAGCGCATCGTCCATCGCCAGAATGCGGCCGCCAAGCGGCACGAAGAAACCGCCCGCCTCCTGCGCCAGCCGCGCGCCATAATCCTCGCCCGCGAACAGATAGTCGATCGGTTCGGGATGAGCCGCGGCGACAATGCCGCGCCAGATCGGCCAGAAATCAGGGCTGTCACCGGGCGCCTGCGGCACCACTTCGCCATGACCCAGCACCCGGCAATCGGGAAACAGCTCGCGCATCCACGCCAGCCGCTGCTCCCCCGCGATCGGATCGTCGGGCAGCCAGCACACCAGCACCGTCAGTTCATCCACCAGTTCGCGCGCCGCTTCGATCAGGGCGATGTGCCCGGCGTGAGGCGGCATGAATTTGCCCAGCAGGAAGCCGCGCCTGGTCATGCGTTCTCGGGCTCGATCCGCGCTGCGCGCACCCATTGGATCAGCCCCAGCGTCGCCAGCACCAGAAAGGCGCAATAAAGCCCGGCTGTCAGATGCAGATCGCGTTCGATATAGAGCCAGATCGCGCCCACATCGATGGCGACCCACAGCACCCAGTTTTCGACCCGCCGGATCGACAGCAAGATTTGCGCCACCACGCTGGCCCCGGCAATCGCCGCATCGGCATAGGGCAAGGCGGCATCGGTGAAGCTGGCCATCAGCCAGCCGATAGCGCCGGTCGCCACCGCGACGCAGGCCAGCGCGCCGATCCGCGAGGGCCAGCCCATCCATCGCACCGCCACAGCATGATCCAGCCCGCCGGCCTTCGCCCACAGATACCAGCCCCAGCCCTGAACCACGAAGAAGAACACCTGAAGCAGGGATTCGGCGTAAAGCCGCGCTTCCCAGAAGATGAAGAGGTACACCGTCACCATCGCCATCCCGAACGGATAGTTCCAGATGCTGCGCCGCACGAGCAGGCCGACATTGGCAAGCCCGAGGCAGACGGCGATGATTTCAAGCGTGTTCACTGATCGTCGCCTAGCCGAGCGCCGCGGCCCATTCCGCTTCCTTGAAACCCACAAGGATGCCGCCTGAATATTCGACGATGGGGCGTTTGATCATCGAAGGGTTATCGGCGAGCAGGGCAACCGCAGCCTTGCTGTCATCGGCTGCCGCCTTGTCCTCTTCCGAAAGCTTGCGGAAAGTCGTCCCGCGCTTGTTCAAGACCACGTCGACGCCTTTTGCCGCGATCCAGCCGGACAGCTTCGCGGCGTCTGCGCCTTCCTTCTTGTAGTCGTGGAAGGTGTATTCGATGCCCTGCGCGTCAAGCCAAATGCGCGCCTTCTTCACCGTGTCGCAATTGGGGATGCCATAAACATGGATCGTCATTTTCGCTCCTTAACGTGACTTGGGCGCCAGATGCGCGTCGGCAATCGCCACCGCCAGCGCGTCGGCGGCGTCGGTTCCGGCAAGTGACACGCCGGGGAGCAACACCTTCACCATCGCGGCGACCTGTTGTTTGTCCGCTCCGCCAGTGCCGACAACGGCTTTCTTCACCAGCCGCGCGGCGTGTTCGTTCACTGTCAGACCCGCCGCGCCGCAAGCGGCCAGCACGCTGCCGCGCGCCTGAGCCAGCTTCAGAGTCGATTGCGGGTTTTCGTTGACGAACACTTCCTCGCAAGCGGCGCGATCAGGGCTGTGATCGGCAATGACCTTGGCAATCCCGGCGTGCAGAAGTGCCAGCCGGTCTGCCATCGGTGCCTTGGCACTGGTGGCAATCTGACCGTTGGCAATGTGCGACAGGCGCGAACCTTCTGCGCGGATCACGCCCCAGCCGGTGCAGGACAGCGAAGGATCAAGGCCGAGGATCAGCATGCGAAAACTACAATCCGATCCGCCAGCCCACGCGCCATGCCGCCGCGAGCAGAAAAGCCGCGCCGAGCGCGATGGCAAAGGCCCATTCGCGCTTCCTCAGCCTTCCTGCTCCCTCACAGCGTCTCCATCACTTCGTCGCTGATTTCGTAGTTGCCCCACACGGTCTGCACGTCGTCGTCATCTTCGAGCGCGTCGATCAGCTTCATCAGCGTGCCCGCGTTGCTGGCTTCCATTTCGACGGTGATATTGGGCTTCCACGCCAGTTTGACGTTTTCCGCTTCACCCAGCGCCTTTTCCAGATCGCTGGCGACCTGATGGAGATCGTCTGCGGCGGTCCAGATGGTGTGGCCATCCTCGGTCGATTCGATGTCCTGCGCGCCGGCTTCCATCGCCGCTTCGAGCACGGTGTCCTCATCGCCCGCGCTCGCGGGATATTCGATCAGGCCAAGCCGTTCGAAACCGTGCTGCACCGATCCTTCGGTGCCGAGGTTGCCGCCGTTCTTGGAAAAGCAGGTGCGCACATTGGTGGCGGTGCGATTGCGGTTGTCGGTCAGCGCCTCGACGATGATCGCGCTGCCGCCCGGGCCGTATCCCTCGTAGCGGACTTCCTCGTAATTATCGCCGTCATTGGTCGATGCCTTGTCGATCGCGCGCTGGATATTGTCCTTGGGCATCGACTGGCCCTTGGCGTTGTTGATCGCCAGGCGCAGGCGCGGGTTCATGTCGGGATCGGGCGCGCCCATCTTTGCCGCCACGGTGATTTCGCGGCTGAGCTTGGAAAACAGGTTGGAACGCTTTTTGTCCTGCGCACCCTTGCGGTGCATGATGTTCTTGAATTTGGAATGGCCTGCCATGGGAACTCTTTTGTTTTCGGAAACCTTGCGGGATGTTCACCCGTAATTGATGAAGGCGCATTAGACCGACGAGATATATGCCGACAAGCCCCGAGAACCATCCCCAGACACAAGCTGCATCACGCACCGATATCGAAGCGGTATCCGGCGACGATCCCGCCGCCGTCGAACGCGCCGCCCCCGCGCCCGATATGGTGGGCGAATGGCGCAGGCTATGGGTGTTCCTGCGGCGACCCACGCTTGCGGTGGCAGGGCAAAGCGCCGCGCCTTTCACGGTTCTGGCACGCATCTACACGCTCGACATGATCGCTATTGCCTGCCTGATCGGCCTCGCGAGCGTGGCAGTGGCGGCCGGGGTCTATATTCCCGAAACCGCGCTTGCCGGGATGGAGTTCACCCTGCCGCTAATTCTCGCCGTGGTGATCGGCGCGCCGGTTTTCGAGGAACTGGCGTTTCGCGGCTGGCTATCGGGGAAACCGGGACACGTCATCGCGCTGCTGCTGATCGGAGCGGGCGCGGCGGGGTTCGGTGTGATCCACGCCAGCGCGCCATTGATCGGCATGCTGATCATCGCGGCGGCGCTGATCGGGGCGGCGGCTGCGCTGATCACGCTCCGCCATCGCGGGCCGATGACGTGGTATGCGCGGGCTTTTCCCGGTTTCTTCTGGTTTGCGACGCTGTCCTTCGCGCTCGTCCATCTTGCCAACTTCGATGAGGGCTCGCTTGCGGTCCTGCTGCCGCTGGTGCTGCCGCAGTTCATCCTCGGCTCCATGCTCGGCTATGTCCGGGTGCACATCGGGCTGTGGGCGGCGATCCTGCTCCATGCGGCACACAATGCGACAGCGGTTTCGCTCGCCGCGCTGTCAACGCTGGCGCAGTGAATCAGGGTTCGATGTCGAAATGCAGCGCGGTGATCTCGCTGTGTGACAGCTTGCGATAAAGCGCGCGGGCAGGTTCATCCTCGGGGATGATGTCAGCCTGCACGAACACGGTCCATGCGCCGCATTCGCGCGCCACGCGGCGCGTTTCCGCGATCATCGCGCTCGCCACTCCCTTTCGGCGGTGATGCTCAAGCACGGCGAGATCGTAAATGTAGACCTCGGTGCGTTCCTGCTCGAATTTCTGCAGCACATAGCCGGCAAGCGCGCCCGCCGGTTCGCCATCGACCGTTCCAAGAATGCCGAAATTCGAAGGGTTGGAAAGCCAGGCAAGGGCATAGTCATCGCCCGGAGGATGATCGGCGTAGTTCTGCGGCTCGCCAAAGCCGTCGGAGAAAATCGCGTTCATGGCGCGGAACCCGGCCAGATCGCCGGGTGCAAGGCGATGCGCGGCAATTGTCGGGTTTCCGCCAGCACTCATCACAATATCCTCTGCCACCACGTCACGTCGCGCCATCCGCCCATCTTCCAGCCGACTTCGCGATAGGTGCCGACGCGTTCGAAACCCATTGCCGCATGCAGCGCCATGCTGGGATCATTGGGCATCGTCACCCCGGCAAAGGCGGCATGATACTTCGGTGCGAGAATCGCGAAAAGTTCGGTGTAAAGCGCCCTGCCCACGCCCCGGCGGGCGCAGGTGCGATCGACATAGATCGCGACATCGCAGGATTGGGAATAGGCCGCACGGGTGCGGTGCGGCGAGCCATAGGCATAGCCGATCACCGCGCCATCGCTTACCGCCACCACCCAGCCGTGTGACGCGCCAAAGCTGCGGATGCGCTGTTCCATCTCCGCGTCATCCGGCGCCTCGACCTCGAAGCTGATCCAGCTTTCAGTGACGTAAGGGGCATAGATACGCGCACAGGCCGCTGCGTCGCGGGCCGGATCGGCGCGCCGGATGGAGAAGGTCATACCTTCACGGCTGTCCCGCTGGCCGATACCATCAGCATCGAACCGGTATCGCCGATCACTTCGTAATCGAGATCGATCCCGACCACCGCATTGCCGCCGCGCGCCGCGCATTCGGCCTGAAGCTCGGCAATCGCCTGTTCGCGCGCATCGGCGAGGATGCGTTCATAGCTGCCCGAACGCCCGCCTACGATGTCGCGAATATTGGCAAACAGATCGCGGAACAGGTTTGCACCGACGATCACCTCGCCCACCACGATGCCGCAATATTCCTGGATCGGCCTGCCCTCGATCGTGGGGGTGGTGGTTACGATGATCCCGCGTGCGTCTTTCCATTCTCCGGGCATGCCCTGTCTCCTTTAGATGTGTGTTAACAATATAACACACACAGCTTGGTGATCAAGAATTGGCGAGAGCAGCCCGGACGACATCCAGCCCTGCCTCCAGCACTTCGTCGCGCCCTTGCCTGATCCCTTCAAGCGTAGGCTCCACCGCCACATCGGGCAGGACGCCGATGTTGTGATGCACGCTGCCATCCCGGTTGATGACTTTCATGCCGGTGAAGTACAGGCGATAGCCGCCCGGTACATCCACCATGCTGACATTGCCGTTGGCCCCGGCAGTGGGCGAACCGACAATCGTGCCGAGCCCATTGCCCTTCACCGTACCAAGGATGGATTCGGGATAGCTCGCGGCATCGGCATTGGTGAGAAACACGATATTCCGCGTCAATTGCGGCGATTGCGGAACGATGCGCCAGGCGGAATCGGCGTATTGAGGGTTCACCTGATCGGGGAATTCATAGACCTGCTTTTCGAACCGGGCGGACAGCACGACCTTGTCGGTCAGGTGCGACAGGATCATGGGCGATCCCGCCGGCCCACCACGCAGGTCGAACACGATGCCCTTTTCTTTCACCAGCCGGTCTGCCGCCCCGATCAGCATGTCATCGGTGGTGCGCGTCAGGTCGACATAGAGCAGGCCGGGCTCAAGTTCGGCGACAGGATCGGGGCGCGGCATTTCGGGCACGGCATCCCACGAAAACGGAATGCGAGGGATCTCGATGGTGCGCGCCTGTCCGTCGGGCGAAGTGAGCGCGACTTTGGCCACGGTATCCAGCGGGCCATAGATCAGGCGATCCAGCGCCACCCGTTGACGCACATGCTCGCTGCCGGAACTGCGGTTTTCCATGACATCGACCAGCAATTCGTCGATCGCCATGCCATCAATCGTCGACACCATGCTGCCCGGTTCGATGCCAAGGCTTTCCTCGGCCCATGCCACGACGATCCGGCCTTCGATCCGTTCGAAGATCAGCGGGATCAGGCCGCGCCGCGACTGATTGTAGACAAGCCGAGCGTGGCCATCCTGCAGCTCGTTCAACATGATCCGCAAGGCGGCGGCGAATTCGCTGTCATCCTGAGCCGTTGCGGCACGATGGAGTTGTACATCCAGCCGTTCGTCCCAATCGACATCGACAACATCCCAATAGGGATAGAACTGATCGAACACGCCCCACGCAATGATCGTCGCAGCGATCCGGGTCGTGCGGTCAAAGCCTGCCGGGGTCCACCCTTCGGGCTTTCCGGCAAAGCTTTGCTGCGGCACCATTTCGGGCGTTTCATCGCCATTCTTGGTCGCGCTGGTCGGGAAACGGACCCACAGCCCCGTGGCAATCTGCTCGTCGAAGAATTCTCCGATGCCAAGGCTGCGATAGGAGTTGCGCCGCTTGAAATAGCCAGTGTTTACCGGCCCGGTAAAACCGCTGTGCAGCCAGCGCCAGCGTTCCGCAGGCGAAGGGGAGGCCGCGACCGGGCCGAGCGGCTGGTTCGCCACTTCGAACCCCTCGACAATCGGCGTGAAGGTCTGTGACAGAACTTTCGCCAGTTCTTCAGGCCCGCGCGCCGCGATCACTTGCGGCACGGCTTCGATGGCAATCGCATCCCAATCTGCGGCAAGCGCGGCATCGCTCGGGTGGAACCATCGCGCCACGGTATAGACCCGCGCGAAAGCTCGCAGATTGGCGATTTCGGCCTCGATCAGCGGCGATGCGGCCTCATCCCCGGCAATCGGCTCTGTGCGCGGAGGGCCGGGCGATTGCGCCTGAACCGCAAGGGCAGGCAGCGCCAACAGCACTGCCGCCGAAGCCACAAGACTGCGCAAAAAACCGAGCAATTTCATCAACTGATCCCCTTTTCAGCGGGGGACATTGGCAATTGGTTGATGAACGCCCGATAAACCCGGCGCGTCCCGCCAGGCGCGACTCAACCCATGCCGAGCGCGGCCTTGTAGGTGTCGAGCACCATTTCCTGTTCGCTGCGCTCATCCGGCTTCATTTTCCGCAGCTTGATGATCTGGCGCATGATCTTGGTGTCGTAACCCACCGCCTTGGCTTCGGCATAGACATCGCGGATATCGTCGGCGATACCCTTCTTTTCCTCTTCAAGGCGCTCGATCCGTTCGATCAGGAGGCGCAGGCGATCATCGGTGGCGTCGGCCATCTTGGGTGTACTCCATTGGAATGAGAATCACAGGTTGGCGCTTCGGATAGTCTGCCAGCCGCGCCTGCGAAAGGCCGCAATCCACAAGTGGGTGCGCGTTCAGCGCAGGTCCGGCTTGTTGCGGGTCAGGCTTTTTTCCATCGCCGCGATCTGTTCCTCGGTCGCGGGCAATTGCCGTGTGGCTTTCCATTCCTCCATCGGCATTCCGTGGATCAATTCGCGGGCTTGCGCCTTGTCACCTTCGTATCCTGCATCGCGGATCCAGTCGGCAAGGCAATTGCGGCAGAACCCGGCAAGCCCCATCAATTCGATGTTCTGGGCATCGTGGCGATGGCGCAAATGCCGCACCAGCCGACGAAAAGCGGCGGCTGCGTATTGATCATCAAGCGTATCGAGCGGATCATTGTGGTCAGTCATCAGGCTTTTCCTTGAGTTGCAAACATGCTGTGCCATAGCAGCGCAAACGGGATCAGGAACACCATGGCGAAAAGTGACAATACCAGGATCGACCCGCGCGGTCGCAAGGTGAAAATTCTCGCGACGATCGGCCCGGCCAGCCGCTCGCCCGAAATGCTGCGCAAGCTTTTCCGCGCCGGCGCGGACGCGTTCCGCGTCAATATGAGCCACGGCAGCCACGCCGATCACCAGAAATCGATCGAGGCGATCCGCGCGCTGGAAAAGGAATTCGCGCGCCCGATCGCCATTCTCGCCGACTTGCAGGGGCCGAAACTGCGCGTGGGCGAATTTGTCGGCGGCAAAGCGGTGATCCGGCATTCGGGCCATTTCACATTGGACCGCGATCCCGCCCCCGGCGACGATAGCCGCGTATGCCTGCCCCATCCCGAACTGTTCGGCATCATGGAACGCGGGCAGCGCCTGCTGATCAATGATGGCAAGATCAAGCTGGTGGTGAAGGAAGCGGACGAACACCGCATTTTCTGCACGGCGGAAGTCGGCGGCGTGATTTCGGACCGCAAGGGCGTGAACGTTCCCGATGCCGAAGTGCCGATCCCTGCGCTTACCGAAAAAGACCGCAAGGACCTGGCCTTTGCTGTCGAACACGGGGCGGACTGGATCGCGCTCAGCTTCGTCCAGCGGCCCGAGGATCTGGCCGAGGCGCGCAAGCTGATCGCTTCGCACGCCACCCGCGGGCAGACTCCGGCGCTTTGCGCCAAGATCGAGAAGCCGCAGGCGCTGCGCCGTCTGGACGAGATCATCGAACTCGCCGACGGAATCATGGTCGCCCGCGGCGATCTGGGGGTGGAGCTTGAGCCGCAGGAAGTCCCGCCGCTGCAAAAGCGCATCGTGGGTGCGGCAAGGCGCGCGGGCAAGCCGGTGATCGTGGCGACGCAAATGCTCGAAAGCATGATCGAAAGCCCGATCCCGACCCGCGCCGAAGTTTCCGACGTCGCCAACGCGGTTTACGACGGGGCGGACGCGGTGATGCTTTCCGCCGAAAGCGCGGCGGGTGACTGGCCCGAGGAATCGGTTGCCATGATGCACAGGATCACCGCGCAGGTGGAACGTGACGAAGGTTACAAGGAACGCATCCGGTTGCTCGACACGACGCCCGATGCGACCACCGCCGACGCGCTCAGCCATGCCTGCATGACCATCGCCGATACCGTGCCGATCAGCGCGATCACGGTCTTCACCGCCAGCGGATCGACCGCGCGCCGCGTGGCACGCGAACGGCCGGCAACGCCGATGCTGGTGCTCACCCCGTCGATGCGTACCGCCCGCCGCGTGGCGCTGTTGTGGGGAGCGCATGCCGTGGCGACCAAGGATATCGGCAGCTTCGAAGAGATGATCGCCAAGGGTAAACGCATGGCACTGCGCCACGGATTTGGCGAGGCCGGATCAAAGCAGATTGTGCTGGCCGGTGTCCCCTTCGGCACGCCGGGCGCGACCAATCTGCTGCACGTGGTGACGCTGAAGGGCGACGAGTTGGAGAAGCGGGGATAAAGCCTTGAGGCTGCTGTTCCTGGCCCTTGCCCTGTCTGGCCTTTGCGCGATCTTCACGTGGAACCTGGTGGTTCGGGATCGCGAATTTGATGAGTACGCAGGGGTCGAGGTTGGCATGCCGCTTTCACGAGCAAGGGATACGCTTGAGGATACCGGCTGGCTTCGCATGAGGCCGCCAGCGGCTAGAGTTTAGGACCAGTCCAAGGATTGCGGTGCAGGGAACGCGCAGACCTTTGTCAAAGGCAAGCGTCCAGAATATGCGCTGGTTTTGACCACAGATGACGACTGCGCAGTCACGAAGATTGTGCGGAGAACGCGGCAGTTCGAGTTCTAGCCAGCCGCGCGCTCCAACCTCGCCCGCGCTTCATCTTCGCCGATCAGCGGCAGAAGCTCACCCATGTCCGGGCCGTGGTTCATGCCCGTCAGCGCCTGTCGCAGCGGCAGGAACAGCGCCTTTCCCTTACGGCCGGTGCTGTCCTTCAGCGCCGTAGTCAGTGCGCCCCATGGATCTTCGCCCCAAACCAGCGCCTCGGCTGCCTGCGTCAGATAGGCGCGGTCTTCATCGGAGAATTCCGGCTGCTCGATCGGGCCGGTGACAAGCCGCCACCATTCGCCGACTTCGCCAATGGTGGAGATGTTGGGCTGCACGGCGTGCCATCCGGCTTCGTCCATCCCTGCGGGCAGGCGGTGCTTGACCGTGTCATATGGCATGGCATGGACTATCGCGGTGTTGACCCGCTCCAGTTCGGCATCGTCGAATTTTGCAGGGGCGCGGCCAAAGGTGGAGAGGTCGAAGGTCTCCAGCAGCTTTCCCCTATCGGCAATCGGTTCGACGGGGAGCGAGGTGCCGAGGCGGGAAAGCAGCGCGATGATCGCTTCGGGTTCGATCCCGCGTTCGCGAAACGCATCGCAGCCAAGCGATCCGAGCCGCTTCGACAGCTTGCCTTCCTTGCCCACCAACAAGGCCTCATGCGCAAAGGCCGGGGGCTCTGCTCCCATCGCGGTGAACATCTGGATCTGCACCGCCGTGTTCGACACGTGGTCTTCGCCGCGCAGCACCTGCGTCACGCCCATGTCGACATCATCGACGGTGCTGGGCAGCATATAGAGCCATGAACCGTCGGCGCGGCGGATCACCGGGTCTGAGAGTTGCGCCGGGTCGAATTTCTGATGCCCGCGCACCCCGTCTTCCCATGCGATCTTTTCGTCATGGTCGAGCTTGAAACGCCAGTGCGGGGCGATCCCTTCGGCTTCCTTGGCAGCGCGCTGCTCTTCGGTGAGGTTCAAGGCTCCGCGATCATAGATCGGCGGAAGGCCGCGCCCCAGCTGCACCTTGCGCTTTAGCTCAAGTTCCTGCTGCGTCTCATAGGCCGGATAGATGCGGCCCGCCTCGCGCAAACGCTGGAACGCGGCTTCATAGGCGTCGAGCCGTTCAGATTGCCGTTCTTCGCGATCAGCCTCGATTCCCAGCCATGCAAGGTCCGCACGGATCGCCTCGACATATTCCTCTTTGCTGCGCGCGGCATCGGTGTCGTCGATGCGCAGGATGAAGGAACCGCCGGATTTGCGGGCGAGCATCCAGTTGTGCAGCGCGGTGCGGATGTTGCCGACGTGCAGCCGGCCCGTGGGCGAAGGAGCGAAACGGGTGGTTTTCGAGTTCATAGGCGCTGCCGTTAGAACTTGCCCAGCGCCCCGGCAAGCGGTTCAGCAGGCGCGCAGTTCCGCCATGACGAGGTCCTGCGTCGCATCCCACAGCCGCTCAAGCCGATCAGGGCGCACAAGTCCGGCAATTTCCGCTTCGAAACGCGCGCGGTCGCGAGCCGTGCCGGCTTCAACCAGAGCGCCGATGGAGGCTTCATCATGGCTAAGCAAGCCGCAGCAGAAACGCGAAACGCTGATGTTCTCGGGCCAGGCTGCGCAGATCGACTGACTGAGGGCGAGCGATTTGGCCGCGACGTCGATACTGCCCAACCGGGCTGCGAGTTCTGCCACAGGATCACGCCGGGCCTGTTGATAGTGCGCGATCAGCCGCAGCGAATGGAGAAAGCGCGCGGCAATCGGGTTGAGGTTCGCCATTCTCGGCGGTTCGGCAAGACGCGCAATGGTGGCCTTTGCGGCGGCGGTTCGATGGCTTTGGGGCATGCGACTCCTGCTGGCTTGCTGTGACAACAGGAGGAACATGACTCAATTGCGAATGCTTCGCAATAGCTATTATTGACTCGCGCTATTGCGAATAGAGCGTGACGCTGTGCCCGCCCCCGTTCAATTTCACCCCGTTGGTGGGAGTCTTCCAGGCATTCGTCACCGCATCGAGCGCGGTTGCAAGGCGTTGCTGTTCCGGATGCACCGCGATGCGGCAGGTCGGTCGAATCGGCCGGGCAACATAGGGGCCATCACCGCTGCGGGGCTTTTCCGGGCGATCCGTTGTAAGAACGCCATCGGCATAGGTGTAAGTCCAGCTGAAACCGGCGCAACGCGGGTCAAACCAGATCATCCCGTCGGTCATGCTCAGCGCGATGCCGATACCGCCTCCGACTTCCTCACCGTCAATCGCTGCGACGCGGTATTCACCGGTCAACGCGGCGGGGACCGAATCAGGCAGGGAATCCGGGTCCCGGACGTTCCCGGCCAGCGGTTCGGCCTGATTACAGGCGGCCAGCAATAACGGGACGGGCAAGAGAGCAAGGATCAGTCGCACGGGCACCTCCTCTTTACAGGAAACAAGAATAGGCGAGGCGTAACCCAAAAGCAAAAGGCCCCGGCGAAGCGATCCGCCGGGGCCTTTCGATTTTCATTGCCGAAGCGCGCTTATTCGCTCGCTTCGCCTCCGCCCATGGCGGCCTTCATCGCTTCCTCGCTGGAAACGGGATCGGCAGCGGGTTCGACCTCGGTCGCACCCGAAGCGGCAAGCGCTTCCTGCTGCTTCTTCCACGCGGCCTTCAGAGCGGCGTCGCGGCTGTTGGCGGTAACGCGCAGGCGGTTCATGCCCGCACCCGTGCCAGCCGGGATCAGGCGACCGACGATCACGTTTTCCTTCAGACCGATCAGCGTGTCCTTCTTGCCCTCGACCGAAGCCTGGGTAAGCACGCGGGTCGTTTCCTGGAACGAGGCGGCCGAAATGAAGCTGCGGGTCTGCAGCGATGCCTTGGTGATGCCGAGCAGGATCGGGTTGCCTTGTGCAGGCTCCTTGCCCTTTGCCAACTTGGCATTCACTTCGAGCATCTCGGCCAGATCGACCTGTTCGCCCGGCAGCAGCGTGGTGTCGCCGCCATCGGTGATCTCGACCTTCTGCAGCATCTGGCGAACGATCACCTCGATGTGCTTGTCGTTGATCTTCACGCCCTGCAGTCGGTACACTTCCTGAATCTCGTTGACGAGATATTCGGCCAGCGCCTCGACACCCAGGACTTCGAGGATGTCGTGCGGGTTGGGCGAACCGGAAATCAGGGTATCACCCTTCTTCACATAGTCGCCTTCCTGCACGTCGATCACCTTGGTCTTGGGGATCAGGTACTCGACGGGATCTCCCTCCTCGGGGATGATCGCGATCTTGCGCTTCGCCTTGTATTCGCGAACGAATTCGATCTTGCCCGAAATCTTGGCGATGATCGACACGTCCTTCGGCATGCGCGCTTCGAAGAGCTCGGCAACACGCGGTAGACCGCCGGTGATGTCGCGGGTCTTTGCGGCCTCACGCGAAGCACGGGCCAGAATGTCACCGGCCTCGACCTGCTGACCGTCCTCGACCGAAAGCGTGGTGCCCGGAGCCAGCATGTAACGCTGTGCCTCGGTTTCGTCTTCGGTCTGGCCTTCGCCCAGAAGGGTGAGACGCGGACGCAGCTCTTCCTTCTTCTTGCGGCCGGTGGCCCGGTTCTCCGTCACGACACGCTGAGCGATGCCGGTGGCGTCATCAGTCTGCTCTTCCAGCGTCGAGCCTTCGACCAGATCCTGATACTTCACCACGCCCGAATGTTCGGTGATGATCGGCAGGGTGAACGGGTCCCATTCAGCCAGACGATCGCCAACCTTCACCTGATCGCCGTCCTTGAACATCAGCACGGTACCGTAAGGCACCTTGTGCATTTCACGCTCACGGCCTTCGGCGTCGATCACGGCAAGCTCACCGTTACGGGCCAGCGAAAGGATGCGGCCCTTCTTGTCGGTGATGGTCGGCATGTCGCGGTATTCGATGCGGCCTTCCGAAATCGCCTCAAGGTGAGAGGTTTCGTTGAGCTGCGCCGCGCCACCGATGTGGAACGTACGCATCGTCAGCTGGGTGCCAGGCTCACCGATCGACTGCGCGGCGATCACGCCGACAGCTTCACCGATGTTGACCGGAGTACCGCGGGCAAGGTCACGGCCGTAGCAGGTCGCGCAAACGCCCTGTTCGGCTTCGCAAACCAGCGGCGAACGGATCTTGGCCGACTGAACTTCAGCCGCCTCGATGTCCTTCACCATAGCTTCGTCGACCAGCGTGCCTGCCGGGACAATCACTTCGCCGGTGGCGGCGTTGATGATGTCTTCGGCAACGGTGCGGCCAAGGATGCGCTCGCCCAGCGAGGCGATAACCGAACCGCCCTGAACGATCGCACGCATTTCCAGCGCGTTTTCGGTCTTGCAGTCGTCTTCGACGATGACGCAGTCCTGCGACACGTCGACCAGACGGCGGGTCAGGTAACCCGAGTTTGCCGTCTTGAGTGCGGTGTCAGCCAGGCCCTTACGCGCGCCGTGGGTTGAGTTGAAGTATTCAAGAACGGTCAGACCTTCCTTGAAGTTCGAGATGATCGGGGTTTCGATGATCTCGCCCGACGGCTTGGCCATGAGGCCGCGCATACCGGCAAGCTGCTTCATCTGCGCCGGCGAACCACGCGCACCCGAATGGCTCATCATGTAGATCGAGTTGATCGGCGCTTCCTTGCCGTCGGCATCGATCGGGGTCGCCTTGATGCGCTCCATCATCGCGTCGGCAACAAGGTCACCGCACTTCGACCAGGCGTCGATCACCTTGTTGTACTTTTCCTGCTGGGTGATCAGGCCGTCCTGGTACTGCTGCTCGTAATCGGCAACCAGCGCCTTGGTGTCCTCGACCAGCTTTTCCTTGGCGTCGGGGATGATCATGTCATCCTTACCGAAGGAAATGCCCGCCTTGAACGCGTGGCGGAAGCCGAGGCTCATGATCGCGTCAGCGAACAGCACCGTGTCCTTCTGGCCGGTGTGACGGTAAACTTGGTCGATCACGTCGCCGATTTCACGCTTGGTCAGCAGACGGTTGATGATGTCGAAGGGAACCTTGTGGTTCTTCGGCAGACACTCACCGATCAGCATGCGGCCCGGGGTCGTGACAAAGCGCTTCATCACCACATTGCCGTCTTCATCGGCCTGCGGGACGCGGGCGATGATCTTGGTGTGCAGCGTGACCGCCTTGGTTTCGAGCGCCTGGTGCACTTCGGCCATATCGGCGAAGCGCGGCAGCTTCTCGACCTTGGTGCCGTCTTCGTTCTCGAGGAATTCAGGGGTCTTTTCCTGCCGCTCCATCGAGAGGTAGTAGATCCCCAGAACCATGTCCTGCGACGGCACGATGATCGGCTTGCCGTTGGCGGGCGAGAGGATGTTGTTGGTCGACATCATCAGCACGCGCGCTTCGAGCTGGGCTTCCAGCGACAGCGGCACGTGGACCGCCATCTGGTCACCGTCGAAGTCGGCGTTGAAGGCCGAGCAGACGAGCGGGTGCAGTTGGATCGCCTTGCCTTCGATCAGCACGGGTTCGAACGCCTGGATGCCCAGACGGTGCAGCGTCGGCGCACGGTTCAGGAGAACCGGGTGTTCGCGGATCACTTCGTCAAGGATGTCCCAGACTTCCTTGCGCTCTTTCTCCACCCACTTCTTCGCCTGCTTGAGGGTCATCGACAGACCCTTGGCATCGAGACGGGCGTAGATGAACGGCTTGAACAGTTCGAGCGCCATCTTCTTCGGAAGGCCGCACTGGTGCAGCTTGAGTTCCGGGCCGGTCACGATGACCGAACGGCCCGAATAGTCGACGCGCTTACCCAGAAGGTTCTGGCGGAAGCGGCCTTGCTTGCCCTTGAGCATGTCGGACAGCGACTTCAGCGGACGCTTGTTGGCGCCGGTGATGACGCGGCCACGGCGGCCGTTGTCGAACAGCGCGTCAACGGCTTCCTGCAGCATGCGCTTTTCGTTGCGGACTATGATGTCCGGCGCGCGCAGTTCGATCAGGCGCTTCAGGCGGTTGTTGCGGTTGATCACGCGACGATAAAGGTCGTTGAGGTCCGAGGTCGCGAAGCGGCCACCGTCCAGCGGCACCAGCGGGCGCAGTTCGGGCGGGATCACCGGGATCACTTCGAGGATCATCCATTCCGGACGGTTGCCGGATTCGATGAAGCTTTCGACGACCTTCAGGCGCTTGATGATCTTCTTGGGCTTGAGCGCGGACTTGGTGGTCGCGAGCTCTTCCATCAGATCGTCGCGCTCCTGCTCGAGATCGAGATCCATCAGCATGGTGCGAACGGCTTCGGCGCCGATGTCGGCGGAGAAGGCGTCTTCGCCATACTCGTCCTGCGCTTCGAGCAGTTCGTCTTCGGTCAGCAGCTGGTACTTCTCAAGCGGGGTCAGGCCCGGCTCGATCACGACGTAGCTTTCGAAATAGAGGATGCGCTCAAGCTGCTTGAGCTGCATGTCGAGCAGCAGGCCGATGCGCGAGGGCAGCGACTTGAGGTACCAGATGTGCGCGACCGGCGCGGCCAGTTCGATGTGGCCCATACGCTCACGGCGCACCTTGGTCACGGTCACTTCGACGCCGCACTTTTCGCAGACGACGCCCTTGTACTTCATGCGCTTGTACTTGCCGCAAAGGCATTCGTAGTCCTTCACCGGACCGAAGATGCGCGCGCAGAACAGGCCGTCACGCTCAGGCTTGAACGTGCGGTAGTTGATCGTTTCCGGCTTCTTGATCTCGCCGAAGGACCAGCTGCGGATACGCTCAGGCGAGGCAATGCCGATCTGGATCTGGTCAAAGGTTTCCGGCTTGGCCAGCTGGTTGGTGAATTTGGTCAGTTCGTTCATGACTGTGTTCCCTTGAGGGATGAAAACTCTGGAGCGGATAGCGGGGGTGCCGTTGTTTCAGGCACCCGCCGCCGTGTTATTCCGCTGCCTCCGGCCACTGATCGCCGTCTTCCTCATCATCGCCGTCCGACAGCGACTTGAGTTCGACGTTCATGCCCAGCGAGCGCATTTCCTTGACGAGCACGTTGAAGCTCTCCGGAATGCCAGCCTCGAAGGTGTCGTCGCCCTTGACGATGGCTTCGTACACCTTGGTACGGCCAACCACGTCGTCCGACTTGACGGTGAGCATTTCCTGCAGGGTGTAGGCAGCGCCATATGCCTGCAGTGCCCAGACCTCCATTTCGCCGAAACGCTGTCCGCCGAACTGCGCCTTGCCGCCCAGCGGCTGCTGGGTGACGAGCGAGTACGGACCGATCGAACGGGCGTGGATCTTGTCATCGACAAGGTGGTGCAGCTTGAGCATGTAGATGATGCCCACGGTCACGCGGCGATCGAACGCCTCGCCCGTGCGGCCATCGAACAGCACCGACTGGCCCGAGCTGTCGATACCGGCCTTCACCAGCATGTCGGTGACGTCGGCTTCGCGCGCACCGTCGAACACCGGAGTGCCCATCGGCACGCCTGCGCTCAGATTGGTGGCGAGTTCGACGATCTGCGCGGTCGAGCGGCTTTCGAGATCATCGAAATACTGCTCGCCATAGACATCCTTCAGCCGCTCCATCACCGCTTCGGGCGGCTTGGCATCGGCGTAGTCTTCGGCAGCGTTCGGATTGGCGGCGCGCCATTCCTCAAGCTTCTGCGCGATGTCCATGCCAAGGCCGCGAGCCGCGAAACCGAGGTGGGTTTCGAAGATCTGCCCGACGTTCATGCGCGAAGGCACGCCCAGCGGGTTCAGCACGAGGTCAACCGGAGTGCCGTCTTCGAGGAACGGCATGTCCTCGATCGGCAGGATGCGCGAAATCACACCCTTGTTCCCGTGACGGCCGGCCATCTTGTCGCCCGGCTGCAGCTTGCGCTTCACCGCGACGAAGACCTTGACCATCTTGAGCACGCCCGGAGCGAGTTCGTCACCGCGCTCGAGCTTTTCCTTGCGATCCTCGAACTTGTCGCTGATCAGCTTGGCGGCTTCGTCGTACTGCGCCTTGATCGCTTCAAGCTGTGCCTGACGGGAATCGTCGGCCACGGCGAACTTGAACCATTCGTGCCGCTCGACATCCTCAAGCACCTGCTCGCTGATCTCGATACCCTTCTTCACACCCTTGGGCGCAGCCGACGCGGTCTGGCCGAGCAGCATGTCCTTCAGGCGGTTGTAGGTCGCACGGTTGAGGATGTTGCGTTCGTCAGCCGCGTCCTTGCGCAGACGCTCGATTTCCTCGTTCTGGATCGCACGCGTACGGTCATCGATCTCGATACCGTGACGGTTGAAGACGCGAACCTCGACGACCGTACCGGCAACGCCCGGCGGCAGACGCAGCGAGGTGTCGCGAACGTCCGAAGCCTTTTCGCCGAAGATCGCGCGCAGCAGCTTTTCTTCCGGCGTCATCGGGCTTTCACCCTTCGGCGTGATCTTGCCGACCAGAATGTCGCCCGGATGCACTTCTGCACCGATGTAGACGATCCCCGCTTCGTCGAGGTTGCGCAGCGCTTCCTCGCCGACGTTCGGGATGTCGCGGGTAATGTCTTCCGGCCCAAGCTTGGTGTCGCGGGCCATGACTTCGAATTCCTCGATGTGGATCGAGGTGAACACGTCGTCCTTCACGATGCGTTCGCTGATCAGGATCGAGTCTTCGTAGTTGTAGCCGTTCCACGGCATGAACGCGACGAGGCTGTTCTTGCCCAGCGCCAGTTCGCCCAGATCGGTCGACGGGCCGTCGGCGATGATGTCGCCGGCTTCGATCACGTCGCCCACCTTCACCAGCGGACGCTGGTTGATGCAGGTGTTCTGGTTCGAACGCTGGAACTTCTGCAGCGTGTAGATGTCCACGCCCGACTGGCCGGCTTCGACATCGCCGATGGCGCGGATCACGATACGGGTCGCGTCGACCTGGTCGACGATCCCGCCGCGCTTGGCTGCAATCGCAGCGCCGGAATCGCGCGCCACGGTTTCTTCCATGCCGGTGCCGACCCACGGAGCCTCTGCCTTCACAAGCGGCACCGCCTGGCGCTGCATGTTCGAGCCCATCAGAGCGCGGTTGGCGTCATCGTTTTCGAGGAACGGGATCAGCGATGCCGCGACCGAAACGAGCTGCTTGGGCGACACGTCCATCAGCGTGATCTGCTCGTTCGGAGCCATCAGGTTGTCACCATTGTGACGCGCCGAAACCAGCTCTTCGACGAAGCTGCCGTCTTCATTCAGTTCGGCCGATGCCTGCGCGACGGTGTGCTTCTGCTCCTCCATGGCGGAGAGGTAGATCACCTCGCTGGTCACCTTGCCGTCCACCACCTTGCGGTAGGGGGTTTCGATGAAGCCGTACTTGTTCACCCGGCTGAACGAAGCCAGCGAGTTGATCAGGCCGATGTTCGGGCCTTCCGGCGTCTCAATCGGGCAGATACGGCCATAGTGCGTCGGGTGAACGTCGCGGACTTCAAAGCCGGCGCGCTCACGCGTGAGGCCGCCCGGGCCAAGCGCCGAAACGCGGCGCTTATGAGTGACTTCGGACAGCGGGTTGGTCTGGTCCATGAACTGCGACAGCTGCGAAGAGCCGAAGAATTCGCGCACCGCGGCCACAGCCGGTTTCGCGTTGATCAGGTCGTTCGGCATGACGGTCGACACGTCGACGCTGCTCATGCGTTCCTTGACCGCGCGCTCCATGCGCAGCAGGCCGACGCGGTACTGGTTTTCCAGCAGCTCGCCGACAGAACGCACGCGGCGGTTGCCGAGATTGTCGATGTCGTCGACTTCGCCCTTGCCGTCCTTGAGGCCGACCAGTTCCTTGACGACGGCAAGGATGTCTTCCTTGCGCAGCGTGGTCACGGTGTCTTCGGCATCAAGACCCAGACGCATATTGAGCTTCACGCGGCCCACGGCGGAAAGGTCGTAACGCTCACCGTCGAAGAACAGGCCTTCGAACAGCGCGTCGGCGGTTTCCTTCGTCGGCGGTTCGCCCGGACGCATGACCTTGTAGATCGCTTCCAGACCTTCGTCGCGGTTCTCGGCCTTGTCGGCCTTCAGCGTGTTGCGGATCCACGGGCCGGTGTTGATTTCGTCGATGTCGAGCAATTCGACCCGGTCGATCCCGGCCTTGTCGAAAGTCTCGATGTGCTCGAGCGTCACTTCGTCGCCGGCTTCGATATAGATGCGGCCGGTCGATTCATCGATCATGTCGTAGGCGGCATAGCGGCTGACGACTTCCTCGGTCGGCAGCAGCAATTCGGTAAGACCGTCCTTGGCCGCCTTGTTCGCGGCGCGCGGGCTGATCTTCTGGCCAGCCGGGAAGACTTCCTCGCCGGTCGAGGCATCCACCAGCGCGAAGGCCGGCTTCTGATTGCGCCAAACTTCGGGGGTGAACGGGATCTTCCAGCCGTCCTTGGCGCGCTGCCAGGTCACGGTGTCATAGAAATAGTGCAGGATCGCTTCGCTATCGAGGCCCAGCGCATACAGCAGCGCGGTGACCGGCAGCTTGCGCTTGCGGTCGATGCGGACGTTGACGATGTCCTTGGCGTCGAATTCGAAGTCCAGCCACGAACCGCGGTACGGGATCACGCGCGCGGCGAACAGCAGCTTGCCCGAAGAGTGGGTCTTGCCGCGGTCATGGTCGAACAGCACGCCGGGCGAACGGTGCATCTGCGACACGATCACGCGCTCGGTGCCGTTGATGATGAAGGTGCCGTTCTCGGTCATGAGCGGCATGTCACCCATGTAAACGTCCTGCTCCTTAATATCGAGCACGGAACGGGTTTCGGTTTCCTGGTCCACCTCGAACACGATGAGACGCAGGGTAACCTTCATCGGCGCAGCATATGTGATGCCGCGCTGACGGCACTCGGTGGTGTCGTACTTGGGATCTTCGAGTTCGTAGTGCACGAAATCGAGCTCGGCGGTGCCGGCGAAGTCGCGGATCGGGAAAACGCTGCGCAGCGTCTTTTCGAGGCCGGAGACATAGCCCGTCGCCTTGTCCGAACGCAGGAACTGCTCATAGCTTTCGCGCTGAACCTCGATCAGGTTTGGCATCTGGACGACTTCGTGAATGTCGCCGAAGATCTTGCGGATGCGCTTCTTCGCGGTGCCCTGCGCCTTGCGGCTGCGGACCGGTTTCGCCTTGGTTGCCATGGAGGAGTATTGCCTCTTTTGCCTGTGCTCGCGAAGCACCTTCGGCCCCGCTCGCAGTTTTGAACTCGTTTCGTCACGCGAGACGGAAAGCCTATCCGACGCAAAGAAGCCGCATTCCATAGCGCACCCTTTCGGGCCACCGTGGCTGCAGCTTTATCCGTCGCGAATATGGCAAAGCGCCGCTTCCATTCTTGGACCGATCCCCGCGCATGAATCAGTCCGGCTCGAAGCTGGCGTGTGACGGCCATGTAGGAATACGCCGCCCCTGCGTCAACAGCGACTTCGCGATTCGAATCGCAGGCGATCGCAGTACGGTAAACGCCCCGAGGGAACTTATTGATAAGCGATAAGGGCGGAAATATTGCTTTTCGATCAGGGTATTATCGTTTTTCAATATTTATTGATTGACGATAAACCCATCCACTCATATCTCAGGTTATCGAAATTCAATAATTCACTTCAAGGAGAACGATATGACCCGCATCGCTTCACAATCAATGGCAGCTGTTGCAGCCATTATCCTCGCCCTCGGCTCCATCAGCGCGATTGTCGCGGTTCCTCCCGCATCGGCGCAGACCGTGCCGGTAGCGAGCATGGCAACTGAGCTGGCCTGAACGGCCCACCTTTACAAACCGAGGACCATGCAATGACCAAAGCACTCAATGACCCGCTGCTGATCGCAGCCAAAGGGGTCATCTATTTCATGCTCGGCATAATCGCGTTTGCCGGATTTTTCGTCGTACTCGGCATCCCTGCCACGCTGATATTCGGTGCCGACCTTGGCGCCGACATCAGCGCCGCCGAACTGCCCCAGCATGCCTATTGGCTGATCGCCCTCTTGCTCGCCGGTGTCGCAGGCCTGCTTGCGCTAGGCTTCCGCTTTTTCCGCGACATGCTCCGCATCGTCCAGAGCGTAGGACAGGGCGATCCATTCATCCCGGAAAACGCCGTCAGGCTGACGGCGATGGCCTGGATCGCGCTGGCGATCAATGTTCTGGCACTGCCCGTGGCCGGACTTGGCGTCTACATCGCCAAACTGGCCAAGGAAGCGCCGGGCACAGTGGAGGGCGGCGTCGATTTTGGCGGGATCATCCTTGTCCTGACCCTCTTCGTCCTCGCCCGCGTGTTCAAGCATGGCGCTGCAATGCGCGAAGATCTCGAAGGGACCGTGTGATGCCAGCTGAAGACGAAGGAGCAACGATCATGGTCAAACTCGACGACCTGCTGCACGAACGCCGCATGACACTAACCGAACTGGCAGAGCGGGTCGGCCTCACCCTTGCCAACCTGTCGATCCTGAAAACCGGCAAGGCCAAGGCTATCCGGTTTTCCACCCTCGCCGCGATCTGCCGCGAACTGGAGTGCCAGCCGGGCGACCTTCTCGCCTACCAGGGCGGATCGAACGAGACAGACGTCTGATCGGTTTTGCTTGACTCAACCCTGCAAATGCTTAGAGGCCCGCCCCCGAAAGGCGGGTCTCTTTGCATTCGCCCTTCATCCGTCCGAGACAGTTGGTGAAGGCAATCGGGCCTTCTTAATTTCCAGCCTAGACGGGGAAAAGAGATTCACGTGGCACCACTTTGTGCTGCGCCCGAGCCTGTTGGCTCACCCTCCTTCCCCATCGTTGGACTTTTCGGTGTCGATGAACGGCACCGTTAGACATGAGCCGGTCGTGCGCGGAGCCATTTGCTCACGGCCATAAGTGAAGGAGTATGGCATGGATCGTTCGCAAAAAGCCGACGCGGTTGCCCAGCTCAATGCGGTCTTCAACGAGGTCAGCGTGGTGGTTGTCACCCGCAATCTCGGCATGACGGTGGCCCAGTCCACCGAACTGCGCACGAAGATGCGCGAAGCTGGTGCTTCCTACAAGGTTGCGAAGAACCGTCTCGCCAAGCTCGCCCTGAAGGACACCGATTACGTCGGGCTCGAGGAATTCCTCAATGGCCCGACCGCGCTGGCCTGGTCGGAAGACCCGGTTGCGGCTGCCAAGGCCGCTGTCGATTTCGCCAAGACGAACGACAAGCTGGAAATCGTCGGTGGCTCGATGGGCACGCAGGTGCTCGACGAAGCCGGGGTCAAGGCACTCGCCTCGATGCCGTCGCTCGACGAACTGCGCGCAAAGCTGGTTGGTCTCGTCAACGCCCCGGCAACCAAGGTTGCACAGGTCGTCAACGCGCCCGCCGCCAAGCTCGCTCGTGTGTTTGGTGCCTATGGCGCCAAGGACGCGGCCTGAGAGACGCTTTCTTAGTACAGACACGAAACATCATGGGGCACCAAACCCGCCCCGCCACATAAATTGGAGTGAACCATCATGGCTGATATCGCCAAGCTTGTTGAAGAACTTTCGAAGCTGACCGTCCTCGAGGCAGCTGAACTCGCAACCGCACTTGAAGAAGCATGGGGCGTTAGCGCCGCTGCTGCTGTTGCTGTTGCTGCACCGGCTGGTGGCGGCGATGCCGGCGCCGCTGCTGAAGAGAAGGACGAATTCGACGTCATTCTCACCGGCGACGGTGGCAAGAAGATCCAGGTGATCAAGGAAGTCCGCGCCATCACCGGCCTGGGCCTCACTGAAGCCAAGGCTCTCGTCGAAGGCGCGCCGAAGGCTCTCAAGGAAGGCGTCAACAAGGCAGAAGCCGAAGAAGTCAAGGCGAAGATCGAAGCTGCCGGCGGTACCGTCGAGCTCAAGTAAGCTTAGTTTAGTTTCGACTGACCAGAACAGGGCGGTGCCAGCGATGGCGCCGCCCTTTTTTGTTGCCGCCGCCCGCACTCACTCTGGTGACATTTACATCACATTTTCGATAGCTTCGCGACAATTGCGCGCCATGTCGCGCAAATACAGTTCTGCCGCCTTCTGCCCGCAGTAAACCCGCTCGCGATCCAATCTAGGATCACCTGAGGGGTTACAAAACCAATGAAAAAAGAACTCGCCCTGCTGGCTTTGGCCGCGGGTCTGAGCACCGGTGGATGCGCCACCGTGCTCAATGGAACCAACATTGACTACTCGACCGAAACCAGTCCGACGGGAGCGGATGTGGTCTTCCTCGGTGGGCTTTCCTGCACATCGCCTTGCGAACTGGAAATGCGCCGCGGTTCGGACACGCGAGTCGACATCACCAAGGAAGGCTACGAGCCGGTCTATGTGCTGATCCAGTCGCGGCTCGGCGGATCGACTTTCGGCAACATCCTGCTCGGCGGCGGTATCGGCGCAGCGATCGACGGCGGTAATGGCGCGAGCAATTTCCTCGCTCCGCGTCCGCTGATCGTTAAGCTGGCACCGCTGGGTTCGGGCGAACCGGCCTTGCTCCTCGACAAGGACGGCGCGGTCGTCAGCACGGTCGATGAACACAATGATCAGGTGCGTGCCGATGTCGCCAAGACGATCGGCAACGATCTGGCCGAATATGAAGGCAAGCCTGAAGCAGGTGAATAACCGCCGCCATTCGGGATCAAAAAGGGCGGCTCCAGCGATGGAGCCGCCCACTTTTTCGGCCAATCAACCCCGCGGGTTACTGGCGTGGAATCTGGTCGATCAGCGCGGCGTCGGAACGGAAGGTCGGTGAACCGATCTGTTCGACATGTACCTTCACCGCCTGCGGCGCATCCTTGTAATCGATCCCGAAGGCGACCTCGTCATAAACCGGATCATAGCTGATCGGCACACCGGCCGCCTGCAACTGGGTGAGCGTGAGGAAGCTGTCGAGTCCGCCAGCACCCCTGATCCTGTCCAGTTCATCCGCACCGAAACGGTTGCGTAGCATGTCCACCGCCGAACCCAACCGGATCGCGATGGTGCCGTCGAGCTGGCGGAAATCAACCTTTCCCGTGACCACCCCGTTAATCCGGGCATCGAGGCGGGTCTTGATCACCAATTCGTTCTGCAAATCACGTGCACCCGGCGCGGCTTGCGGCGTGGGTATCGGAACCGCTCGTACCGTATCATCCGGAGCGGGTTCGGGAGTGCGTGGCGGGCGAACGGGTGGGCGCGGTGCAAGCGCGAGCGAATTGCGGACATCACCGCTTGCACCCAAAGTTCCTGTGAAAGCCGCAACGGCCGCTTCCTCGTTCGAAACCTAGCTGCGTGCGACCGGAGAGCTGGCCGTGAGTTGGCGTTGCGGCCGCACAGCGGCTCTCGGCTCGGCCGGGGTCTCGGTCAGCCTCGGTGCAAAATGCAGGGCATCGGCGATTTGGGGCACGTCGATCACGCGGGTGCGGATCGCACCCGAAATCGCATTGATCCTGCCTTCCGGCTGTTTGGGCAGCCCGCGCGAAACCGCCATCGTCACAGGGGACGGCATTTCAACCCCCGCAAAGGCAAGGTCGAACCTTTCGGAACCCTGCTCGAGGAAATCGAGCGGCAGCACGCGTTCACGGTTTATGAGCGCGGTGCGATTGCTGAGCGTGACAGAAGCCGGAGCCGAGACCTCTGCCGCCATGACAGGAGCGTAGACCGGGGCAGGCGCGCCGACTGCCGGGGACCAGACGGGTTGCTTCAGAACATCGACGGGCTCGCGCACTTCAAGCGAAGCAGCGGGGAATCCATGGCGCCTACAGACAGATCTGGCACGGTCACGGCAATCGCAATTGCCGCAGCGCCAGCGAAAATCCGTCCTTTGCCAAACTTGCGCGAGGCCCCCTCCGCTTGCGCGTCGTGAGCTGTTTCCGGGTATGTCTGCACCGAATCCCCGTAATTACCCTTATGTGGGGTTATGAGGAATTTGCCGGGTTATATAAAGGGCTTTCTCCTTCAGCCGCACCGGCCCTCTCCCGCCCAAGACGAATTTCCCTTCCCATGACTCGCCCGCAACCCTATCGCGACCCGCTCGCCCCGTCGTGAGCGAAGCTGATGTCATGCGCGATCCGGCACCTCTCGAAACGCCCACCTGGGGACAGGAACTGCGGGCGACCGCCCTGCTTGCGGGGCCGCTGGCGCTCGCCAATCTGCTGCAGATGCTGACCTATGCCATCGATGTGATCTTCATCGCGCGGCTGGGTGAGGAACCGCTGGCGGCTTCGGCTTTGGCGGTTTCCCTGTTCGGGCTGGTTCTATGGGCGATGACCGCGCTTGCAGGGGCGGTCGCGCCGCTTATCGCTGAGGCGGTTGGCGCACGCAGCCCATCATTGCGCCCGGTGCGCAGATCGGTGCGAATGGCCCTTTGGCTGGCCTTAATCAGCGGGATTGCTGGCATGGGCCTTTGCCTGCTGCTGGAGCCGATCATGCGCGTCACCGGCCAACAAGAGACGATCATCGTGCTGGCCACCGATTACAACTATCTCATCGTCTTCTCGATGGTGCCGATGTTGCTCGCGGCCGTGCTGCGCAATTTCGTCTCTGCGCTTGGCCGGCCGATCTTCGCCACGGCGATCACCGGCGCAGGGATCTTCGTGAACGGATTTGCCAACTACGCTTTCATTTTCGGAAATTTCGGTGCCCCTGAAATGGGGCTTAGAGGCGCTGCGCTAGCGACAATCCTCACCGCCCTGTTCACGCTTGCTGCATATGTGCTGGCGATCCGGCTTGACCCCCGCTTGCATCGCTTCCGGGTGTTTGGCCGGCTGTGGGCACCCGATTGGGAGCGATTCCGGCAATTGGTGAGGATCGGCACGCCGATCGCGCTGACGGTTACCGCCGAAGCCGGGATTTTCGGTGCTGCCGCCTTCATGATGGGGCGCTTTGGCGCCGCCGAACTGGCCGGGCATACTGTGGCGCTGCAACTCGCCGCGCTTGCATTCCAGATCCCGTTCGGGGTCAGCCAGGCCGCGACTATTCGGGTCGGCTATTTCTATGGCGCGCGCGACGGGGAAGGTATCAAGCGCGCGGGCTGGGTTGCTCTGGGCCTCGGGGTCGGCTTCATGAGCATGACAGCGGGCGCGATGGTGTTTGCGCCCTATCTGCTGCTTTCCATCTACGTCGATCCCTATGCCGCCAAGAATGCGGCATTGGTCGGCTTTGCCCTGCAATATCTGGTGCTGGCCGCCGCTTTCCAGATCGTCGACGGCATTCAGGCCGTCGCTGCGGGGGCCCTGCGCGGATTGCAGGACACCCGCGTGCCGATGTGGATCGCGATCTTCAGCTATTGGGTGCCGGGCATCGGCGCCGGGATCGGGCTCGGGTTCTTCACCAGCCTCCAGGGGATCGGGGTCTGGATCGGCCTTGCCACCGGCCTCGCCTTTGCCGCGATCCTGCTGCTGTCACGATGGATGGCCCGCGAACGGCTGCGGCTGACACGGCGCAGCAGCGCAGCAGCGGTCAGCCCGCAACCCGCGTGATAACCTCGCGCTGCGGGAACGGAATGGTCAGCCCCACTTCGTCGAACCGCGCCTTTACCGCTTCGGTCAGATCCCAGGAAAGGTTGAGGTAATCTGCGGTTTCGCACCACACCCGCAAGCCAACCCCGACCGAGCTGTCATCCAGCGAATTGACGAATGCGACAGGCTCAGGCTCTGCCAACACCCGGTCGTCCGCCTTTGCCAGCGCGACCAGCTCGTTGCGCGCCTGTTCCATGCTGTCGCCGTATCCGATCCCGACGATCAGTTCGAAACGGCGCACCGGATGGCGGTGGAAATTGGTGATCGGATGGCTCCAGAGTTCAGAATTGGGAACAAGCAGGAACAGGCCGTCGAACTGCTTGAGCTCGGTCGTGAACAGCCCGATTTCCTGCACTACGCCACTGATCGGTCCGGCCTGAATCGCTTCTCCCACCTTGAAGGGACGCTGGGTCAGGATCATCACGCCCGAGGCGACATTGCTCAGCGTTCCCTGCAAAGCGAGCCCCACAGCGAGGCCCATCGAGCCAAGAACCGCAAGGATGCTGGTGGTTTCTACCCCGAACTGGGCCAGCACCGTTGCCAACACCAGCGCGTAGAGCCCGTATTTCACCAGGCTGGACAGGAAGTCGGCGACAGTTGGGTCGAACCGGGGCGAGGCCCGCAGCATCCGATCGGCCCATTTCGAAAGAAGCCGGGCCAGGATCAGCCCGATGACAAGCACTGCGAATGCACCGGCAATCGAGAAAAGATGGTTCTGCAACCAAGTCACAGCCGCTTCCGTAAGGTTGATTGCAATCGCGTTCTTGTCTGATTTCATTGAATTTTCCGAACCTTAATCACTTGAACCGTTGGCATTGCCGACACCCTATCCAATCTACAACCCGGCATGATGTTTCCGAAAATTTTTTCGCGCCGCGGCTGTTGACTCGTGCGCTGCCCATCCCCAAATGCGCCGCGCTGGCACTCTCGGGGAGAGAGTGCCAACAGACATATCAACCCAACAAGAAAGGTCATTGAAATGGCATTTCGTCCCCTGCACGACCGTGTTGTCGTGCGCCGCATCGAAGCCGACCAGAAGACCGCTGGCGGCATCATCATTCCCGATTCCGCACAGGAAAAGCCGAGCGAAGGCGAAGTTGTCGCCGTGGGTGAAGGCGCCCGTGACGACGATGGCGATCGCATCCCGATGGATGTGAAGGCCGGCGACCGTGTGCTGTTCGGCAAGTGGTCGGGCACCGAAGTCAAGATCAACGGCGAAGACCTGCTGATCATGAAGGAAAGCGACATCATGGGGATCATCGGCTGAGCCCCGAGGCCATAGCCGTTTTCCACCACCGCTAATCCAAACAATCATACATTCCAGGAGAAACACCAATGGCTGCCAAGGACGTACAGTTCGGCCGCGAAGCGCGTGAGCGCATCCTGCGCGGCGTCGACACCCTCGCCAATGCCGTCAAGGTCACGCTCGGCCCCAAGGGTCGCAACGTCGTGATCGACAAGAGCTTCGGCGCTCCGCGCATCACCAAGGACGGCGTCAGCGTCGCCAAGGAAATCGAACTCAAGGACAAGTTCGAGAACATGGGCGCGCAGATGCTGCGTGAAGTTGCATCGAAGACCAATGACCTCGCCGGTGACGGCACCACCACCGCCACCGTTCTGGGCCAGGCGATCGTGCGCGAAGGCATGAAGTCGGTTGCTGCCGGCATGAACCCGATGGACCTCAAGCGCGGCATCGACACTGCCGTTGCCAAGGTGGTCGAAAACCTGAAGTCGCGTTCGAAGGACGTGTCCGGCTCGAACGAAATCGCTCAGGTCGGCATCATCTCGGCCAACGGCGACCGTGAAGTCGGCGAAAAGATCGCCGAAGCCATGGAAAAGGTCGGCAAGGAAGGCGTGATCACCGTCGAGGAAGCCAAGGGCCTCGAATTCGAGCTCGACGTTGTCGAAGGCATGCAGTTCGACCGTGGCTATCTTTCGCCCTACTTCATCACCAACCCGGACAAGATGACGGTTGAACTCGACAACCCCTACATCCTGATCCACGAAAAGAAGCTCTCGAACCTGCAGGCGATGCTGCCGATCCTCGAAGCAGCTGTTCAGAGCGGTCGCCCGCTGCTGATCATCGCAGAGGACATCGAAGGCGAAGCGCTGGCGACTCTCGTCGTCAACAAGCTGCGCGGCGGCCTGAAGGTTGCAGCGGTCAAGGCACCGGGCTTCGGCGATCGTCGTAAGGCGATGCTGCAAGACATCGCGATCCTGACCAAGGGCGAAATGATCAGCGAAGACCTCGGCATCAAGCTCGAGAACGTCACGCTCGGCATGCTCGGCCAGGCCAAGCGCGTCACCATCGACAAGGACAACACCACCATCGTCGATGGCGCCGGTGAAGAAGCCGACATCAAGGCTCGCGTCGGTGAAATCCGCACCCAGATCGAGAACACCACTAGCGATTACGACCGCGAGAAGCTGCAAGAGCGTCTCGCCAAGCTCGCCGGCGGCGTTGCCGTGATCAAGGTCGGCGGTGCTTCGGAAGTCGAAGTGAAGGAGCGCAAGGACCGCGTCGACGACGCCCTCCACGCAACCCGTGCGGCTGTCGAGGAAGGCATCGTTCCGGGCGGCGGCACCGCTCTGCTCTATGCCACCAAGGCGCTCGAAGGCCTGAAGGGTGAAAACGACGACCAGACCCGCGGCATCGACATCGTTCGCCGTGCGATCATGGCGCCGATCCGTCAGATCGCCGAAAACGCCGGTCACGACGGCGCTGTCGTGTCGGGCAATCTGCTGCGTGAAGGCGACGAGACGCAGGGCTTCAACGCTGCGACCGACACTTATGAAAACCTGGTGGAAGCCGGCGTGATCGACCCGACCAAGGTTGTGCGCACCGCTCTGCAGGATGCAGCTTCGGTTGCGGGCCTGCTGATCACCACCGAAGCGGCGATCACCGACGCTCCGGAAGACAAGGCCGCTGCGCCGGCAATGCCGGACATGGGCGGCATGGGCGGAATGGGCTTCTAAGCAAAGCCACGCTTCAACAGCTGAAAAGAAAGGCCCCGGGGGACATTCGTCCCTCGGGGTTTTTCGTTGGTCGAATGGCAGGGTTCCCAAGCTCGCCCGGGTGGCGCATGGTTGCCCTTTCAAACCTAGGGGAATCACCGTGAAAACCAGATTTGCAGCCTTGTTGCTCGCCTCGGTCGCATTGGCCGGATGCGACGGCATCATGACCACTGCCGCGACCATCGAATGCACCACCACGCAGGGCGAATGCCTCAATGAATGGTTCGAAACCAAATTCCAGGAAGAACTGGCATTCTCGCCCATTCGCCAGACCGCGCTTGGCATGAAGACCAATTATGACAAGATCGACGACCTGAGCACCGCGGCCATGATGGAGCAGGTGAACTGGTGGAAACAGGCGCTCGTCGATATGGAGGCGAACTTCGATTACGATGCGCTGTCCGCTCAGGACAAGATTTCCTACGACATGTTCAAATACCGCGCCGAGCGCGCTGCCGCAGCTGCGGAATTCATGGAGCAGGAATACATCCTCGACCAGATGAATGGCGCACACACGTTCCTGCCGAGTTTCCTGTTGAGCCAGCACACTGTCGAAACCGAAAGCGACATGCAGGCCTTCATCGCCCGCATCGGTGGCATCGGCACGGCAATTGACCAATTGCTCGCACGCGCGCAGGCCAATGCCGAAGCCGGCGTTCGCCCTCCGCGCTTCGCCTATGACGCGGTGATTGCAGAAAGCGGCAAGATCATCGGCGGCGCCCCGTTCGATGACAGCGGCGAGCCTTCGGCACTTTGGGCCGGGGTGGAAGGACACCTTGCCAAGCTGGTTGAAGACGGGACCATTACCCAGGAACGCGCGGACGAACTGCGCGAAGAGGCACGGACCGCGCTGACCACGCAGATGGCCCCCGCCTATCAACGCGTCATCGACTGGTTCAAGGAAGACCTTCCCAATTCCGATGAAGAGGCAAAGGGCGCAACCACGCTGCCCAATGGCGAAGCTTATTACGCCGACCGGCTCAAGGACATGACCACGACCGATCTGACCGCGGATGAGATCCACGATCTTGGCCTTGCCGAGGTCGCGCGGATTCGCGGCGAGATGGAAGCGATCATGGCAAAGACCGGTTTCGAAGGGAGCCTGCAGGAGTTCTTCGTGTTCACACGCGAAGATCCGCAATTCTTCTTCTCGGACGATGAAGCCGGGGCGCAGGCCTATATCGACCGTGCGACCATGCACATCAACAAGCTGACCGAGCGCCTGCCCGAATTCTTCGGGCGCCTGCCCAAGGCCGCGCTTGAGGTGCGCCGGGTGGAGGCATTCCGCGAGCAGGATGGCGCCGCACAGCACTATCGCCCGGGCACCCCTGACGGTTCGCGTCCCGGGATCTACTACGCGCACCTTTCCGACATGACAGCCATGCCGATCCCGCCGCTGGAGGCAATCGCCTATCACGAAGGCAATCCGGGCCACCACATGCAGGTGTCGATCGCACAGGAACTGGAAGGCGTGCCGCGGTTCCGTTCGCAGGGCGGCTTCATCTCCGCCTATGGCGAAGGCTGGGCGCTTTATGCCGAAGCGCTGGCCAAGGAAATGGGCGGCTACGAAGACCCCTATTCGGAGTTTGGCCGACTGCAGAGCGAAATGTGGCGTGCAATCCGTCTGGTCGTCGACACCGGCATCCACGCCAAGGGCTGGACCGAGGATGAAGCGGTTGCCTATTGCCTCGAAAACTCGCCCAACCCGGAAACCGTCGCACGCAGCGAAGTGCAACGCTATTTCGTGATGCCGGGGCAGGCCACCAGCTACAAGATCGGCATGATCCGCATTCAGGAACTGCGCGCCAAGGCGCTGCAGGAACTGGGGGATGATTTCGACATTCGCGGCTTCCACGATACCGTTCTGGGCGGAGGTTCGGTGCCGCTGCCGATCCTCGAAAAGATGGTCGACAACTGGATCGCTTCGGTAAAGGCCGGCGAGGCCTGATCAACAGCTGAACGCCAAAGCAAAGGGCCGGGGCAGCAATCGCTACCCCGGCCCTTTTTTGTTTTGGCTTTATGGGTGCCTTAGCCGCCCTTGCGAGCCGCTTCGATCGCTTCGATCACGCTTGCATCCCAGGTCACCTGGGTCTGCGTTTGCGGGTTGAAGCGGGTGTCCTCGTAGCTGGCGGCTTCAGCAGCGGCGATTTCCTCGGCAGTCAGGAATTCGCTCGGCTCCAGAGCAAACACATCGACGCCGCGGGTGATTTCGGTGCCGTAGATGCGTCCGTTGTACCAATAGGACGACCAGTACCCGCCAACCACCAACTGCTCATCGCTGATGGGGCCGCGATCGAAGAACGCTATTTCAACGGGGTTGCTGCTGTCGGTGAAGTCCATCACGCTGATGCCACCCTGATACCACGACTGCACGAAAATATCGCGGCCGGGGACAGGGATGATCGAGCCGTTGTGCGCGACGCAGTTTTCCTTGTCGCCCTGCGGCCCGGGCATCTTGTAGTGGCTACGGAACTCCAGCTTACCGTCGACGATGTCATAGATTGCATTGGCGCCCCAGGTCATCGGGTCCGATGCCTTGCAGCGCGGACGGCCACCGCCGCCCCATTCATCGGTGAAGATCACCTTGGTGCCATCGTTGTTGAACGTCGCCGAGTGCCAATAGGCAAAGCCCTTGTCGAACACCGCATCGATGCGCTTCGGGTTCATCGGATCGGAGATATCCATCAGGATGCCGTTGCCCGAGCATGCGCCTGCGGCGAGGTTCAGCGCCGGGAACACGGTGATGTCGTGGCACTGATCGGTCCGGCGGGTATCCTGCGCACCCGGCTCGCTTTCGCCGCCTTGCCACAGGCCAGCGATCTCGCCGGTTTCGTCATCGGCGAAAACGCGCGGGCTGCTGATGATGCGCGAGCGTGACGGGTCAGCGAGCGGTATTTCGATCACGTCGATGCTGAAATAGGCGGTGCGGCTGTCAGCCGGATTGTCGATGCAGCCCGCGAGTTCCTCTTCTTCACGGATGCGCGACGTGCCCGAGTTGTAGACGATCAGGCGTTCTTCATTGGCGCTGACGATCGAATGCGTGTGGCTGCCTCGGCAGGTCTGGACCTGCCCGACCTGACGCGGAGCAGAAAGATCGGAGATGTCGAACACACGCAGACCGCGGAACCGTTCGGCACTCACCTCTTCCTCGACACCCTGCAGGCCGCAATCGACCCGGCCACGGGTCTGCTCGACGCTCATGATCAGGATATTGCCAAGAACCGAAACGTCACCTTGGCCACCCGGACATACGACGGAGCTGAGCAGGTTGGGCACGCCATCTTCGCCAAGGCGGTAGATGTTGAAGCCGTGATAGTTCCCCGCAACCATGATGTCGTCGAAGAACGCCATGTCGGTATTGGCGAAATCGAGCAGCGGCGAACGCTCTGCAAACTGGGTCAGGCTTTCACCGGCTTCGGGCTCGGCTTCGCCTTCAGCGGCCTCCGCAGCAGGGGCCGGCGTTGCTTCTGCGGCGCCTTCAGCCTTTTCGTCCTTTTCTTCCTCGCGAGGAGGCAAGGCCGGACGCAGATCAGCCGGATTGCCCGGATCGAAGAAACCCGCCGGCTTGCGCAGGCTGACGACGTGGCGCAGGTTCATGATCGCTTCGCCGGCATCATCGAAGCCAGCCGCCAGTTTGGCGCGCGGATCGGGCGAAATCCCGGCGAGCAACACGTCCATGCGCTTGATCTCGGCGTTCTGATCATTTTCGACATCGCTGACGAAGCGGAACAGCACCGGGTCTGCCGCGCTGCCTGCCTGACGCAGCAACGCCTCGACCATGTCGATCGCGCCTTCGTGGTGGGCAATCATCAGGCCAAGGAACATGCGATCGAACTCAGCACCCTCAAGCGAGGCAAGCTTCGCCAACTGCTCAGGGGTCGCCATGCCGGACATCTGCGAATGATCCACCATCGCATGCATCGAGTGATCCATGCTGGAGTGATCCATCCCTGAATGATCCATGCCGACCATCACGGTCTTTTCACCGCGATCTGCCAGCCACTGGTTCATGAATTCGATTTCGTCGGCCTGACTCGAAAGGATGCGGCCGGCAACGGTGACGACTTCTTCGTTATTGGTGCGATCCTCAACCAGCTTGGCCATCTCCACGGCCTGCTGATGGTGGACGATCATGCCCTGCATGAAAGCCACGTCGGCTTTGACATAGGTTGCCTTGGCCAGTTCGGTCGCTTCTTCAGCGGTCAAAGTGCGGCCCGCCTGACCCGGAGCACCCGGCTGCACGATCGGCGCCGTCTGCGCCATCGCCAGCGTCGATCCGCCCAGCAGCATGGCAGTGAGAATAGCGCGAGAACCCGAAACAGCGTTGCGTGGTGTAATCATGATCGTCCCTGTTGAGTGATGGAGCGGCTCTGTCTGCCCGACTGCACGGTGCAGTCAAGGCTGCGATGACAATACCGCAACCGATATCGATGAAGGCAAAACAGGAACCTTCCAATGGCGCGAATGTTCCATTCTGGAGTGGTTTCACAACTCCGGTCGCGTGCCGCGCACATTTCGTCGCACCAGACGAACCGGGTTCTTGCCGCGACGAATCCGGCCAACGTAGAATCTTTCGTTAAGTCGCCACTAACCCCGTTTGGAGTATTTCTGGCTGATGGCTTCCCCGAACCGACCGACCCTTCTCAAACGTTTCGCAACTGCTTTTGCAGCTTTCGCGGCGCTGCTGTCGTTGCCTGCGGCAGCACAGACCAACGAGCTTCAATCCAGCTTTGATGACGCATTCGGCACCGAAATGCGCGAACCACAGAGTTTCGAGGCGATCTACTCGAGCGGCTTTGAACAGCGCATCGCGGAACTCGCCGATGGGGCTCAGGGGCGAATTGGCGTGGCGGCGCGCGATCTCGCTACTGGCGAGCAAATCATGGTGCTGGGCGATCAATTGTTCCCGATGGCATCGACCAGCAAGATTGCGGTGGCGGCAACCTATCTCGAAATGGTCGAGCAGGGCCGCTATTCGCTGACTTCGGAATTCCCCCTGCTGATCCCGATCCGTTCGGCCAAGTTCTCATCACCCGCCGCTCCGGTGCGCGAAGGGCAGTACATGCCCGCGATCGACCTGATCGAGATCATGATCACCCGTTCGAGCAATCCTGCAACCGACGCGTTGCTCGCAGCTGTCGGCGGGCCGGAAAAGGTCAACGACTGGATGCGGCGGCAGGGTATCGAAGAGTTCTCGATCGACCGCGACATTGCCACGCTGGTGCGCGATGATGGCGAGTATGATCCTGCGAGTTGGATCGATCCCCGTGATGCCGCAACTCCGCGTGCGATGGTGAAGCTGCTCGAAGGGCTCTATCGCGGTGCTTTCCTTTCGGATCAGAGCCGCCAGGTGCTGCTTGGCGCGATGAGCCGCACGGTCACCGGCCAACGCCGGATCGTGGCACACATGCCCGATGAAGCCCGTGTGAGCCACAAGACAGGATCGCTCAACAACACTTCCAGCGATGTCGGGATCATCGAAACACCCGATGGCCGCGCGATTGCAGTGGCGATTTACGTAACCGGGCAAGGATCGCGTTCGGCACGTGAGGCGAGGATCGCGGCGATCGCCCGCGCGCTTTACGACGGTTTCAACGTCAGGGCGCGTCAGAACCGGAACTGGACCAGCGCTGACCGCACCGGCGGCTGAACGGCTGCATTGCGAGCCAGGAAAAAGACCGGGCAAAGAAAAAGGCGGCGCCTCGCGGCACCGCCTTTTCTTTAGTCAAAGCCTGATGGCGATGACGGAGAGCGAATTACTCGCCTTCCACCATGGCTTCAGCTTCAGCAGCAGCAGCTTCAGCGGCGTCGCCAGCAGCTTCTGCACCAGCTTCAACAGCTTCTGCGCCTTCAGCAGCAGCGCCTTCAACGGCTTCTGCGCCTTCTTCAGCGGTCGCGGTCGCGTCTTCGGCGATCGACTCAGCGTCGGCAGCCATTGCGTCACCGGTTTCAGCGACGGAATCAGCGGTTTCGCCGCAAGCAGCGAGGCCCAGAGCCGAGGTGGCGATTGCAGCAGCAAGAACGATCTTACGCATAATATGAAATCCTTGTTCAGCGAGTGATTGGCGCGTGGTCCGATGATCCGGACGCACGCCAAAGCCGGCTTCTGACCCCCGACTTCACGACCTGAAATAATGGCGAGATTGTGGCATTGCAAGCGAAATAAGGCAGGCCGACACATTTTCGCCATGTTTTTGCCCCTTTTCAGGAGGGGCTCAGGGCAGGCTGAACGACTGCAACAATGTCCGGAGGCGTGCATTAAAGCGGCTTACGCGCCTGTGCAACCGATGCTAGCACCGCCCGCATGTCAAGCGAGCACAAGCATCTCTATCTCGTCGATGGATCGTCCTACATTTTCCGCGCCTATCACCGGCTCCCACCGCTCACCAACCCTGAGGGCACGCCGGTGGGCGCGGTCTATGGCTACACCACCATGCTGTGGAAGCTGGCGACCGATCTCGACGAGGCTGACGGACCGACTCACCTCGCGGTGATCCTCGACAAGGATTCGAAGAGCTTCCGCAACGAGATATACCCCGAATACAAGGCCAACCGGCCCGAACCGCCCGAAGACCTGCGCCCGCAATTTCCGCTGATTCGCGACGCGACGCGTGCTTTCAGCCTGCCTTGCATCGAGGAATCGGGCCTTGAGGCTGACGATCTGATCGCTTCCTATGCCCGCGCCGCGCAGCGTCAGGGATGGGACGTTACCATCGTTTCGTCCGACAAGGACCTGATGCAGCTTGTCGGAGAGGAAAACGGCGCGCGCATCGACATGCTCGATACGATGAAGTCGCAGCGCATCTACATTGACGAGGTGCAGGAGAAGTTCGGGGTCAGGCCTGAACTGGTCGGCGATGTTCTCGCGCTGATGGGCGACAGCGTTGACAATATTCCGGGCATCTACGGCATCGGCCCCAAGACCGCGTCGAAACTGATTGCCGAACACGGTTCGCTGACGGCCGCGCTCGATCAGGCTCCGGAGATGAAACCTTCGAAGCTGAAGGAGCGGCTGATCGAAGGGCGCGCGGATGCCGAAATGAGCCGTGTGCTCGTGGCGCTCAAGGAAGATTGCGACCTGCCCGAACCGCTGGATGATTTCCTGCTGGACGGGGTGCCGCCCGAACCGCTCGCGCAATTCCTGCAACAGCACGGCTTCACCTCGCTGCTCAAGCGGCTCGGCGCTGGAGCGGGATCCCCCGAACGCGCGAACAATCTCAACCCGGCAAAGGCGGATAAGGAAGGGGATGCCGGCACGCCCGAGGGCAATCGCCAGCCGCTTCCCGAAATGCCCAAGGTCGATCGCACTGCCTATGAAACCGTTCAGACGCTCGAACGGCTGGAACATTGGGTTGCCCGGGCCATTGCCGCCCGGCTGGTGGCAGTCGACACCGAAACCACCTCGCTGGACGCGATCCAGGCGGACCTTGTCGGTGTCAGCCTCGCGCTTGGCCCCAACGATGCCTGCTACATCCCGCTTGCTCATGGCGGGTCGGACATGTTCGCGGAAAAGCCCGATCAGGTTCCGATGGATCAGGCCATCGCCACGCTGAAACCGATGCTTGAGGACGACAGCGTCACCAAGGTTTTCCAGAACGGCAAATACGATCTCAACGTGCTGGCGCGGGTCGGCATCGCAGTGTCTCCGATCGAGGACACGATGGTCATCAGCTTCGATCTCGACGCAGGCCGTGGTGAAGGCATGGGCGGCGGCCATGGCATGGACGAATTGTCCGAGCGACACCTGCTGCACACTCCGCTGGCGTTCAAGGACGTTTGCGGAACCGGCAAGAAGGCGATTCCCTTTGGCGAAGTCCCGCTTGACCGGGCGACGGAGTATGCAGCGGAAGACGCGGATGTCACCTTGCGCCTTTATCGTCATCTGAAACCGCGTCTGGCGACCGAGGGCGGCAGCAAAATCTACGAACGGGTCGACCGGCCGTTGATCCCTGTCGTTGCGCGGATGGAGCGGGAAGGGATCAAGGTTGATCGTGCAAGGCTGGCCAAGCTGTCCGAGGAATTCGCCACCGAAACCGCCAAACTCGAAGGCGAAATCCACGAGATCGCCGGCCAGCAATTCGCAGTCGGATCGCCCAAGCAACTGGGCGAAGTGCTGTTCGAACAAATGGGCCTCAAAGGCGGGAAGAAGGGCAAGAGCGGCGCCTATTCGACCGATCATTCGGTGCTGGAGAAGCTGGCGGCAGAGGGCGCGCCAATCGCCAACAAGGTGCTGGAATGGCGCCATCTGTCGAAGCTGAAATCGACCTACACCGATGCATTGCAGGCGCAGATCAATCCGACGACAGGGCGCGTCCACACCAGCTACAGCCTTGTCGGAGCGCAGACTGGCCGACTTTCCTCGACCGATCCAAATCTTCAGAACATTCCGATCCGAACCCCTATCGGCCGCCAGATCCGCGAAGCCTTCGTGCCGGAAGAAGGCAACGTTTTGCTCGCCGCCGACTACAGCCAGATCGAGCTCAGGCTCGCTGCACACATGGCGGATGTCGATACGCTCAAACAGGCTTTCGCCAATGGGGAGGACATTCACGCACGCACCGCGACGGAGATGTTCGGTGAAGTCACCCGCGACACCCGCGCGCGGGCAAAGACCATCAACTTCGCAATTCTCTACGGCATTTCGCGGTGGGGTCTTGCAGGACGGCTCGAGGTCGAACCTGACGAAGCGCAGGAGATGATCGACACCTACTTCCAGCGCTTTCCGGGCATTCAGCGTTACATCCACGAAACGCTCGAAACGGTGCGAGCGCGGGGATATTCGGAGACACTGTTCGGGCGCAAGACGTGGTTCCCGCGGATCAAATCGTCCAATCAGGCCGAGCGCCAGGGTTCCGAACGCGCCGCGATCAACGCGCCAATACAGGGCACCAGCGCCGACATCATCAAGCGTGCAATGGCACGGATGCTCCCGGCTCTGCGCGATGCGGGCCTGCACGATGTGAAGATGCTGTTGCAGGTGCACGACGAACTGGTGTTCGAACTGCCCGAAGGCGACGTGGCCAAGGCTTCGCCCGTCATTGAACGACTCATGTCGGAGGCCGCGCTGCCAGCGGTCGACATTAGCGTGCCACTGGCGGTGGATATCGGGACGGGAGCAAGCTGGGACGCAGCGCATTGATGCGATGGCTGATGCGCACGATCAGTGCTTTTTGCCTGATCGGCGCGTTGATCTGTGGCGGCAGATGGAACGCGAGGCGCGGCCTGCCCTACAATGAAGAGGGCCGGTATCTCGATCTCGCCACAGCCGTAGTTATCCACGAACAAAGCGTGATGATCTACGCAGGGTTCGCCCTGCTATTCACGGTGCTGGCCGCCATGGCCCTCTACGCCGCGAGCAAGCTGTAGGGTTCAATCCTTCTCCGGTTCGCCGTGCTTCTTTGCTCGGGCTGGTTCCAGATGCTCCGGCGAGAAAAACCCGATCGGGTTCACCTCTGCCGCGCGCTTCTTCAGCTCGCCGCGCATCTTGCGATATTCGGCTTCCATTTGCGCGGTAACGGTGGCGCGGCTGTCTTTCAGGGCTTCCACGAAATCCTGCATCGCCACTTCGCTCACCTCGCCGCCGAGTCGGCGCAGCGCGCCAAGACCGGCACGGCGCACGACATCTTCAAGATCGGCACCGGTGAAGCGTTCGGTCTGCGTGGCAACTTCGGCCAGATCGACATCGCTGGCGAGCGGCATGTTGCGGGTGTGAATGCCGAGAATATGCTCGCGGCCCGCCTTGTCGGGGGTGCCGACATAGACAAGCTCGTCAAACCGGCCCGGGCGCAGCAAGGCGGGATCGACCAGCGCCGGGCGATTGGTTGCCCCCACCACGATCACCGATTGCAGCTCCTCCAGTCCGTCCATTTCGGCAAGGATGGTGTTGACGACACGGCCCGTAACTTGCGGCTCGCCCTGCCCTGAACCGCGTGCGGGAACGAGGCTGTCGATTTCGTCGATGAAGATGACGCAAGGCGCGACGGCACGCGCGCGGGCGAACAGCTTGGCGATCTGCTGCTCGCTCTCGCCATACCATTTGGACAGAAGATCGGAGCTTTTCATCGAGATGAAGTTAGCCTCCGCCTCCTTTGCCACCGCCTTTGCCAGCAGGGTCTTGCCTGTGCCCGGCGGGCCATAAAGCAGGAACCCCTTGGCCGGGCGGATGCCAAGCCGCCGGAACGCTTCCGGGTTCTTGAGCGGGAGTTCGATCCCTTCCTTGAGCTTGTCGATGGCATCGCCGACACCGCCGATATTGTCCCAACCGACGTTTGGGACCTGCACCATGACTTCGCGCATGGCCGATGGCTGGACGCGTTTCAGCGCGCTCAGGAAATCATCGCGGGTGACGCAAAGATCATCCAGCACGTCTTGCGGAATGGTGCGTTCATCAAGGTCGAGCCGGGGCATGATCCGGCGCACGGCGTCAATCGCGGCCTCTCGCGTCAGCGCCGCAATGTCCGCTCCGACAAAGCCATGCGTGACCCGCGCGAGCTCGCTCAGATCGACCTTGTCCTCCAGAGGCATGCCGCGGGTGTGGATCGACAGGATTTCCCGGCGTCCACCTTGATCGGGCACACCGATCACGATTTCGCGGTCAAACCGGCCTGGACGGCGCAGCGCCTCGTCAATCGCATCCGGACGGTTGGTTGCAGCGATCACCACGAGATTGGCGCGCGATTCGATCCCGTCCATCAGGGTAAGCAGTTGCGCAACCAGACGTTTTTCGGCCTCCCCGGGCACCTGTGTCCGTTTGGGCGCGATCGAATCGATCTCGTCGATGAAGATGATTGCGGGGGCGGCGCGGGTCGCCTCCTCGAACACTTCGCGTAGCCGCTTTTCGCTTTCACCATAGCCGGAGCCCATGATTTCCGGACCGTTGATGGTGAAGAATTCGGCATCGCTTTCGTTCGCAACTGCCTGCGCCAGCCGGGTCTTGCCCGTTCCCGGCGGGCCATGCAGCAGCACCCCCTTGGGCGGATCGACACCGAGACGGGTGAAGAGTTCGGGATAGCGCAGCGGCAATTCCACCATTTCGCGCAAGGCCCGGATCGTGTCCTCCATCCCGCCGACGTCATCGTAATTGACGACGGCGCGGGCATCGCGCGGCTCTTCGAATTCGGTGCGCAGTTCGACTTCGGTGTTGTCGTCAATGTGGACGATTCCCTTGGGGCTGGTCGAATGCACCGAAAGGCGGATCTGCGTCAGCGCATAGGCCGGAGCGCGCAGCAGCTGGCGGACATCGGGCGGCATGTTCTGTACCGGCTGCTGCCCTGTGGTCGCCACCAGATCGCCCGCGACGAGCGGCTTGCGGAAGAAATTGCGCTTCAGTGCCTGTGTCGGCCCTTGCAGTCGCATCTCACGCTGCGCCGGGGCGAACACCACGCGCGTCGCGGGGCGCGATTCGGCAACGCTGATTTCGACATGCTCGCCCGATCCGGCTTCGGCATTGCCGCGTTGAAGCCCGTCGAGGCGGACGACATCGAGCGTGTCGTCTTCCTGATAGGCGGCCATGGCGATTGCGGCGGTTGTGCGCTTCCCCTTGATCTCGACCACGTCGCCTTCGGTAATGCCCAGCTTCTGGAACGCCGATCGCGGCATACGAGCAATGCCTTGACCTGATTCTTCCTGCCGCGCAGGGGCTACTTGCAGGCGCGCAGTGCGGCTCGGGGCGGCAGCGTCGACATCGGCCATTTTCGGATCCTTTGCGCGTGAACTTCGTGAAAGCGTTGACGCGATCTAGCTAAGGTCCGGAATTCCTGATTGCAAATGCCCTCAATCCGCATGGACGGGCATCGCGGTCGCGAATGCCGTTTGCGAAGGGCAGAAAAAAGCCCGGCACAAAGGCCGGGCTTGAAAGTTTGGGAGAGGATGCCTGAAAGGCACGGTCTGATATGATCAGATCGAAAGTTTTGTGCAAGTGCGAAAGCCGCATGATAAATTGCATGATATGCAACATGTGCCGCAAAATCTTTCAGTTTTAGGTCGTCCATTGCACATTTAGCAGCCCAATCTTTACTCATTTGCCTATTTTTTATGCATGTTGGCGTTCTTCGGTTTTGCACTGCAGCAAGATGGCAGAGTTTTCACACATGAACGCGGGGTCGTGACAGCGGGGCTTTGAGGGACTAATCAGCGCTTGCCGCCGCGCCTTCCTGAGTGTCCGGGGCGATGCGTCATCCGCGACGCAGAAACGAGACAAGATTGCGAGGATCGCACCCCTAAGATGTCAAAGATATATCCGGATGCCGCCGCCGCTCTCGAAGGCGTAATCGCCAACGACATGCTGATCGCCGCTGGAGGCTTTGGCCTTTGCGGCATTCCCGAACGCCTGCTTGATGCCATTCGCGACAGCGGCGTCACAGGCCTGACTTTCGCCAGCAACAATGCCGGGATCGACAACGAAGGGATCGGCAAGCTGCTGCGCACGCGGCAGGTCAAGAAGATGATTTCATCCTATGTCGGCGAGAACAAGGAATTCGAACGCCAGTTCCTTTCCGGCGAACTCGAAGTCGAATTCTGCCCACAAGGCACCTTGGCAGAGCGGATGCGCGCCGGCGGCGCAGGGATACCGGGTTTCTACACCAAGACCGGCGTGGGAACGCAGGTTGCCGAAGGCAAGGAACACAAGGAATTCCCCGATCAGGACGGCGTCATGTCGACCTATATTCTGGAGCGCGGAATCTTTGCCGATCTGTCGATCGTCAAGGCCTGGAAAGCCGACGAAACCGGCAACCTGATTTTCCGCAAGACCGCGCGCAATTTCAACCAGCCTGCCGCCACTTGCGGCAAGGTGTGTATCGCCGAAGTCGAGGAAATCGTGCCAGCAGGGGCGCTGAACCCCGACGAAGTGCATTTGCCCGGCGTGTTCGTGAACCGGCTGGTCCTGGGCGCGCCCTATGACAAGAAAATCGAATTCCGCACGGTGCGTGAACGGGAGGAAGCATGAACAGCGCGATGGAACGCCAGAAGAAGATCAAGCTCGCGCTTGCCTGCGGGGCGGCCTTTGCCTTGCAGGGCTGCGTCGCGGCGGCATTCCCAATCGTTGCAGGCGGCCTGATGGCAGGCGAAGGGCGCACAGGCGCTGATGACGCAGCCGACAGCGCCGACTCCCCCGCTGTGGCAGCCACTACTGCGGCTGTTGCCGCACCGGCGCCCAGCCAACCCGAGGTAACCGTGGCGACCGCAAGCGCTGCGGTGGCGGCAGTGGAAACGGTCGAAGCCGAGGTTGAAGCTGTCGAAGGGCCGGCTCCAACAATAGTCAATGCCCCAGCGCCGGAACCCGAGCCTGTTCTGGTGGCTGGCGAGCTGGCCGAGATGGCCGAAGCCGAAGAGGCCCCGTCTGCCGCAGCGACCGTCGCCAGCAGCATGAGCGCGCTCGAACGTGTTCCAGCCCTTGCCACAACGACAGCCGCTCCGGCTGCGCCAGCACCAGCGCCGACACCAGCACCAGCACCGACGCCGATGCCAGTTGCTCCGCCTCCGGCTCCAGCTCCGGCTCAGACTGTTGCCATCGCACCCGCGCCCGTTCCGGCAACGACCTCCGCTGCGGTTCCTGCCGTGTCCGAAGCAGCTGTTCCGCGCACCCGTGCCGAAGCACCAGCCGCAGGCGGTCTGGTCGCCGTGCCGAGCGCCGCTCCGGCGACAGCGGGCGGCACCTTTTTCGATCCGTTCTTCAGCTATGCATCCTCACCCGAGTTCCTGATGCAACCGGGAACCGGCCCGGATCGGGCATCGGCAGTCTTGATCGATGCAACCGCGCTCCGACCCGACCGAATGGAATGCGCGCAAAGCACGTCCACCGTCCTGATCGATCTCGATCCGAAGGGCGAAGACCTGCTCCCGGTCGATATAACCAGCGCATCACCGGCGCTCGCTCAGCGACTGGCGGAATTGCGGCGCAAGGGCGTGGCGATCGCCTGGATTTCGGGCCTGGCTGCGGACAAGGAAAACGAGATCCGCATCGCCCTTTTCCGTTCCGGTCTCGATCCGCTCGGGACCGACGACGTGCTGCTGATGCGATCGTCTGACGAACGCAAGCAGCTGCGCCGCGATCAACTGGCGCAGACTTCCTGCCTGATCGCGATAGCCGGCGATGAACGTTCGGACTTCCATGAATTGTTCGACTACCTGCTCAATCCAGCTGATGCGCGCGCGCTCGAACCGATGATCGGGGAAGGCTGGTTCCTGATCCCGACCCCGCTGCTTTCCGAAAGGGCCCGATAATGACCGCACAAGCCGCAGGATGGACCCGCGATCAAATGGCTGCGCGTGCGGCCAAGGAATTGCGCGATGGCTATTACGTCAATCTGGGCATCGGCATCCCGACACTGGTGGCCAACCACATTCCAGAAGGAATGCTGGTGACGCTGCAGAGCGAGAACGGGATGCTGGGCATCGGCCCGTTTCCCTATGATGACGAGGTTGATCCCGATCTGATCAACGCGGGCAAGCAGACCATCAGCGAATTGCCGCACAGCGCCTATTTCGACAGCGCAACAAGCTTTTCGATGATCCGCGGAGGGCACATCGACCTTACTGTGCTGGGCGCGATGGAAGTGGCCGAGAACGGCGATATCGCCAACTGGATGATTCCCGGCAAGATGATCAAGGGCATGGGCGGCGCGATGGATCTTGTCGCCGGGGTCAAGAAAATCATCGTGGTGATGGATCACACTGCCAAGGACGGTTCGCCCAAGTTCATTCCCGAATGCACATTGCCGCTGACGGGCGCGGGCGTGGTCGACATGATCATTACCAACCTTGCAGTGTTCAAACGTCCGGAGAAAGGCGCTGCTTTCCAGCTGATCGAACTGGCGCCGGGGGTGAGCGAGGCTGATATCGCCGCCAGCACCACCGCGCGTTACGAAGTGGCGCTGGAGCACGCCTGATCCATGTGGCTGGCGACCCCGCGCAATCCTCGGTCGCCGCTGGCCGGGCTGAAGGTGGTAGAGCTGGCACGGGTGCTGGCCGGGCCGTTCTGCGGTCAGATCCTTGCCGATCTGGGCGCGGATGTAATCAAGGTTGAAAGCCCCGAAGGCGATGGCACACGGCAATGGGGCCCGCCCTGGGTCGAGCGTGTGGGTGCCGATGGCAAGACCCGCCGGGAAGCCGCCTATTACCACGCCTGCAATCGCGGAAAGCGGTCAATAGTCGCCGATTTCAAGAACGACGCCGATCTGGAACGGGTGAAGGGCCTAATCGCGGGTGCCGATGTCCTGATCGAGAACTTCAAGACCGGCAGTCTTGCGAAGTTCGGGCTGGATTACGAAGCTGTTGCAGCCACCAATCCGGGGCTGGTCTACTGTTCGATCACGGGCTTTGGGCAGACAGGTCCAAGGGCGCATGAAGCCGGATATGATTTCGTGGTTCAGGGCATGAGTGGCTTCATGTCGCTGACCGGCGACCCCGAAGGTTATCCGGTGAAGATGGGGATTTCGATTTCCGACCTTTCAACCGGCGTTTGGGCGGCAAACGGCATTCAGGCGGCCTTGCTTCAGCGTGTGCGCACGGGGATGGGCCAGCATGTCGACATAAGCCTGATGGACTCCTCAGTGGCTTTGCTTGCCAATCAGGCGACCTATTATTTCACGACCGGCGACAATCCCCCGCGCATGGGCAATGCCCACGCGCAGGTTGCGCCCTATGGCGTCTTTCCGGTGAGTGACGGACACGTGATCCTGGCTCCGGCAAACGACGGACTGTTTCACAAGCTGATGGATGTGCTGGGCTTGAGCCATTTGTCGTCCGACCCGCGCTTCGAAAGGAATGGCGACAGAACGGCAAACGCAAAGGCGCTGGATGCCGAAATTGCGATGGCAACGGCGGGTTGGACGAAGCAAGGTCTGCTCGAAGCCTGTCATGCAGCGGGCGTTCCGGGAGGACCCATCAACCGGTTGGACGAGGTGTTGGCCGATCCGCAGGTACTGGCGCGCGGGTTGAGGGTCGATCTGGGCGGAATGCCGGGTGTGCGCAGTCCCTTTACATTCTCGGATGCCGAACTGGCGTTCGATCGGCCATCGCCGATGCTGGGCGAAGACGACTAGGCGAGCAAGCGCGCTCCCGCCCGCCACAACCGTTCAAACGGCCCCTGTCCGAACCTTGTAAGCCACACGGGTGACCACAGGAGCATCGCGACAACCGGCACAAGGCTGAGCGCGAAAGCTTCGCTCCGGCTGACCGATCCGAACAGGCCAAGCCCCCAGCCGGCAAAGATCGCGCCGAAAATCACCGAAGTCATCAGGTAGTTCGTAAGCGAGAGCCTGCCCACCGCCGCGAGCCGCACGGTGAGGGCTCCTCCGGGCGCGAAGAACGCCATTGCCAGTGCGGCATAGGCAAGGCCCAGCAGGGTGTCGAAAGGAGCGGAAATCAGCAGAGTTGAAGCGCCTGCGACGGCTCCGGAAAAATCGCTTTGCGCGGTCCACCACACCAGCGCCAGCAATCCGGGTATCGCGACCAGGGCGCAAACCGCTGCAAGACGTTGCAACAGATAAGTGCGCCACTCGCCCGCCAGCATCCGTTGCTTCCACAGCCCCATGCCCAAGGTCATCGCGGCGAGGTTGAGCGGCAGCGATCCGCTGATGGCGACAATTTGTTGCGGTATGCTGTTGAGCCTTCGCAGGACACGCTCCGAGAAGCCTTCTGCGCCGATCGAAAGCGAATAACGGATGGCAGCTTCGTCGCGGCCGAAATTGCGCTCTGCGAACAGGGCGGCATCGCTCGTGGTGAGCCCGTTGAGGTGATCGAGAACAGCACCTCCGAACATTACCAGCCCTGCCCCGGAATGAAGCACCACCAGGCCGATAGCGATCGCATAGAGTTCGCGCGCCGAAAGGTGGGCAAGCAGTGGCAGGGCCAATCCGGCCAGCGCGTAGGCACGAAGCACGTCATTGCTGGCCACAAGCACGGCATGCACCAGTCCGATGCCAAACAGCACCGCCATGCGCGCGAAATGCGCCTGCCATTTGCGCGACTGGCTGCGCTCGATCAGGATCAGGCATCCTGCACCAAACAGCATGGCGAACAGGGTGCGGAATTTGTCTTCGACGAAAACGAAGCTGGCGGCCCAGATCAGACGATCGATCGCGCTCGCTTCACCAATGCCCGGCCCCCAGGCCATCGGATTGTAATAGGACTGGCCCGGCATCGCAAAAACCAGCACATTCATCCAGACGATACCGATCACGGCCACGCCGCGAAGCGCGTCCAGTTCGATGATTCTGCCGGGGTGCGTGCCGGGGGTTTCCATTCCCGGCACTCTACCAGATCAGGCCAGCGCTGCCTTCAAATCTTCGATCAGATCGGTCCGTTCCCACGGGAAGAAATCGCCCTCGGCCGTGCGGCCGAAATGGCCATAGGCCGCGCTCTTGCGATAGATCGGTTTGTTCAGACCCAGATGCGTACGGATCCCGCGCGGGGTCAGCCCGCCCAGCTTGGCGATGCTCTTGATCGCGTCTTCGATTCCAGCATCGGTCACGCCTTCGGCGCAAGTGCCATGAGTATCGACATAGAGCGACAGCGGCTCGGACACGCCGATCGCATAGGCAATCTGGATCGTGCAGCGCGTGGCCAGACCCGCCGCTACAACATTCTTCGCCAGATAGCGGGTGATATAGGCCGCGCTGCGATCAACCTTTGTCGGGTCCTTGCCGCTGAAAGCACCGCCACCGTGGGGGCTTGCACCGCCGTAAGTGTCGACGATGATCTTGCGGCCGGTAAGCCCCGCGTCGCCATCAGGACCGCCGATCACGAAGCTTCCGGTCGGATTGATGTGCCAGATCGTTTGGTCAGAGAGGAACCCTTCCGGCAGGATCGCCGAGACAACGCCTTTCACATAGGACTTGAGCTCGGCTTCCTTCTCGCCCTGATCGTAGCCTCCGGCGTGCTGGGTGCTGACCACCACCGCCGTGCAGGCGACCGGCTTGCCGTTCTCGTAGCGCAGCGTGACCTGGCTCTTGGCGTCGGGCTCAAGGAAGGGCGCAGCACCGGAATGGCGATCCTTCGCCAGCTGCTCGAGAATCTTGTGACTGTAATCCAGCGTTGCTGGCATCAGGTCGGGGGTTTCGTCACAGGCAAAGCCGAACATGATGCCCTGGTCACCCGCGCCTTCATCCTTGTTCGAACCATCGGCACCGGCATCGACGCCTTGCGCGATATGCGCGGATTGGCCGTGCAGGTGGTTTTCAAAAGTAAGCGTCTTCCAGTGGAAGCCATCCTGCTCGTAACCGATGTCCTTCACCGTCTTGCGCACCACGCTTTCAATCTCGTCGCGCGCACCGGGGGCCCAGTAACCGTTGAACTTCCAGTCCTCGTTCTTGTCGTCATACATCGGCTTGCAGCGGATTTCGCCGGACAGGACGACGCGCTGCGTGGTGGTCATGGTTTCGCAGGCAACGCGGGCCTCCGGGTCCTTCGCCAGCATCAGATCGACGATTGCGTCCGAAATCTGATCCGAAACCTTGTCCGGATGCCCTTCGGAAACGCTTTCGGAAGTGAAGAGATAGTCGCTGCGCATGAGGATCGAGGCCTTTCGCTGTCCATTTCAAGGCCCCTTATGCAGATATAAGGAAACCTTTATGTCTATTGCAAGAGCCCTAGCTGCGCGCGCCTCGCAGCGCAAGCAATCTTGGCAAGCCAAGCCCCGACAGCGCGAGCAAGGCAGCCCACGCCAGCGGTAAAGCGTTTCCCGCCTGCGCAAAAAGCGTTGGGGCTTTCGCGACCGGGATACGGCCTTCGATTTTGTCGGACATGCCTGTTGCGATGTGCTGACGGACAATCCCGTTCGCGTCGATCACCGCGCTGATCCCGGTGGTGGTCGACCGCAAGACCGGTAGCCCTTCCTCGATCGCACGCATCCGCGCCTGCGCGAGATGTTGCGGCGGCCCCCAGCTCCCGAACCAGCCATCGTTGGACGGATTGAAGAGATAATCGGGCCGATTGCCGCGATCGACGACCTGGCCGGAAAACACGATCTCGTAGCAGATCTGCACCCCGGCCTTGCCGTGTTCACCCAGATCGAGTGTCTGCGGCCCCGGCCCCGGAATATACGGAATGGTACCGGCGGTCAGCCGGGACAGCCCGATGAGGCCAAGGTACTGTTCCATAGGCAGATATTCGCCATAGGGGACCAGATGCGCCTTGGCATAGTGATGGGTGATTGCGCCCTCACCATCCATCCCTATTACGGAATTGCGCGCACTTATCGCGGCGAGGCTTCCGTCTTCACGAGGGCCGATGTTGAGGTTCACCACGCCTGCCAACAGAGTGGATTGCGCGCCAATGGTGCGTGCGATGCGATCACGAGCAAATTGCGGATCGGCACCCGCCGTCATCGCGCGATAATACCGCTCGGGATAGCCGTCTTCGAGATAGTCGGGGATCGCGCTTTCGGGCCACAACACCAGCCGGGACTGGTCGTTGCTCTCCATCGTCAGAGCAGCCGTGCGCTGGAACTGCTCTTCGAATTTGGAGGCGTCGTTGATCTCGTCCTGCGGAATGAGAGGCTGCACAAGGGTGTAGCGAATTTCGGTTGAATCACTCGATCGAAGCTGAACCAGCATCGGCGCGGTAATGATGGCCGCCAATCCGCCCAAAGCAATGAGCTGGCGGCCAAATGTGCGTTGCGGGATTGTAACACCTGTCCACACTGACGTCGCCATCAGAACTGCAAGGCCGGAAAGCCCATAGGTGCCTGTCCAGGGCAGAAAACGCGCCCAGCCGGCATATTCCCATCCCCCCAGCAGCATCAGCCCCAATGGCGGCCATGGATATCCGGTAAAGACCCAGCTGCGCAGCCATTCGGTTACGATCCACGCCGCGGCGAAGACCAGTCCGAACGCCAAGGGTCCGGCGCGTCTTGCCAAGAGGTGTGCAGCCAATGCAGCCAGAGCCGGATACCACGCAAGATAGATGCACAGCAGCGGCACCGCGAGCCAACCCAGCCATTCAGGCATATTGGCCTGATAGGTAAAGGCAGTGGCAATCCAGTTGTTCGCGAGCGTCAGATGCGCCCAGCCAAACAGCCACCCCCGACCCAGTGCCGCCCGCCAGTCCGGCGCATCAAAGATGAGCCAGACGAGCCCGGCAACGCTCAACAGCCCGATCGGCCATGCGTGGATCGGCGGATAGCCTGTTGCCGCCGTCAACCCGAGCAGCAACGCAAGCAGCTTTGGATGCCGCCGCGCGGTTTCAGCGAATTGCTCCAGCCGATCGGTCATGAATCAACCCTTGGGCCGGCGCCTTCAGCGATCACCCAACTGCTTCGAGTGCGTCATCACCGTCGTCGGCTGCGGCGCTGATCGAAGGTGGCAGCACCGAGGAATCGAATTCTCCGGAAGCCTCGTCATCATCACGCGATTTGCGCCCACGCGAATTGCGGCGTGGCTTTTCGTCCTGATCTTCGGCCTTGGGCTTGCGCTGGCGACGCTTGGGCTTGGGAGCTTCCTCTTCGCCGTCGTCATCATCATCGTAGGCTTCACCTTCGATGCCCTGTTCGCCTTCGTCTGCCGAGCTGTTGTCCTGATCATCCCGGCGCGAGCGCGAGCGGCGCTTGTCACGCTTGGGGTTGTCACGACGGTTCTCGACTTCGTCTTCGTCGTCACCGTCATCGTTCGACTGACCGCGATCATCGTTGCGCTTGGCGCGGGCTTCGTCCTGCCGCGCCTTGTTGTCGGCGATCACGCGGAAGTAATGATCGGCAAACTGCAGGTAATATTCGGCCTGAACCCGGTCGCCATTGTGCTGCGCGTCCTGAGCAAGCTTCTTGTACTTGTCGAGAAGCTGCGGCGCATTGCCGCGCGCCCGGCTGTCAATCCGGTTCTGATTGCCTCCACCGCCCTGGTTGTTGCGGTTTCCGCGACCGCGGCGACGATTGTTACGATTGTTATTCAAAGGAAATTTATCCTCATCCGTGGCCAGGGCGCGTTTTCAATGGTGCGCCTGAACAGCCCGTGGACCCCGATTTCGACCCTCTCTGACAACACGCGCAGTCATGCACGCGTGTCCGCCCAGCGTGAGACCGGTGGGATGACCCAAACGGTCAGATAAAGCGGTAATTCGGAGCTTGACCTCGTCGATCTGCGCAAAGGGCCCCTCGACAGGTCTGATTCGACAGCTAGCGAGCCGCAAAGCATTTGCCAAGCCCTAGCGGCATTTTCGTTACCAAAGAACCACAGCGCGTGGCCTTTTTGCAAGATCATGCCGGATTTCACTATTGAAACCCGCAGCTTGCGCGAGCCTTCCGACTGCATCGGCCTGCGTGTGGCCGATTTCAAGAATGGCGATGCCTTCCGGATTCAGCAGCTCACGCATTTGCGGGATGATGGCGCGGTAATCGTCCAGCCCCTCAGGCCCTGCAAACAGCGCACTGGCCGGCTCGAAATCGCGCACATCGGGATCGAGCTGCGCCTCAGCTTCGACATAGGGCGGATTGCACAGGATCAGCTCAAAGGTGCCCAGGTCATCGCTCCAGCCCGGCTGATGCCAGTTGCGAAGCGAGAACTGCACCCTCTCCGGTGCAACGCCCAGCTTCGCCGCATTGCGCCGCGCGATCGAAAGCGCGCCCTCAGAAGCATCAATCCCGATTCCGCTTTGAGCATTCAGTTCGAGCATGGCCGTCAGCAGCAAGCAGCCGGATCCGGTGCCGAGATCAAGCAAACGCTCTGCCTTCGGTACCCGTTCAAGCGCAGCCTCGATCAAGGCTTCACTGTCGGGGCGCGGGATCAGCACATCGGGGGATACGGCATAGGAGCGACCGTAGAATTCGGCGCTGCCAAGGATGTAGGCGACAGGCTCATGCGCGACGCGGCGGGCGACGAGTTCGTCAAAATGATCGAGATTGCTGGCCAGCACTTCGTTCATGCCGCGCAGCAACAATTCCGATCGCGTGGTGCCGACCGCGTGGGCCATCAACAATTCTGCGTCGAGGCGGGGCGTGTCGCTGCTGGCCGCGAGCCGCTCTGTCGCCTCACGCAGCTTTTCGCCGACGGTCATTCCGCCCCGATTACTCACTCAAGGCCGCCAGCCGCTTGCCCTCGTCCTCGGCGATCAGCGCGTCGACCACTTCGGCAAGACCAGGCCCGGCAAGCACTTCCTCAAGCTTGTGCAGCGTCAGCCCGATGCGGTGATCGGTCACGCGGCCTTGGGGGAAGTTGTAGGTGCGGATGCGTTCGGAACGGTCGCCGCTGCCGACCATGGCCTTGCGTGCCTCGGCCTCAGCCCCCTGCGCCTCGTCGCGCATCTTCTCATACAGGCGCGAACGCAGCACCTGCATCGCCTTTTCGCGGTTCTTGTGCTGGCTGCGGCCGTCCTGACAGGTCACCACCAGACCGGTCGGCAAGTGCGTGATGCGCACCGCGCTGTCGGTTGTATTGACGTGCTGCCCGCCTGCACCGCTGGCGCGATAGACGTCGATGGCCAGATCCTTGTCCTCGATCTGGACGTCGACCTCGTCAGGTTCGGGCAGCACAGCGACGGTTGCGGCGGAGGTGTGGATGCGCCCGCCGCTTTCGGTGACGGGGACGCGCTGCACGCGGTGGACGCCGCTTTCGAACTTGAGTTTTGCGAAAACGCCCGTGCCGGTGACGTTGGCGACGATTTCCTTGAACCCGCCGACTTCGCTTGCGCTGATGCTCACCGGCTCGACCCGCCAGCCCTGTTCGGCGGCAAAGCGTTCGTACATGCGGTAAAGATCGCCAGCGAACAGCGCCGCCTCATCGCCGCCGGTTCCGGCGCGGATTTCGAGCATGGCGGGTTTGCTGTCGGCACTGTCGCGCGGCAGCAGCGCAATGGCGAGCGCGCGTTCCCGTTCAGGCAGAGCCTCGCGCAGTTCCGCCAGCTCTTCTTCCGCCATCGCCTTCATTTCCGGGTCGGCGAGCATTTCTTCGAGCCCGGCGATTTCCTCGCGCATGGCTTTCACCTGGGCGGCGGCCTTTGCCACCGGCTCCAGCTCGGCATAATCGCGGCTGGCCTTCACGAAGGCATCGCCTTCAAGCGTGCCGCTCGCCATCCGCGCTTCGAGCTCGGCGAAGCGATGGGCGATCTGATCAAGGCGTGTGGCGGGGATTTGCATCACAGAATTCTTTCTACGTCATTCCCGCGCAGGCGGGAATCCAGCTTGTTTGGGTGACCGCCGCAGAGGGCAGCTGGATCCCCGCCTCCGCGGGGAAGACGAAGCTAGGATTCAGCGGCCAATAATCTGTCCATGATCTGGGAGGTACTTTCATGGAGCCCTTGATCATGCCCTCGCGCCGAACCGACCAACTTGCCGCCTTCACGGCGCACGACATAGATAATCGCAGCGCCAGATTTGGCAGCCTTGTCATATCGTTTGCGCGGCGAGCCGGTATCAAATGCTTCAACCGAGAGTGCCTCATCGCGAAGCGCGCGCATAGATCGCGCCGTAAAATCAGAAAGCCCGTCCGCTTCGATCACTAGCGCAACATCGGCCCAGTCATTCTCACAAGTGCCCACCAGCATGGCCAGCCGCTCGATCCCCGCGGCCCAACCCACTGCCGGCGTCGGCGCGCCGCCGAGCGATTCCATCAGCCCGTCATACCGCCCGCCACCGAGCACTGTGCTTTGCGAGCCGAGGCGCGAGGCTGCCTTGCTGCCTTCGTCAGGCACGAATTCGAAGGCCGTGTGGCGGTAGTAGTCGAGCCCGCGCACGAGGCTTTCGGCGCGCGTCCACTTCACGCCTGCTGCATCAAGCCCGCTGGTCACTTGTTCGAAAAACGCCAGCGCCTCGTCCGACAGATACTGGTCAATCTTGGGTGCATCGGCGACGAACACGCGATCACGCGGGTCCTTGCTGTCGAGGATGCGCAGCGGGTTTTTCTCCAGCCGCTCCTGCGAATCCTCGGACAGATCGCCCTTCACCTTTCCGAAATAGTCGATCAGCCCGGCGCGCCACGCCTCTCGGCTGTCGGCATCGCCCAGCGTGTTGAGGTGCAAGGTCACGCCTTCGATCCCCAGTTCCTTCAGCAACTGGTCGGCCATCGCCAGGAGTTCGACGTCTGCTTGTGGTTCCCCAGCGCCGATGATTTCGGCGTCGATCTGGTGGAACTGGCGATAGCGGCCCTTTTGCGGACGCTCGTAGCGGAACAGCGGGCCGTGCGTCGCAACCTTCAGCGGCGCGTGCTGCTGCCAGCCGTTCGTCAGGAAAGCGCGTGCGATCCCGGCGGTGAATTCCGGTCGCAGCGTCAGCGAATCCCCGCCGCGATCCTCGAAGGAATACATTTCCTTCGATACCACATCGGTCGTCTCGCCGATTGCGCGGCTGAACACCTCGGTCTTTTCGAACACGGGCATTTCGACCCGGCGAAACCGGTACAGCTTGCGCACGCGTTCGAATGTCTCGACCACGAAGGCGAAGGCTTCCGCATCGGCGCCGAAAATGTCCTGGGTGCCGCGAATGGCTTTTGGCGTGTTCTTGCTCATGGCTGTCCTGTGTTTTGGGCGCAGTTAGGCTAAGGTCGAACTTGCCGCAATATCGAGAGGAAGCTATCGGCGCGTTCAAGCCTTTGGGAGAGGGGCACCAGAGACAGACAGGAACCCCGTTTATGCGTATCGACAAAATCCCGACCGGCAACAATCCGCCCGACGACCTCAATGTCATCATCGAAGTTCCCACCGGGGGCGAGCCGGTGAAATATGAATTCGACAAGGAATCGGGCGCGCTGTTCGTGGACCGCATCCTGCACACGCCGATGCGGTATCCGGCGAACTACGGTTTTGTGCCCCACACCCTTTCGCCCGATGGCGATCCGCTGGACGCGCTGGTGATTGCGCGCTCACCCTTCATCGCCGGCTGCGTGGTTCGCGCAAGGCCCATCGGTGTGCTCAACCTCGAAGACGAGCATGGCGGCGACGAAAAGCTGATTTGCGTGCCGGTGGACACGACTTTCCCCTATTACGCCGATGTCGGCGAGCGGCAGGACTTGCCCTCAATCGTGCTGCAGCAGATCGAGCACTTCTTCACCCACTACAAGGATCTGGAAGCCGAAAAGTGGGTGCGCGTCGGCAATTGGGGTGACAGGGCCGAAGCCCGTCAGATCGTCATCGAAGCGATTGAGCGCGCGGCGAAAGCCGGCAGCGCGGGTTAAAGCAGCGCCTTCAGAATGCCTGTAAGCGCGAGCGGCAGGCAGATCGCCATCAGCCACAAGCCGACGGCATCGCGGCGAAAGGCGGCGGCATAGTCCATGTCTGCCGCCTGTTCGTCCGAAAGTCCGGCCCAGCGTTTTTCGAACCAGCGGCATGCCGGAATAATGGCTGCGACAAGTATGATGAGCGCCATATAGGGCAGGATCGAGGAGAAGCCCTGGCTGAGCGCCTTGACGGTCAGGAATATCTGCAGACCGGTGTAAACCAGCAGGGCGTAAGCGACATGATCGCTCATCGATTTGCGCCAATCGCGCGCTCTTGCGGCCCCGTGGTGCTGGTGTGACAGCTCTTTCATCAATCCGCTCCCCAACGGTTTGTGTGTCCGGAGAGTATCTCAAAACCTCCGATCCGTTGCAAGCATTGTAACCATAACGAAATATAGTTGCACAGCGCGCAACCGACGCAGCTCAAGCAGCGGGAAACATGCGGATTTCCCCGCGAGAGGGGTGGCTGCTCCAGATTTGCTGCAAAAATCTTGCCAAAATCGGCATGAAATCCACACAGTCGCCCTTTCATGAGACAGCCACTTTGCTAAGGCTTGTCTTGATGAGCGAGTCTACCTCTCTTGAAGAACCGGCGAACGCCATGACGGGCGCCCCCGCCGATGCTACCGCGCCGCTTCCGGATGGCGGCCTTGAAGTCATCTCGATTGCCAAGAGCTATGACAAGCGCGCGGTGCTAACCGACATTTCGCTCACCGTGGCGAAGGGTGAAGTGCTCGGCCTGCTCGGCCCTAATGGTGCGGGCAAGACGACTTGCTTTTATTCCATCATGGGTCTGGTGAAGCCCGATTCCGGGCGCATCCTGATGGATGGTGAGGATGTGACCAACCTGCCGATGTATCGCCGCGCCATTCTGGGGCTTGGCTATCTGCCGCAGGAAACCAGCATCTTTCGCGGCATGACCGTTGAACAGAACATCAATTGCGTGCTCGAAATGGTCGAACCCGATCCGCAAACGCGTGCACAAGAACTGGAGCGGCTGCTGGGCGAATTCGGCCTGACCCGGCTGCGCGAAAGCCCGGCGATGGCGCTTTCGGGTGGTGAACGGCGGCGCTGCGAAATCGCGCGCGCGCTGGCGGCGAAACCTTCGATCATGTTGCTCGACGAACCCTTCGCCGGAATCGATCCGCTTTCGATCAGCGACATCCGCGATCTTGTGAAGGACCTGAAGCGGCGCGGCATCGGCGTGCTGATCACCGACCACAACGTACGCGAAACGCTCGATATCGTTGACCGCGCTTGCATCATCTATGGTGGACAGGTGCTGTTCGCGGGCACGCCGCAGGCGCTGGTTGCGGACGAAAACGTAAAGCGGCTTTATCTCGGGGAGAGCTTTACGCTCTAGCGGTTGCTGCGATGGCTCTTGGTCCACGCCTCGATCTACGCCAATCGCAGCAATTGGTGATGACGCCGCAATTGCAGCAGGCGATCAAGCTGCTGGCGGCATCCAATCTCGAAATCGAAACCTTCATCGGCGACGCGCTGGAAGCCAACCCGCTGTTGGAGGCGGGCGGTTTGTCGCAGGATCGGGACGGGCCCGAAGGCGACGGCGACGACATACCCCGCGATGAATTCACCGCAGACCAGCTGATTGCACAGGGTCAGGGCGAAGGCGATGCGCCGCTCGATCTTGATCCTTCCTCGCTCGATACCGATCGCGACACGGGCGACGGAATGTCTGCGTCCGACGCGGAATGGGGCAGCGCCAGCCGGATGTCGGGCGGCGAGGATTTGCCCGATCTGGCCGAGACACGCGCTGGTGAAATCTCGCTGAGCGAGCATATCGAGGCGCAGATCGGCGCGCTGGCGGTCAATCCCAAAGAGGCATTCTGTGCGCGCCATATTGTCGGCCTGCTCGACGATGCCGGCTATCTGTCGGCCGAACTGCGCGAGATCGCCTATGATCTTGGCATCACGCTGGACGAGGCCGAGGATGCGCTCACCGTGGTCCAGATGTGCGATCCCAGCGGAGTGGGTGCGCGCAGCCTTGCCGAATGCCTCGAAATCCAGGCGCGCGAGGCAAACCGCTATGATCCCTGCATGGCCGCGCTGCTGGACAATCTCGAATTGCTGGCCAAGGGCGAAGTCGCCCGGCTGAAGCGATTGTGCAATGTCGATGACGAGGATTTCGCCGACATGCTGCGTGAATTGCGCAGCTACGATCCCAAGCCCGGCCTCGCATTCCTTCCCTCTTCCACCGAGGCGGTGATCCCCGATGTGCTGCTGGCCACGAACGCGGCCGGAGGATGGGACATCACGCTCAACGAAGAAACGCTGCCACGCCTGATCGTCAATCGCAGTTATTACTTGGAACTGAGCGCGGGCTCCCCCGATCCCGAGGCGCAAAACTGGCTCAAGGAAAAGCTCGCTGATGCGCATTGGCTGATCCGCGCGCTCGACCAGCGGCAAAAGACGATCCTGAAGACCGCTGCCGAAATCGTGAAGCAGCAGGACGGCTTCTTCCGCCACGGTGTATCGCATCTCCGCCCGCTGACGCTGCGCGAGGTGGCTGAGAAGATCGAGATGCACGAAAGCACCGTCAGCCGGGTGACCAGCAACAAATACCTGCATTGCGAACGCGGCTGCTTTGAATTGAAGTATTTCTTCACCAGCGGCGTGGGATCGAGCGATGGAGAAGGTGCGTCGTCGGAAGCGATCAAGGCGCGGATCAGGGCGCTGATCGACGCTGAAGACCCCAAGAAGGTGCTGTCCGACCAGAAGCTAGTCGACCTGCTGCAGGAGGAAGGTTTCGACCTCGCCCGGCGCACGGTGGCGAAATATCGTGAGGCTATCGGCCTTGGCTCAAGTGCCGAGCGACGGCGGCAGAAGAAGCTCAATTCCCTCTGATCTGCACCGCGAAGAAGCCTGCGCAGCGACAGATCCGGCTAGGTAGAAGCCCCCGCGACTCGTGGAGTCAGGCCGGTTTACGCTAAATTAACCTTTTCCGTTCAGACCTTGTGTGGTTAATACAAGGCAACACCTCTTAGCGAGGGGTTACCGCACTGAACATGTCCACCATGTGGGGCAACTAGGGGACCAGCAATGCGAGTGCTGTTGATTGAGGACGAGCCGACAACCGCGAAGGCTATCGAGCTCATGCTCACTACCGAAGGATTTAACGTCTATTCGACCGATCTCGGCGAAGAAGGCCTCGATCTGGGCAAGCTGTATGATTACGACATCATCCTGCTCGACCTGAACCTGCCGGATATGCATGGCTATGACGTGCTCAAGAAGCTGCGCGTTGCCAAGGTGCAGACCCCGGTCCTGATCCTTTCGGGTATCGCCGAAATGGACAGCAAGATCCGCTCGTTCGGCTTTGGCGCCGACGACTACGTGACCAAGCCCTTCCACCGCGAAGAGCTGGTCGCCCGCATTCACGCCGTGGTGCGTCGTTCGAAGGGCCACAGCCAGTCGATCATCCGCACCGGCAAGCTGGCGGTGAACCTCGATGCGAAAACCGTCGAAGTCGACGGCGCCCGCGTCCACCTCACCGGCAAGGAATATGCGATGCTGGAACTGCTCTCGCTTCGCAAGGGCACCACGCTGACCAAGGAAATGTTCCTCAACCACCTTTATGGCGGGATGGACGAGCCGGAACTGAAGATCATCGACGTCTTCATCTGCAAGCTGCGCAAGAAATTGAGCCATGCTTGCGGTGGTGAAAACTACATCGAAACCGTCTGGGGCCGCGGATACGTGCTGCGCGATCCGGGCGAAGAGGCCGAAGCCGCTTAAGCGCGAAAGCCGGTTACAAATTCAAGCAATGCCCGGTCGCCTCTTGGCAGCCGGGCATTCTTTTATCCGGATCAATGTTTCTCGAAAGCCGGGCCGAAATCGCCGCCGCTGGGTTCCTGGAACAACTTGAGGTCAAATTCGGGCAGAATCGCCAGCAGGTGATCGAAAATATCGGCCTGAATTCCCTCGTAGATGCCCCATGACGTTGTGTTGGTGAAGCAATAGATTTCCAGCGGAATGCCCTGCGGACCCGGCGGCAGCTGTCGCACCATCAGGGTGAAATCCTTGGAAATGCTCGGATGCCATTCGAGATAGGCGGCGATGTAAGCGCGCAGCGTGCCGAGATTGGTCAGGCGCCGCGCGTTCACGGGCGCATCCTCGCCTGAAAGCTCGCGCGCGTTCCATTCGGCAATCTCTTCGCGTTTGGCTGCGAGGTATTCCTTGAGCATCTTGAACTTCTTGAGCTCGACGACCTCCTCATCGCTCAGGAACCGTACCGTGTTCTGGTCGATGATAAGCGAACGCTTGATCCTGCGACCACCGCTCTCGCTCATTCCACGCCAGTTCTGGTAGGAATCCGATACCAGCCGGTGCGTGGGTATGGTGACGATCGTCTTGTCAAAATTCTGCACCTTCACCGTGTGCAGTGAAATGTCGATTACATCACCATCGGCGCCCATGCTGGGCATGGTGATCCAGTCGCCCACGCGCAGCATGTCCTGCGTGGTCAGCTGAACGCTGGCGACAAGGCTCAGGATCGTATCCTTGAACACCAGCAGCAGCACCGCCGTGATCGCGCCCAGCCCTGACAAAAGCAGCAACGGTGACTGGTCGATCAGCACCGAAATCAGGATGATCGCGGCGCCGCACAGAACGAGGATCTTCACAACCTGGACAAAGCCCTTGATCGGGCGGTTCTTGGATCGCGGGAGACGTTCGTAAAGCTCGTTGGCGTAGGTCAGCGCCTTGACGATGGCCATCGCCACCGAAATCACGATCAGCGCCTGCGCGGTGTTGCGCACAAGCGTGTAGAATTCTTCGGGCAGGTTCGGGATCAGCGCGATGCCGCGCGAAATCACCATCAGCGGAGCAGCCGTAGCGAGCCAGGCCGCTGCCTTGTCGATCGTCTTGCTCTTGCGATCAAGGTAAGGCGCGGCGAGCCGCAGGATCACGTGCTTGAGCACGTAATTGACAGCCAGCGCAGCTGCAGCGAGCAGCGCAAGGCCGATCAGGGACTGAAGCCAAAGCGGCTGAGCGTGGAATGTGGCGGAGAGTTCTTCCATGTCTGCCCCGCGTTATAGGGATGCATCGGCAGCCCTCAACCCGCAGGCCGATTATTCTTGGCTGGACAAGCCCTGCCCTGCGCGACTAGCGCCTCGCGCCATGACAGCATTCAAGGAAGGCGATCCCACCACGCTCAGCCGGTTGTATGGACGCAGCCAGGGCAAGCCCTTGCGCGCGCGGCAACAGGGGCTGGTTGATCGATTGCTCCCGCAAATCTCGGTTCCGGCAGAAGGCCCGGTGACGGCGCAGGCGCTGTTCGGGGAAGATTGCCCGCTGCATTTCGAGATCGGCTTTGGTGGCGGCGAACATCTTGCCTATCGCGCCGATCTTCTGCCCAATCATGGCTTCATCGGCGCCGAACCGTTCCTCAACGGCGTCGCTCAGGCGTTGACCCATGTCGAGGAACAGCGGCTCGCCAATGTCAGGATCCATCACGGGGACGCGCTTGAAGTGCTGCGGCGTGTCCCGGACGGCGGGCTGGCGATGCTGTACCTGCTGCATCCCGATCCGTGGCCAAAAGCCAAGCACGCCAAGCGGCGAATGATGAACGACGGCCCGGTGCAGTTGTTCGCGGACAAGCTGAAGCCGGGCGGTGAATTCCGGTTCGGCACCGATCATCCGGTCTATGTCCGCCATGCGCTGATGGTCATGCAGCGGCATACCGACAAGTTCGAATGGGTCGTCGATGGGCCTTCAAGCTGGCAGAACCGACCAAGCGGCTGGTGCGAAACCCGCTACGAACACAAGGCGCGCACCGTTTTCGGTCACGAGGTCTGGTATTTCAGGTTCCGGCGACGTTGATTTGCCGCCCGCACACGGGTTAGCCTCTGCAAACACGCAAGGCGGGGCTTTTCAATGACATCACGCAGGCAATTTCTGGGCGGGCTGGCGATAGCGGCAGGAACGCTCACCGCGTGCAATGAATTGGTTTCAGGGGAGGGGACAAGCCAATCCCGGACTCAATCTCCGGGCGCAACGCCACTCGACGCCGAGGCGCTTGAAGATGCGCTCGTCGGCAGTTCCTATCTCGGCACTGGCGGTGGTGGCAGCCTTGCGGAAGCCCGCGAACTGATTGCCAAGGATTTGGCGGCCGGTCTGGCATTCACCATGCTGTCGGTTAGCGATCTGGCCGATAGTGATCGCGTGGCATGCCCCTACGGCCTCGCCAGCCTTGCCCCAACCAGCCCGGAAATGCAGGAACGGCTCGACGCGATCGGCGAAACGGCGGAACCTGTGCAGCTCGCATTCGAGACGCTGGAACGGCATATCGGCCAGAAATTCGCGGCAGTGATCCTTGGCGAGATCGGTCCGCTCAGTCTTGCCGAAGGACTTTCGATTGCCGCCCGGCTGGGCGTTCCCGCGCTTGATGCGGATACCGTCGGGCGCGCCGTGCCCGAAATCAACCAACATTCGGTCAAGGTCGCGGGCATTCCGCTGACACCGATCGGCGCGGCGACGCCATTTGGCGATGAATTGGTAATAGGCAAGCTTGGCGATCCCACCAGAGCCGAAGACATCCTGCGTAGTATCGCCGTGGCGAGCGAAGTTTGCGGCGTCGCCGACAGCCCGATCACCGGCGCACAGGCGAAAACAAAGGGAACGCTTGTCACCGGAAGTCTCACGCTCGCCCGCAGTATCGGGGCCGCAGTGCGCACGGCAAAATCTGCCGACTCGGACCCGGTCGAGGCAGCCCGCGCTGCCGGTGACGGATACTTGCTGTTCACCGGGCAAATCGCCGATTTCGATTGGCGCGACGAAGACGGTTTCCTGGTCGGCAATCTGAAGATCGAGGGCACCGGCCAATTCGCAGGCCAGTCATTTGAAACCGACTACAAGAATGAACACCTGATGGCACGCCGCAACGGGATGGTCGTTGCCACCTGCCCCGATTTGATCACGGTGATCGATCTGGCGTCCCATGACGGCATCAACAATCCCGATTTCACACGTGGCCAATCAGTTGCCGTACTCGCTTTCCGCTGCGATCCGTTGTGGCGCAGCGAAGCAGGACTTGCCGTCTTCGGCCCGCGATATTTTGGCTATGACGTGGACTATGTGCCGGTAGAAAAGCTGGGCGGCTAGGCCAACCAGATGAAAGCAAGACTTTTCAGGCTGGCGATTTCGGCCGCATTCCTTGCAGGCTCGCTTGCGGTGCTTGCCGCTGCTGCTTCGTCAGACGCGATTGACAACCCTTTCAGCGCGCTCGTGGCCATATACGTCACAGGCTTCATCGCGACGCTGATCCACGAAGCCGCCCATGCGTGGATGGCGCGTAAATGTGGGGCCGAGATCGACTCAATCGCGGTCATCCCGTTCAGCTATGCGCCCAAACAACGGAAATTCGCCTTCATGCGGTACGTCCCAAGCGGCGATATCGGTGGCTATGTCCGATATTCATACCCCGGCGACTTCGGCACACGCCGTGACGAAATCGCAATCGCTGCCGCGGGCCCTGCCGCCAACTTTCTGACTGCCGCCATGTTGTTGCTCGCGGTTCAAGCATGGCCGCTGCTGCCACAGGCCGAAAAAGGCGGTGCCGAAACGTCATTGGTTAGTGTGGCCGCAGGTCAGCCGCCTGTAACTGGCAAACCCGCAATGGCCTTGCCGAGCCAGGCAGAAATCGACGCCATAATGCGCGATCATGAGGCAAGGAAGCGAGCGGAGGAACGCAGCGAGTTAATCGCCGCGTTTATCAACCTTCTGATCGTCGTGTCGATCGTGTCGGGCATACTCAATCTGCTCCCCTACAGGGGAAGCGACGGAGCAATCATCCTCGAACACTTGCGCTGGCGATAGGCGCCGCCGCAGTCTAACCCACGACCCCGGCGCTCGACAGCACTGCCAGCGTCAGCACGTCTGGTGCGGCAGCCGTCATCGGCACGATCTGCACCGGCTTCTCCATACCGATCAGCATCGGGCCGATCGTAGTGTTCGAACCCAGTTCGCGCAGCAGCTTGGCCGAAAGATTGGCCGATTGCAGGCCCGGCATGATCAGCACGTTGGCCGGCGCGGACAGGCGGCTGAAGGGATAAAGGCTCATCACCCGCGGATTGAGCGCCGCATCGGGGGCCATTTCGCCCTCATATTCGAAATCGCAGCCGTCACGGTCAAGGATCGCCACCGCTTCGCGGATATTGCTGAGCCATTGGCCCGAAGGATTGCCGAATGTCGAATAGGACAGGAAGGCGACCCGCGGTTCGTGGCCCATGCGGCGGGCGACGGCGGCTGTTTCCTTGGCGATGTACGCCAGCTCCTCGGAATTCGGGCGTTCGTTGATCGTGGTGTCGGCAAGGAAGGTCGTGTGGTTCTTGCCGATCATCATGTGGATGCCGAACGGCAAGGCGTCGGGCTTCTTGTCGAGCACAAGGTTCACTTCGCGCACGGTCTGGGCATAGGTGCGGGTCACGCCAGAGATCATGCCATCGCCGTGGCCCAGCGCCACCAGCAGGGCGGCAAAGACGTTGCGTTCCTGATTGACCATGCGGCGCACGTCACGTTCGGTGTAGCCGCGCCGCTGGAGCCGCTTGTAAAGATAGTCGACCATCGCGGGCACATATTCGCTGTCCGCCGAGTTCTGGATTTCGAAGCTGCCCGGATCGGACACGGAAAGCTGGTGCAGCTTGTCCATCACCGCCTTGGTCCGCCCGACCAGGATCGGCGTCCCATAGCCGAAGTCGCGGAACTGGATCGCGGCGCGCAGCACCACTTCCTCTTCCGCTTCGGCAAAGACCATCCGCTTGGGGTTGGCCTTGGCCTCGTTGTAGACGCCGGTTAGCACCGCCGTTGTCGGGTTGAGGCGCGATTTCAGCTGATGGCGATATTCGTCAAGGTCGGCAATCGGAGCCTTGGCCACCCCGGAATCCATCGCCGCCTTTGCCACGGCCGAGGACACGACCTCGATCAGGCGCGGATCGAAGGGCGCGGGGATGATGTAGTCCGTCCCGAATTTCTGGTTCTTGCCATAGGCGCTCGCCACTTCTTCTGGCACGCGTTCGCGCGCGAGTTCGGCGATGGCGGTGGCTGCGGCAACCTTCATTTCCTCGTTGATAGTGGTCGCCTGAACGTCGAGCGCGCCGCGGAAGATGAACGGGAAGCCTAGGACGTTGTTGACCTGGTTGGGGAAGTCGCTGCGCCCGGTGGCGATGATCGCGTCAGGGCGAACGGCCTTGGCCTCGTCCGGCATGATTTCCGGGGTCGGGTTGGCCATGGCGAAGATGATCGGCTTGTCCGCCATCTCCGCGACCCATTCGGGCTTGAGCGCGCCAGCTGCGGAAAGGCCGAGGAAGATGTCCGCACCCTTCAATGCTTCTTCGAGGCTGGTCGCATCGGTGGCGACGGCATGCGCGCTCTTCCACTGGTCAACCCCGTCACGGCCCGGAGTGATCGGGCCGGACCGGTCGCACATGATCACGTTTTCGTGGCGCACGCCCATCGCCTTGATCAGGGCGGTACAGGCGATTGCTGCAGCGCCTGCACCATTCACGACGACCTTCACGTCCTCGATCTTGCGATCGGTGAGGTAACAGGCGTTGAGCAGACCGGCGGCGGTGATGATCGCGGTGCCGTGCTGGTCATCATGCATGATCGGAATGTTCATCTTCTCGCGCAGAGCGGCTTCGATGATGAAGCATTCGGGTGCCTTGATATCCTCAAGGTTGATCCCGCCAAAGCTCGGCTCCATCAGCGCGACGGCATCGATGAAAGCCTGCGGATCTTCAGTGTTCAATTCGATATCGATCGAGTCGACGTCGGCGAAGCGTTTGAACAGCACCGCCTTGCCTTCCATCACCGGCTTCGACGCAAGCGCGCCAAGGTTGCCGAGGCCAAGGATGGCAGTTCCGTTGGAAATCACCGCGACGAGATTGGCCTTGGCAGTGTAGCGCGCGGCCAGCGAAGGTTCTTCGGCAATGGCTTGCACCGGCACCGCAACACCCGGCGAATAGGCAAGGCTGAGATCGCGCTGCGAGGTCATCGGTTTGGTCGCGACGATCTCGATCTTACCGGGCCTGCCGGTTTCGTGATAAAAAAGCGCCTCGCGGCTGGTGAAGCCGCCCTTCGGTTCGTCCGCCATCAAATTACCCCCAACGCGTCTGGTAAAAGCTATTCCCGCTGACTTAGCTTGCGTTGGTGACAGATGATAGAGGCCAAAGTGCGTTGAAAAGGCTCCACGCTCCCTTTCCGAATCATCCGCGCCATCGCTAGTCGGTAGAAATGGCCGCTGCCGCATCCTCAAAGCCCACTCCGATGATGGAGCAATATCTCGCCCTCAAGCGCGAGGCAGGGGGATCGCTGCTGTTCTATCGCATGGGCGATTTCTTCGAGCTGTTTTTCGAAGACGCGAGGATCGCGTCCGAAATCCTCGACATCGCGCTGACTTCGCGCGGCGAGCATGCGGGTGAACCGGTCGCGATGTGCGGCGTGCCGGTGCATTCGGCGGAAGGGTATCTCGCACGGTTGATCAAGGCGGGGCAGCGCGTTGCCATCGCCGAACAGGTGGAGACGCCAGACGAAGCCAAGGCGCGTGCCAAACGCGAAGGCAAGCCGTCGTCCAAGGCGCTGGTGGCGCGCGACATCGTCCGCTTTGTCACCGCCGGAACGCTGACCGAAGAGGCCCTGCTCGAACCACGGCGGGCCAATGTGCTGGTGGCGCTGGCCGAGGTGCGCGGCGCTATCGGCATCGCCAGCTGCGACATTTCGACAGGCGCGATGGCGCTGGAGGAATGCACACCGCAAATGCTCAGCGCCGAGCTCGCGCGGCTCCACGCGACCGAGGTGATCGTGCCCGAAGGCTGGGAGCATGGGCCAGACGACATTGTGGCGCATGATCGCGGCGCCTTTTCAAGCGACGCAGGAACGCAGCGCCTCTGCACGGTGCACGGGGTGGCGACGCTTGACGGATTTGGCGAATTCTCGCGCGCAATGCTGGCGGCAGCGGGCGGGCTGATCGGCTATCTGGATCACGTCGGGCGCGGCAAGCTGCCGCTGCTGCTCCCTCCCCGTCTTCGCGCCAATGCATCAAGCATGGCAATGGACGAAGCGACGCGCGGCAGCCTCGAAATCCTTGAAAGCCAGAACGGCAATCGTGCAGGCAGCCTCGTTGCCGCGCTTGATCGCTGCTCGACGGGCGCAGGGTCGCGATTGCTAGCGGAAGATCTCTCCGCTCCGCTGCTTGATCGGCACTTGATCGAAGAACGGCTCGCGCTGGTGCAGTTCTGGCGTGATCGGCCAATAGAGCGCGCAAATTTGCGCGATGTCTTGCGCGCCTTGCCCGATATCGGTCGCGCACTGGGCCGGATTGTCGCCGGACGCGGCAGCCCGCGCGATCTGGGGCAGATCAGGGACGGGCTTGGCGAAGCGGCGCGAATCCACGACTGGCTGACGCGCGAGGCAGACCGCCCGGCCTTGCTCGATAGGCTGTTGCCACGGCTCGCCGGGCACGGGGCGCTGATCGACTTGCTGGCGCGCGCGCTGGTTGCCTCACCCCCGACCGAACGCGGCAATGGCGGCTATATCGCCCCCGGCTATGACGCGAGCCTTGATGAGTTGCGCGAGGTATCGGGCAACGCCCGCCGCGCCATCGCTGCGATGGAGGCGCGTTATCGCGACGAGACCGGGATCGCCGCGCTCAAGATCAAGCACAACGGCGTGCTCGGCTATTTCATCGAAGTGCCCAGCCGCCATGGCGACGCGCTGATGGGGCCCGACAGCGGCTTTACCCATCGGCAGACCATGGCCGGGGCGGTGCGGTTCAATTCGCTCCAGCTGCACGAAGAGGCCTCGCGCATTGCCGAAGCCGGTGGCCACGCGCTGGCCGCAGAGGATTCCCATTTCGAGGAACTGGTCGGCGAAGTGCATACCGCGCGGGAAAGGATCGCCGCCACAGCAGCGGCGCTTGCTAGACTTGATGTGGCGGCGGGGAATGCCGAACGCGCAGCGCAAGGCGACTGGGCGCGCCCGGAGATCGTCGACACTGCGGAACTGGAAATCGTCGGCGGGCGGCATCCCGTGGTTGAGGCCGCGCTGGCAAAAACAGGCGAAAGGTTCGTCGCCAATTCCTGCACACTCGCCCCCGATGATCGCCTGTGGCTGATCGGCGGTCCGAACATGGGCGGCAAGTCGACCTTCCTGCGCCAGAACGCGCTGATCGTGGTCATGGCACAGGCGGGTTGCTTCGTTCCAGCCAGCGCGGCGCGGATCGGGCTGGTTGATCGCCTGTTCAGCCGTGTCGGCGCATCCGACAATCTGGCGCGGGGCCGGTCGACCTTCATGGTCGAAATGGTCGAAACCGCCGCGATCCTTGCTCAGGCGACCGAGCGCAGTTTTGTCATCCTCGACGAGGTGGGCCGGGGAACCTCCACCTACGACGGGCTGGCTCTTGCCTGGGCGGTGGTGGAGGCGGTGCATTCGCGGATCGCATGCCGATGCCTGTTCGCGACCCACTACCACGAACTCGCCCGGCTGGCGGACAGTTGCGACAGTCTGTCACTCCATCACGTCCGCGCGCGCGAGTGGAAAGGCGATCTGGTGCTGCTGCACGAACTGGCCGAAGGGCCGGCGGATCGTTCCTACGGGCTTGCCGTCGCCAAGCTGGCCGGCATTCCCGCACCGGTGGTTCAACGGGCACGGCAGGTGCTGACCAAGCTTGAACAGTCGCGCAGCGAAACCGGCGGGCTTGCCGCGGGGCTTGGCGAATTGCCGCTGTTCGCTGCCGCCGCCGCGCCGGAACCGGAGCAAGGCCCCGAAGACGTTCTGGCGGAGCGACTGCGCACGACCGATCTCGATGCGCTCTCGCCGCGCGATGCGCTCGATCTGCTTTACGAGCTGAAGCGCACCCTCGATTGAGCGCAATCGGCGGGCCACGGCTGCACCAAAACTTAACCCTCTTGCTGCTATCGCTGCGGCCATGTCGAAAGGGCTCCTTACCAATCCGAAAACCATGCTCGGCATTGCCGCTGCAGTTGTCATCATGGCTGTTGCAGCGACTGCCGGCCTGAACTCCTTCGTATCGGAAGAAGATGAGGCTCCCGTTGAAGTGGCAGCGGCTGAAGAGCCAAAAGCAGTGGACGAACCGGTGCAGGCATCGGGCTGGGACAACGACACAGGTCTCGGCGATGACTGGGGTGCAGCCGATCAATCGGCCAGCGGCGATTCCGGCGGATGGGGCGATGCGGCGATGGGAGTGCCCAATGCTTCGCAGCCGACCTTCGGCAGCTTCAAGCCCGAAGAATCAGAAGCAATCGATAGCGGCGGAGCCGTTTCGGGCGGTGGCCCGCCCCCAGGTGCCAATGTGACCCGCTCGTCGTCGTCCGGCCAGATCATTTCGGGCGCAGCTGAAGGCGCCCCGCCAATCGGGGCTCCCGGCGGCGCTCCAGGCTAAAGCGCATCAGCGAGTGGGGACGGGTGCCTCACCCGAATAATCGTAAAACCCGCGCCCGGTCTTGCGGCCGAGCCAGCCGGCTTCGACATATTTTACCAGCAGCGGCGCGGGGCGATACTTGCTGTCGCGAGTGGTCTTGTAGAGCACCTTGATGATGTCGAGGCAGGTATCCAGCCCGACGAAATCCGCCAGTTGCAGCGGCCCCATCGGGTGATTGAGTCCAAGGCGGCAGCCTTTGTCGATGTCTTCGATGCCAGCCGTCGACTGGCCAAGGACGAAGACCGCTTCGTTGATCATCGGCAGAAGGATGCGGTTGACGACGAAGCCGGGTTCGTCCTGGCTCAGCACCACTTCCTTGCCCAGTCCCTTGGCGAAAGTCGTAACCCTGTCAGTCGTCACCTGCGCGGTGGCAAGACCGGGGATAACTTCGATCAGTCCCATGACGGGGACGGGGTTGAAAAAGTGCAGCCCGATGAAACGCTCCGGATCGGGCGAATGGTTCGCCATCCGGGTAATCGGGATCGAGGAGGTATTCGATGCCATGATAGCGGTAGAGCCGAGCACCTTGCCCGCTGCCTCGAAAATCCGGAGCTTGATCTCTTCCTTCTCGGTCGCGGCTTCGATGATCAGGTCGGCGTCGGCCATCGGCGAATAATCGGCGACCGGAGTGATCTTGGCGAGCAGCGCCTCGGCCGCGTCAGCTTCGATCTTGCCCCGGCCGACCAGCTTGGTCACAGCCTGTTCGATCTTGCCCTTGCCTGCCTCGGCAGTGGCGAGATCGATGTCGGAAAGCATCACTCGCATGCCATGCGCAGCGACGGTCTGGGCGATGCCCGTCCCCATCTGTCCAGCTCCGATAACGGCGATGTTCCGCATGGCAACAATCCTTTCGCAAGTGCAACAACGCGCGCTCACTAGCGGGGAAGCGCGGGTCTGACTAGCGGTTAGCGCCCGGCACCCATTTTATGTCGGCCTTGCCGGCGTCATTGGCCGCGCGACCAAGCACAAACAGGTAATCCGATAGCCGGTTGATATATTGCAGCGCCGCCGGATTGATCCGGTCAGCCGCAGCGAGAGCGGCCACTGCCCGTTCGGCGCGGCGCGCTGCGGTGCGGGCAAGGTGCAGGCGCGCGGCTGCCTCGGTCCCTCCGGGCAGGATGAAGCTGGTCAGCGGCTCGAGCACCTCGGTCAAAACGTCGATCCGCGCTTCCAGCCAATCGACTTGAGAAGGCACGATCCGCAGCACCATTTCCGATGGAGCGAAGTCATCGTCGTCCTCAGCCGGAGTGGCGAGATCGGCACCGAGATCGAAAAGATCGTTCTGGATGCGAAAGACCGCATCGCGCGCCTCTCCGTCCAATTCGCGCAGGGCGAAACCCAGCGCCGAATTCGCTTCATCGACAGCGCCGATCGCCTCCATCCGGGCCGCGTGCTTGGGCAGGCGCGATCCGTCGACAAGGCCGGTCGTGCCGTCATCGCCGGTGCGGGTATAGATCTTGTTCAGTTTGACCATGGTGAGGCCCTATGGCGCAGGCGGCGCCCGTGCGTCTAGCTGCTTGCGAAGAGCGCGATCACTGCGACCACCACGACGGCGGCGAACTGATACTTGATGCGCGCGAACATCGCCTTGTTCTGCATCATCTGCATTTCGGTGACGGTTTCGCCCTGCCCGCTTTCAAGATCGATCTTGGTCGTCTTGAGAAAGGCGATGATGCCGCGCACCAGCGAGACGACCACCATGATCACGAGGATCGCGAGCACCGGGATGAGGATATAGTTCATGACAGTCTAAATGGCCTCATCCTTGCGAAGTTCCACCCCCAATTATGTGCAACCGCAGTTGCTGTGCAAGCATCAGTCCGTCTTCCCCGGCTTCGCGCCGCGCAGCGAGTGAAGGAGAGCCGCGCCGCTTGGCGAGCTTTTCGCCGTCCTTGTCCAGCAACAGCGGATGGTGGTGCCAGCGCGGCACCGGCAGGTCGAACAGCGCCTGAAGCACGCGGTGGACATGGGTGGAGGCGAACAGGTCTGCCCCGCGCGTGACCAGGGTGACCCCGTCCGCCGCGTCGTCCAGCGTCACGGCAAGGTGATAACTTGCAGGCAAATCCTTTCGCAGCAGCACCACATCGCCAAGCTGGCCAAGATCAACGGGGATGGCCCCGGCCAGCTCATCCTCCCACGCCAGAGGCCCCGTCTGCGCCAGAGCCGCTGCCGCATCCAGCCGCCACGCGGGTGGACGAGCAGGATCAGGCGCAGTGCGCTTGCAGGTGCCAGGATAGATCAGCCCGTCGGAGCCCACCTGCGCCCCGGCCGCCTCGATTTCCTTGCGCGTGCAGGTGCAGGGGTAAAGCAGCCCTCTAGCCTTCAGCCGTTCGGCCGCTGCGACATAGCTTTCGATCCGGGTCGATTGCGCGGGCACTTCCTCCCAATCCAGCCCCAGCCATTCCAGATCGCGGCGGAATTCATCGGCGTATTCCGGGCGGGACCGCGGCCCGTCGATATCCTCGATCCTGAGCAGGAAACGACCGCCCGCCTCCCTTGCCAGATCATGTGCGACAATCGCCGAAAGAGCATGGCCCAGATGCAGTTGCCCGTTGGGACTGGGCGCGAACCGGGTCACGATTGGAGCGGCATCAAACATGCCCTGCCAAATGCCACAGGACATATCATTGCGCTATCCACAGCTTCTCAACAGCCTGTCCCTGTGGATATGCCGGGTGTAACGGCTTTGACTCTTTTCCTTGTCACGGCATGTTCCATTCAATCAGGGAGGAACATCAAACGTGTTTCAAGCCGAACTGATAGAAAAGGCCGCGAGGTTCCGCAGCGCCGAGCACGATCCGACATTCAATCTGTCGGCATGCCCCGCGCTTGTGCTGAATGCCGATTACACCCCGCTGTCCTATTACCCTTTGAGCCTGTGGCCCTGGCAGACTGCGATCAAGGCAGTGTTCCTTGACCGGGTGGATATCGTCGCGAGCTATGACCGCGAAGTGCATTCGCCCAGCCTAGACATGAAGATCCCGAGCGTGATCGCGCTGCGCCAATATGTGAAGCAGAGCGAATTTCCTGCTTTCACCCGCTTCAACGTGTTCCTGCGCGATCGCTTTCAGTGCCAGTATTGCGGCAGCCACGAAAACCTGACTTTCGATCACGTGATCCCGCGCCGTCTGGGCGGGCGCACCACGTGGGAGAACATCATCACCGCCTGCGGCCCGTGCAACATGAAGAAGGGCGGCCGCACGCCGTCACAGGCGCATATGCCGGTGCAGATGAAGCCGATCCGCCCGACCAGCTGGCAGTTGCAGCAGCACGGAAAACTGTTCCCGCCCAATTACCTGCACGAAACATGGCGGGACTGGCTTTACTGGGATATCGAGCTGGAGGCGTAAAGCCTGTCAACTGGCCGAATTGGCCACCATGTCCTGTTGCAAGGTGCGCCCAGCCAGCAGGTAATGCAGCGCCGCCCAGCCATAGCCGCAGACAAAGATCACGATCGACCATTGCAGCCCCCGCGCCTCGGCGCTGGAGCAGGCTTCGAGCGTGGTGAGGCTGGCCCCGTCGAGCAGCGCCCTTGCATCGGGTGCAAGCGTCAAAAGCGGCTGACACGCTTCCAGCGTCAGACCCATGCCATAGCCGCTGAGGAACACCGTCTTCAGGAATGTCGACAATATCCCGATCAGCGGCGGGCCCAGTCCGTAGCCGAGCAGATTGACGACAAACAGTGTGATCGCCACCGATGTCGCGCGCATCCGGCTGTCCACGACGCCGCCCGACACCGCATACATCGGGCCGAGATAGAAATAGTGGATCATCGCCGCAATCATCAGCGGCGGCATCGCCAGCCAAAGATTGTCCACCAGAAACCCGAAGGCATAGAGCGGCACCGAAGCCGCCATGCCGATAGCCGGGAGCCATGCCAGCGCCTTGGGATGGCGTTGTGACATCCTGTCGGCCAGCCAGCCCGAACTGAACACGCCCAGCGCCGCCATCACCCCCAGAATGATCCCGAACAGCAGCGACGCGGTCTGGATCGAAAGGCCGTGGGTGCGGATCAGGAAAGAGGTGGTGAATTGCCCCACGCCATAGCCGACGAACGAAGCCAGCATCGCCCCCATCACGACATGGCGATAGGCTGGCTTCTTGATCAGCACGGCCAGGGCTTCGCTGAAACTCGCCTTTTCGAGGCCCTGCAACGAGGCCGGATCGGTGTAGCCGCGCGGCGGCTCCTTGATTGTGCGCCAGACGATCAGCGACAGCAGCAAACCCGGAACCCCCACCACGACAAACGCCACCCGCCAGCCTTCGACCTGGCTCCAGTCGAGATTGCCGAACAGGAAACCGATGCCGATTGCGTTGACGAAATTGCCGAATTCGGCCCCGTCCAGACCCGCCAACTGCCCCCCGAAGATCGAGGCGAACATACCGCCCAGCGGAACGCCGAGGGCATAGATCGAAACCGCCGTGGCCCGCCGCGACGGCTTGAAATAATCGGCGATCAGCGATTGCGCAGGCGGGGTGCAGCCGGCTTCGCCGATGCTGACGCCCACGCGAAACAGGAACAGCATCAGGAACGACATGGCGAAACCGCACAGCGCGGTGAACAGGCTCCATATGGCGACAGCCCAGGCGATGATCGCAACCCGGTTGTAACGCTCCGCCCCGCGCGCAATCGGAATGCCGAGAAAGGTGTAGAGCACCGCAAACGCAGGCCCGCCGAGCAGCCCCATCTGCCAATCCTCCAGCCCGAAGCTCAGCTTGATTGGCTCTGTCAGAATGTTGACGATGGTGCGATCGATGAAGTTGAAGATGTAGACGACCAACAACGCCCCGAGGACATAGGCACGATAGGCAGGCGTCCCGAAACCCTCGGATGCAGGATGCGCCTGCGCGGGCGCTTCCACCGTCGAATCAGCCATAACTCTCCCATGCGCGAATTCTCATGCCGGGGTAGGCCGGAACAATTCCCGGCCGCCGCATGGCTGCGCTGCGCACACTCTCTAGCCTTTCGCGTTCCGCGTAAAGCCTTCCGAATGCTGATGGCGCAAAACTCGGCGGGACTCGGTTTACCGGGATATTGAACTGGAAGCTTGATAATCCGGCCTTCCGGGACGAGGCTGATCAAATGATCACTCTCATTCTGGCCGTTGCGCTGATCGCAGCGACGATCTTCATCCATTATGAAACCCTGCGGCTCGCATCGCTGGGCGCAACCGATCTCAACGTAAGGCCCCGGATGCGCATGGTGATGATGCTGAGCGCAGCCATGCTGTCGCACATCATCCACATGGCGCTCTACGCTGCGGGTTATTTGCTGCTCGAACACAATTTCAAACTCGGAACGATCGCCGGGCAGACGGCGGGCATTTACGACGACGCGTTCTATTTCTCGATCACAAGCTACACCACGCTGGGTATAGGGGACATTTATCCCAGCGGTCAGATAAGACTGCTGAGCGGAATCGAGGCGCTGAACGGTCTGGTGATGATCACCTGGACCGCATCCATGACCTATCTCCACATGGAACGATACTGGAACCGCGACACCGGCAATTGACGTTTTCGGCTTTACGTAACCGCCGCGCGCTGACTGAATTCCGGACGGCGCCATTCGTCGCTTGCGAGCACTTCCGACAGGTGGCGCGCGGCCTCGGCCATGTCGCCAAACCGCAGATAGGCAGGCGCAAAGCCCAGTCGCAGGATATCGGGCGCGCGGAAATCGCCGATCACGCCGCGCGCGATCAACGCCTGACAGATGGCATAGGCATCCGGGTGGTGGAAACTCAATTGGCTGCCGCGCCGGTCGCTTTGCGCAGGGGAAACCAGTTCGTGCAGCACGCCCAACTCGCCAAGGCATTCGAGGAAGAATTCCGACAACGCGCGTGACTTGGCGTACAGCCGATCAACCCCGATCTCCGCGATCAGATCGACACCCACTTCCAGCGCGGTCAGGCCGAGGATCGGCGACGTGCCGCATTGCAGCCGCTCAATCCCCGGCGCGGGCTCATACTCGTCCGAAAAGGCGAACGGGCGCGCATGGCCGAACCAGCCGGTCAGCGGCTGTTTCAGCTCCGAGTGATGGCGCTGCGCGACAAAGGCGAAGGCGGGCGCTCCGGGGCCGCCGCACAGATATTTGTAACCGCAACCGGTGGCAAAATCGGCACCGACACCATTCAGGTCAACAGGCAGGGCTCCGGTCGAATGCGAAAGGTCCCACAGGACCAGCGCGCCTGCATCATGGGCGGCTTTGGTTAGCGCGGCCATGTCGAAGATCTCGCCGGTCTTGTAATGCGCGTGGGTGAGCATCAGCAGCGCAACATCTTCGTCCAGCGCGTCCAGCATCTGCTCGCGAGAGGCAAGCCGCTGTGTTGCCAGACCTTGCCGCTCCAGCCCTTCGATCATGTAGATGTCGGTCGGGAAATTGCCCGGCTCGGACAGGATGACCTTCCTGCCGGGGCGCATTTGCAGCGCGGCGGCGATCAGCTTGAACAGGTTCACGCTCACCGTGTCGCAGGCGATAACCTCCTGCGGTGCCGCACCGATGAGCGGGGCGATCTTGGCGCCGACGCGGCTGCCCATGGTGAACCATTCCGCATCGTTCCAGCTGCGGATCAGCCCCTCGCCCCATTCCTGCTCCACCACCTGGCGCATCGCATCAGGCGTGGCCTTGGGCAGGCAGCCGAGCGAGTTGCCGTCGAGGTAGATCACGCCTTCGGGCACATGGAACCGATCACGATAGGGGCCAAGCGGATCGGCGGCATCGAGTTCGCGGGCGCGGTTCATCATGGCAGTTCCCTCAGGATCGCGCGCACAGGAGACGCGTCTCCGCCAATGATCGGCAGCGGCAGGGCGATCAATTCGTACCAGCCGGGCGAAACGTGATCGAGCACCAGCCCTTCGAGCACGCGGATATCGTGCTTGAGCACGGCCAGATGCGCATCCATCGTCTTGGAGCTTTGCGGGTCGATCGAAGGGCCGTCCAGCCCGACCAGCTTCACCCCCTGCACCGCCAGCCACTCGATCGTCTCGGGCGCAATCGCGGTTGTATCTTCGGGCCAGTGATCATGCGGGAATTGATCAAAGGTGCGGAACAGCACCCGGTCAGCCGAATGGAGGTGCGGCAGGTCGCCCACTTCGATCAACGGCCCCGCCCCGCGCGCATCCACCACCAGACATTTGCCGAGGTAGGGCTCCAGCGTGACGCTCGCGATATCAGGGGCGGTCTGCGAATAATGCAGCGGCGCATCGGCATGCGCACCGGAATGGGTCGAAAGGGTCAGGGCCGAGACATTGACCGGCGAACCTTCCTCCATCTGCCATGTGCGCGCCTGCTCGAACGCGGTGTCCCCCGGCCATACCGGAAGGCCGGGGCGAAGCGGTTGCGAAATATCCCAAATGCGCGGCGCTGCCCCCGCCATCAGATCGCCGTCCTGACGCTTAAAAGTTCGGGGAAGAACGCCTGCTTCAGCACGCCTGCGAGATAGGGCACGCCGGGTGTGCCGCCGGTTCCTTTCTTGAAGCCGATGATCCGCTCGACAGTCTTGAGATGGCCGAACCGCCAGCGTTGGAAATGGTATTCGAGGTCCACCAGCTTTTCAGCGAGCTCGTACAAATCCCAGTGCGGCTTGGGATCGCGGTAGATCTCCGCCCAGGCGGCTTCGACGCTGCTATCGTGTTCGTAGACACCGTTCAGTGCCCTTTCAGTCACCTTAGGGTCGATTGCGAAACCACGCTTTGCGAGGAGCCGGATCGCGCTGTCATAGAGGCTTGCACGGCTCATTTCCGCCTCCAGCCGCTGCGACCAGTCCCCCGTTTCGCGGTGCAGGCGGATGTGTTTTGCATCGCGCCCGCCAAGCATGAATTCCATCATCCGGTACTGTGCCGACTGGAACCCGCTGGACAATCCAAGGTGCGGGCGGATGCGGGAATAATCGTGCGGAGTCATGGTACTTAGCACGTCCCAGCTCTGGATCAGCTGCTGCTGCGCCCGCGCCACCCGCGCCAGCATCTTGAACGCCGGTCGCAAATCATCCGCCTCGATGCACTCCCGAGCCGCGGTCAATTCATGCAGGCACAGCTTGAGCCAAAGCTCGCTCGCCTGATGGACGATGATAAAGAGCATCTCGTCATGCGCGCCCGACGAGGGATGCTGGGCGGCAAGGATCTTCTCGAGATCGAGATAGCTTGAATAGGTTACGCCTGAAGCCATGCGCCATGCCCTAGCGTCTTGGCGCGCCTGCGCAAACTATCCTTCGATGATCCGTGTTTCGGGATGATGCTTGTCGAGGTGTTTCTTGATGATCCGCAGGTTGCGGCTGTTGGACCGGAACACGAAGTCGGCTGCATCGCCCACCACGGGGACAAGTCCGAGCGCCGCGTCGAACGCGACATTTGCGCCCATGCGGGTGAGATGCCATTTCGACATCCCCAGATTGCGTGCTTCCCACACCATGTAGGCACCCAGAGCGGTGGTCACGATGTCGCCCAGCACAGGTACCAAACCTACAAGCGCATCCAGGCCGACCGGCACGTTCACACCGGGAATTCGGAAGCTGCGTTCCAGAAGGAATTCAACCGCTTCCACGCGCGCTCGAACCGAAGCCGGGTCATTACCGGTCGGCAGCGACACACCGACTATGCGCGGGCCGTCGCCCGATTTGTCGAATGCAGGTCCAGTAGAAGAGTTCATTGTTGCCTCCTTCCCTCCTTAGGTGGTGGGTTGAGAGAGCGGGAACAAGGGGTGCAGCCCCCAAGGGTTGGGTTCGTACCCGTTGACTCCCCCGCGAACCAGTGACCAGCGCACCGGCACACCCAAGGGAATAAACACCTCGGCAGCCACCAATTCGGCATGCGCCTCAGCCAGCAATTGCTGTTTCGCCTCGGCATCCTTGAGCGTCAGCGATTCCCGCACCAGAGCATCCGCCGCGCGCGAACACAGCCCGATATCAAGCGAGCAATTGAACTGGTTGAGGAACCAACGCGGCGAGGAATAGCGTGCAAGCCGATCCCAGAATTCGACATCCGCTCCTTGACCAAGCCCAACACGGACAGTCGTGACACCGATTGACTGCCACGCTTGCTCCAACTGCCGAAACATGATGTCGCTTCCAGGGCCTTCCGGAAGGCCAAGGCGGACCACCGCATCTCGGCCAGTCGCCCCTTCCCATTGCGCGATACGCTGCCGCGCGCGTGTTCTGCGCTCGTCAAGCGCCTGGTCAGCCCAGCGCGACACAGGATATTGCACCGGAGAAAAAAGGTCCGGGGGCACAATCCAGGTGCTGGAACGCCAACCACCAAGGCCGAATGGTCGGATAAAATCCTCACGATCAATTGCCATGGACAATGCCTCGCGGCGTGCGGGATCCGACAGCACCCCCTCGCCTCTACGGATCACGAGCCCGAACAGGCCGAGCGCCGGGTCTACCTGCACGGTTCCCCGTGAAAGGGGGCCGAGCTGCGCCATGGGGAAAGTGACGATATCGCCGCCCAGCAAAAGATCGACTTCGCCGTCCGAAAATGCATCGACAGCCGACCTGCCCGGAAACGCACGCACGATCACATTGCGGGAAAGATCTTCCCAGTCCTCGGTGGTCGGAAGGCCGCGATCCTGCGGGGGAATTGCGGCCAGTCGCGCGATCGGCTCATTGGCTTCGCGCTCGAGCGACATTGGCCCGGCCCCACTTCCGCGCCGGTCAAAACCGAGTTCCGGTTGAGCAAGCAACCGAAGAAATTCAGGCATGGGCCCTGACAAGCGCAGTTCGACCACCCGGCCTGTCATTGCACGGATTTCAGTCACCTTGGCCAGGTCAAGACCCAACGATGTGCCTTCGAGCCGCCGGATCGATTCGCGCAGCATGGTGCGGACTTCTACCGCCGTAATCGGCTCACCATCGGGCCAGTCGGTATTGCGCAGCCTGAAAATGTAGCTCAAGCCGTCATCGGTAACGATCCAGCGTTCGGCGATTGCCGGAACAACCTGTCCGGTCGGATCAAGCGCAACAAGGCCCTCATTGGTTGCCGCCTGTAGATGTTGTCCGCCCACCGAAAGACGAACGCCTGACTGGAACAGGTCTTCGGGTTCGCCGATAATGGCGACATTCAGCGGGCCGCGATCGGAGGCGCCGTCGCAGGCGAGCAACGCGAAAATCAATGAGAAAAGAAGCAGGAATCGGCTCACCTCGATTGACTAGCAGCTTAAGGGCTGCAGGTCAGCGCGAAGTGAACTGGATATTCGCAGCAATCGCCGACGATATCAGACCTTGCGGAAATTCCGCAATTCAGGCGGTGGCGGGGCGCGATGGGCGTAAGAAATCGTGTTGTTGCCAACGCTTGCAGTTTCAGAGCCAAAGGCGGGCTTTCGAGCGAGTTGCGAATCGATTTCCTCGTCGAACGCGATGCCGAATCGTTGGTCTTGAACCCAGGCGATGCTGCCTCCGATCCTGCCGATATTGCGCAATTCAATTTCGACCCGGTTGCCGCGTTGGACGCGCAGAGGGCCTTCGCCCATCATTCCGCCATCAGAGAGGTTACGGACGCGGACGCGATGCTCTTCGCTTTCCTGTTCAACGCGCACGCTCGCAAGCAGAAACAGGCTGTCGCGAGAATCACTTCTGGTCTCAACACCCGTCATTATCGCCAAAACTCCTACACTCGGTCTGTTCGCGCATTCAGCGCTTTCAACGAGCGACCCGACAAACAATCAGTCCGATTGCAGTTAATGAAGCGCAGTAAATGAGGCGTTAAGGCCAACAGGGGGCGCGACTGTTTCGCGGTGCTCGTCCCAAACTGGAACGGATTGAAACAGGCCGACGCGGCTGTGTCTGACAGCCGGTGATGGTCAATCGTCGCGCGAAACCTTTTCGCGGCGTTCGTGAGCTTCCTGCGCTTCGACAGTCATTGTCGCGACAGGGCGGGCAATGAGGCGACGCAATCCGATGGGGTCACCAGTGACCTCGCAATAGCCATATTCGCCTTCTTCGATGCGGCGAAGGGCAGCGTCGATCTTTGCGACAAGTTTGCGCTGCCGATCACGCGTCCGCAGCTCGATCCCCCAGTCCGTTTCGCTGGAGGCACGATCGTTAAGATCGGCTTCCCGGATCGGTCCGTCAGCAAGCGACTGCAGGGTTTGACCTGCGGCGGTGCGGATGGAGCGTTTCCATTCGATCAGCAACATCTGGAAATAGGCCAGCTGGCGATCGTTCATATATTCTTCGTCGTCGCTCGGGACATAGTCCGGCGGCAGCAGATTCTTGGCTTTTTCGAAGATGTTGATTTCTTCAGTCGCGGCCGCTGACATGTGGTCCTCTAATCCCAAAACACAGTGCGTGACCGTCCCGTAAGGATGCGTGGAAAGGATCTCGGCATCCCTCGCCCCCCGGCAAGACTTTACGTAGGCCGCGCCTATAGGGAAGGCGCCAGTCTCACACAAGCCGAATTGAAGAAACGCCTGCAACATTCGGGGGACTGAACGGGATTTTTGCCCGCGCCGTTGCACCGCCGCCGCATTGCCGATCCAAAAAAAGTAACCGGCGTTAACCATTTGTTGACCATGATCCGTGAGTTCTGTCGGTGCGCGATCCGGAGGGGGTCTGGATCTTTTCCGCACAGCGGGCGCAGAAGAACGGGGAATTGATCATGGAACTCAAGCCGGTTGAAACAGGGATGGCTTCGCCAATTTCGAACGGAGAAGCGGACATCGCCATCGCAGGCTATCTTGCCGAGGCAGCAGCCGGGGACATCGCCGCACTGTTCAATCTCGGTGTCGCCTACTCGACCGGCAGCAACGGCGTAACCGTTGACCTGGTTGAAGCGCACAAGTGGTTCAATCTTGCCGCATCGCGCGGACATGAAGAAGCTTGCTGGTGCCGTGCTGATGTATCGGATGAAATGACCGCTCGCGAAATCGCTGAGGCACAGCGCCGGGCTCGGCAATGGCTGGCTCAGGAACGTCGCGCCGCCTAATCAGGTTTTCTGAAAGGCGTTCGTTCGCCAAGGAAGACCTGATCGGCGCTCACGCCCTGCCGCTCGCGCTCAAGGAAGTCGGCCACCGCTGTGCGAAAGCCCGGATCAGCTATCCAGTGCGCTGAATATGTTTGCACCGGCTCGTAACCCCGAGCCAGCTTGTGCCCGCCCTGCGCACCCGCCTCGACCCGAGGCAAACCCAGTTCGATCGCCATGTCGATCGCCTGATAATAGCACAGCTCGAAATGCAAAAAGCGCACGTCGCGGGTACACCCCCAATACCGGCCGAATAGCGCTTCCGACCCGATGAAATTGAGCGCGCCTGCAATCGGCTCCGCACCATCAAACGCAAGGATCAGCACAATCCGGTCCGCCATGCGTTCGCCCAGCAGGGAAAAGGCTTCGCGCGTCAGATAGGGTGTTCCCCATTTGCGAGCCCCGGTATCCTGATAGAATATCCAGAACGCATCCCAATGCTCTGGCCGGATGGCATCGCCGGTAAGACGTTCGATCCGCAACCCCTCTTGCGCGGCCGCGCGCTCCTTGCGCAACGCCTTGCGCTTGCGCGATGCCAGCTCGCCGAGGAAATCGTCGAAGCAGTTGTAATCGCGGTTCTGCCAATGAAACTGGATGTCGGACCGGATCAACCAACCGGCATTTTCGAAAAGCGGCAATTGCTCCGGTTCGATGAATGTCGCGTGCGCTGAAGAAAGCCCGTTGTCCACGCAAACGGTCTCCGCCCCCTTGAGCAGATGCGGCGCCAGCGAAGGATCGGACAACAGCAGGCGCGGTCCGTTTGCCGGGGTAAAGGGCGCGGCGATTTGCAGCTTGGGATAATACCGTCCCCCGGCCCGGTGCCACGCATCGGCCCAGCTGTGATCGAACACATACTCGCCCTGGCTGTGCCCTTTGACATAGCTCGGCATGGCGGCAAGCAAGGTGCCGGCTGCATCGGTGATCACGATCGGCGCGGGTTCCCAGCCGGTGCCGGGGCCGACACTGCCCGAATCCTCAAGCGCGGTCAGAAATTCGTGCGAAACGAAGGGGTTGCGGTCGCCCCCAAGCGCATTCCACTCTGCCGGGCCGAAGCTGCCGACACCCGGCGCAAGGCGAACGGTTAACTCCCGGTCGCTCACGCCAACCCGTCGCCTTCGCTGATGAGAGCATCCGCATCTGCAAGCGCATGGCGGCGCAGCTTCGGAGAGCGAACGGTCCAGGTGAGGAGCGGCCTGCGCGTTTGCCGCCAGATCGTCGTGATCGCATTGGGCAGATCGCGAACGTCCACCGCCAGAAAATCAGGATGTGCCTGATCGATCGAGCCCGCAGCCCGCCAAGCCTCACGAAAGCCCATATCGAGGGTGTCCGTGCATACGAGGCCCCTGCATCTCGGCCTGTCATGCTTGAAGAACCAGCCGCCCATACGCGGATCAAAGCTCATCACCGCATGCTCGCCCGCATAGCCATTCAAAGTTTCTGAAACGGCTCGACAGCTTTGCGTCACATCATAGCCCGGCTTTGACTTGATCTCGATCAGCAACGGCACCCGGCCATTAATAGCGGCAAGGAAGTCGTCGAGCCGGGTTATTGTTTGTCCCGAATTGAGGATGCCGATCTGCTGCAATTCGGCGGCATTAAAGCTTGCGACGGTTCCTTTTTCGTTGGTCAGTCGATCGAGTTCCCAGTCGTGAAACACCATCGGTGCGCCGTCGCGGCTCAGCTGGATGTCGCACTCAATGCCCATCCCCGCTGCGATCGCCGCTTCAGCCGCCGCAAGCGTATTCTCGGGCATGCCCTCGCCGTGAAGGCCGCGATGGGCGTATTCCCACCGCGTCAGCCAGTCAGGGGCACGGTGTTCGATCATTGGCGATCAGGCTGCCTTGATCGCCACCACCGCGTCGACTTCCACGGCAACGCCCAGCGGCAGCGCCGGGACGCCGACTGCCGCGCGGGCGTGCTTGCCCGCTTCGCCGAACACTTCGAGCATGAGGTCCGAAGCGCCGTTGATGACCTTGGGCTGATCGGTGAAGTCCGGTGTCGAATTAACAAAGCCGCCAAGCTTGACCACGCGCTCAACCCGGTCAAGCGATCCGAGCGCCGCTTTCAATTGGGCAAGGATCATCAGGCCGCAACCGCGCGCTGCTGCCATCCCTTCTTCCAGAGAAACATCATCGCCAAGACGACCCTTCACCAGTTCGCCTTCAACAAAGGAAATCTGGCCGGAAACGTAGGCAAGATCGCCCTGCACCACGACCGGCACGTAACTGGCCACCGGGGCCGCTGCCGCTGGCAAGGTGATGCCAAGTTCCTGCAAACGTTGATCGATACTCATGCTGCATTTCCTTCCAGTCTTTCCATCAGCCACGGCAGGGCTTCGGACCATTGGTCAATCCTTGCGTCGGCATGCCCTGCCTTGTGGGCGCAATCGATAGCATCAGCGATCATCGGTTCGCCGCAAAAATGCAGGCGGACCACATCGGGAGTGGTTTCCTTTACCGACAGGTGATGCTGCGACAGATCATCGATGAAGAGCGCACGGCTGGGCCGGAATTCTTCGACGATCTTCCGCAGGGCAGGCCCTTTGGGGCCCTGATTGGTGAAGACCTGCGCGTGAAGCCCGTGCTTCGCCAATTGCTCGGCTCGCTTGTCCCGCCGGAAATCGACCAGATTGGTGAGCACCACAACATCGGCATGCTCGTTCAATTCGTTCAGTGCCTCGACAGCGCCTGCGATTGGCAGTTGGCGGTCCATTTCAGTATCGAAAAAGCCGCCAAGTTTCTTCCAGATCTCATCCGGTTTCAGCAGTTCGCCGCTCTCGCGCCAGCGCAACGCTTCGCTGAAGTTGTGGCCTTCGAGGTTGAAATCGACACCCTGGCTGTCCTCCAGCCAATCCTTGAAGTGCGCAACCATATGCAGGATCACTTCGTCGCAATCGCTGATGATGAGGGGGCGGCTCATTGGGCAAGGTCCTTTCGCGCGGCGACCAGTTCTTCGGGTGTCACCGCCAGTGCTTCGGCAGCGCGGATCAGATCGGGTTCGTGATTGGCAAGAAAATCAAGCGCCGATCCCAACACGGTGGGGTCGGAAAGCCCGGCTCGCAGCGAATTCGGATCAAGTCCGGTCAGATCAAGATATCGCTGGGCGCGGTCATCATTCTGCAAAAGCCAGCCGATCGCGGCCAGCGCCAAGGTGGCAGCGCGCGTTGCGGCTTCGGGAGATGGGGAAGCCTTGGAAGGCTGTTCATGAGCGTGCGGGATTGTGATGACCTCTTTGCAGGGTTAGGCAGCAACAGGATAAGCGCAAATTCGGGGCTCTCAGTGGCAAAGCGTATAATGGTTGTCGAGGACAACGACCTCAACCGGAAATTGTTCTGCGACGTGCTGAAAGCGAACGGTTTCGAAGTCGATCCGGTGGCTGACGGTCATTCCGTCTTGGAAGCCGCGCGCACCACGGCGCCGGATCTCATCATCATGGACATTCAGCTCCCCGGAATATCGGGCGTCGATCTTATCGCCGCGGCCAAGCAAGACCGGGCGCTCAAGGAGATACCGGTTCTGGCGGTTACGGCTTTTGCGGCCAAGGGTGATGAGGAACGCATCCGTTCCGCCGGGGCATCAGGCTATCTCTCAAAGCCGGTATCGATCATGCCGTTTATGGCCGCCGTAAGGGAACTCCTGCCCGCTTAGGTGAGAGTGAATTCTGCGGCGTAAATAAGCCAGGTGACCAGAATTCCCGCAAGAAAGATGCGATAGGCAAGCGTCAGGAAACGATATTTGCGGTGGTATAACACCCGGCCATTCTGGTGGATATCCCGCAGCATTGTGCGGAACAGTTCCTCGTCGGTGGCAAACCGGTCCAGCAAGAATTCGACCCACTCGTCTTCTTCCATCGCAGCGAAATGGCCGAAAAACAGGGGGTTGATCATTGCCTGATCCTTGGGAGGCTTGCCAAGGGAGGGCAAGACCGAAGCGACCGCAAAAAGCGAGGACAGGAATGCCGTCGCCGCAAGGCTCAGCGTTGACCAGGTGATAGCTTCGCCGATCAGGCGCGTCACCGCGAGCGAGAACACGACAAAGGTTGCGCCGATCAGTATCGAGGCCTTTTGATCGGCCATTTGTGACAAGGTCAGCGTGTTGACCTGTGCGGTGCGCAGGAGATGGACCGACTGAGGTGAGAACACGCGCTGTTCTTCCACCTGACCTTCCCGCTGGACCGCTGTCGAATCAGCCTCAGCCACGTGATTTATTCCCCCACCTGTTTGCCGTTCCGCTTTGCCAGCGCGGTGAAACCTTGACAAGCTTGGCGCCGAATGCGCTTTGCAAGCGTTTATGAGCAATCCCGCCCTTTGGGCGACGCAAACAAGAGCAGTTTTTCACCATGACCGAAGCCGAAGTCGACGATCGCATCCGCACCTTGATCGAACCCTTCAACAAGAAGGAAATCGAGATCGCCAACGACACCACATTTGCCAACGATCTTGAATTCGACAGCCTGACCGTGATGGATTTCGTGGCAGAAATCGAAGACGAATTCGACATTATCATCAGCATGAACCAGCAGGCCGAAATCGAAACCTATGGTCAGTTGATCACTGCAGTGCACAAGCTGCAGGATAATTGATAGAAGGCACTCCATGACCGAGAGCGATACCAAGCCCCGCGGCGACCTTTTCTCCAAGTTCGACGACTTCATCCAGGCGCGCGAAACCTTGCTTTCGAGCGGGGTGACCGATCCGTTCAGCCTGGTGATGGAGAAGGTAGTTTCGCCGACCCGTGCAATCTGCAACGGGCGCGAAACAATCCTGCTGGGCACCTACAACTATATGGGCATGACCTTTGACCCGGATGTGCTGGATGCGGGCAAGCGGGCGCTGACCGAGTTCGGCTCTGGCACGACGGGCAGCCGCGTTCTCAACGGCACCTATCAGGGCCACAAGGAATGCGAGGACGCGCTCAAGAAATTTTACGGGATGGATCACGCAATGGTCTTCTCGACCGGGTACCAGGCCAACCTCGGGATCATTTCGACCATTGCCGGAAAGGGTGATTACATCATCCTCGACATCGACAGCCACGCGTCGATCTACGATGGCTGCGCGATGGGCCGGGCCGAGGTGGTGCCGTTCAAGCACAACGACATCGAAGCGATGGAAAAGCGGCTGCGGCGTCTTCCGGAAGATGCGGGCAAGCTCGTTGTGCTCGAAGGTGTCTATTCGATGCTGGGCGATGTCGCGCCGCTCAAGGAGATGGTCGCTATCGCCAAGAAGTATGGCGCGATGGTGCTGGTGGATGAAGCGCATTCGATGGGCTTCATCGGTGAGAACGGTCGCGGTGTCTGCGAAGAGCAGGGCGTGATCGACGATGTCGATTTCATCATCGGCACGTTCTCGAAGAGCGTTGGCACCGTTGGCGGCTTCTGCGTATCCAACCACCCGAAATTCGAGGTGATGCGCTTCGTTTGCCGTCCCTACGTCTTCACCGCCAGCCTGCCGCCGAGCGTCGTTGCCACCGCTGCGACTTCGATCCGCAAGCTGATGCATGGCGCCAACAAGCGCGCGCATCTTTGGGAGAATTCAAAGCGGTTGCACGCCGGATTGACCGAACTCGGTTTCCAGCTTGGCACCAGCGAGCCGCAGAGCGCGATCGTGGCGGTGATCATGCCCGATCTCGAACGCGGAGCGATGATGTGGGAGGCGCTGCTTCAGGGCGGGCTCTACGTCAATCTGGCAAGACCGCCTGCAACGCCTGCAAACATGACGCTCCTGCGCTGTTCGCTTTGCGCAGAGCATTCGGCCGAAGAGGTCGAGACGATCCTCAAGATATTCGAACAGGCCGGCAAGGCCACCGGAATCATCTGATCTGACGGAAAGAGATCGCCGGAGCTCCCTTGCAGAGCTCCGGCGATCCGCTTGTCAGACAGCCTCTCCCACAGTCTGACCGTTTTCGTCCTCGGCCTTCTGCTCGGGGAAGAGGGGCCACATCAATTGCTGCCCAAGGCTTGCCGGCGCGAGGTTTTCCACCCCGTAGCTTTGCGGATAGGTCCGGGTGATTTTCGCGGTGCCGAAAAGCACGTCCCAGAAAAACAGCAGGTTCCCGTAGTTGCCCTTGTAGTGGACAGCGGGATCATCGGCGTGGCGGCCGTGATGTGCATGATGCGTCGCCGGGGTCGAAATCGTCCGTTCAACCAGCCACATAACCGGTGAAAGCCACTTGATCGAATACAGCCGCCGATCCCATGCGACATCGCAATGCGCGCCAATGATCACGGTCATCTTTACGATCAGATAGCCGGCATAGACCCAGCCAAGCCCGAGGTAGACCAGCACACCGGAGAACCACAGGCCCGGCATCATCGCGTAGTAGAACAGGTTGTTCCGATAAACGAGCCGGACCGACATGTAGCGCGCGTTGTGGTGCGCCCGGTGCAGATTGTAGAGCCAGGCGAAACTGTGGCTGGCGCGGTGCCACCAGTATTGCATCATGTCGTCCAGCACGAGGAACAGCAGGATCGCGAGCAGAACGTTGAGGCCTTGAAGCGCCCCCGCCCATTCCGGTGCGACCGCCCACATGATTCCGGCCGAAGCGAAAACGATCATGGGTTGAGTGACAACCAGCAGCATCGCCGTGCTTACCGCTTCGACGATGCCGTCGTCGCGGGTCTGTTCATCCTTGGTGAACAGGTTGGAACGCCACAGCTCCAACAGGCCAAAACCCAGATAGATGGCAAGAATGGCAATCGAATATGCTGGCACGGCTCTCTCTCCTTTGACGGAAAGGGCGATAGCAGCTAATCGCGCGATCAAATGTCAGATATTTTACATTCTAGTTCGCGATCGCTCAGCGCGCCCATGCTGTTCTCCGCGCTTCCCGATCATTTGCGCGAAGAGCTTCGATCCGGGTCGCCGCTTTCACGCTTTGAGGAAGGACAACTTATCCAGCAACGCGGGGAGGAGGCGGCCGGATTCTGGCTGACCGAGAGCGGTTCGGTGACGGTTGGGCAATTCCTGCGATCAGGCGAATTTCGGGGAGTTGCCGTGCTGGGGCCGGGCGATTCCTGGGGGGAACTCGCAATGTTTGCCCGGCGTCCGCGCGTGGTCGATGCCATTGCCCGGACCGGGTGTGAGGTTCGCCATATTCTCGCCTCGCGGTTCGAAGCGGCTCTGCAGAAAGACCCGAGGTGCATGCGCTCGTTATTGGGGGCCTTGTCCGGACAGTTTCAGGAAGTGCTGGACGTTTTCGCAGGGATCCGGCGCGGCACGGCGACAGCGCGGGTTGCCGGCCTTTTGGCAACGCTCGCAGGAGCGTCCTCGGGGACGGCGAAGCTTGAAATTTCCCAACAGGAGCTGGGCGAATTGCTCGGATTGACCCGCGCGACTGTCAATGCCGCGCTCAAACATCACGAAGCGCAAGGCAGTGTCAGACGCTTCTATGGCGGGGTGGAAGTGATCGACCGGGAAGCGCTGCAGCAGGCGTCGCTGGAATAGATAGGCCGGCGCCGGAACTAGAGCGCGTCGCCCTGCACCTGCGTGGCGCTGTCGCAGACGTGCGCTTCGCCATCCTGATCGTCGCCGCCCGCCAGCTGGGTGAAAGCGATGAAGCCGCCGACCACCAGCACCACGAACGCGGTGGTCACCCAGCCCAGATATTTGTCGATGATCGCCTTGATCGGCGCGCCGAAGATCTGGAACAGTATGCCGACCGCCATGAAGATCAGCGCCCGGCCCGCCAGCGCGGCCAGGGTGAAGGTCAGAAGGTCCATCTCGATGAACCCGGCGGTGATCGTCATCAGCTTGAACGGCACCGGAGTGCCTGCGGCAAAGAACACCGCCAGCGCGCCTTGTTCGCGGATGTAACAGGCTGCGACCGGGAAACTTTCCGCAAGGCCAAGCGCACTCAGCAACCACACGCCCACGGTCTCGAAGAGCATGAAACCGATAGCATAGCCGAACAGCCCGCCCAGCACCGATGATATCGTCGCCACCAGCGCAAAGCGGATCGCCTTCTTCGGCTCCGCAAGGCACATCAGCCCGAGCAGCGGGTGCGGCGGGATCGGGAAAAAGCTGGATTCGATGAAACAGAAGAAGGCCAGCCACCAGATCGCATGCGGATGCGCGGCCTTGTCCATCGTCCAGTTATAAAGAGCGCGCAGCCAGGCCATGTCTGATGGTGTTCCTTCCCGGTGAAGGCGCGCCATTACGGCAGCACAACGGTGCATGCAACACGAGACATATAACCCATTTGGTAATTTTTCTTGACATCGTCGCGCTCTTTGGTTATACGTCAGGCAACATCGAGAAATACCGATTCGCCAGCACGATGTTTCAGGCGGCCTTCCACCTCGGGAAGCGCCGCCTTTTCTTTTGCCGTTTCGGGAGATCATGCATGGCCAGAAGGGCAGTCGCCAGGTCAAGATTCCAGCACACATAAAGGAGGGCGAGAAAGAAGCCCTCACCCGCCATTGGCAAAAGCATTTCCTCGATCACCTCGCGGAAAGCTCCAACATCACCGAATCCGCCAAGGTGGCCGGCAATGGCTGGCGGCGCAATGGGAGGGATATCTGCACCTCGAACTCGAAGTGTTGCGGCGTTTGCCCGAAGGCGATCTGACGACATCTGGGTCGGACACATATGACTTCGCCAACGCCATCCGGCTACCTACCGCCCACCGCGATAACGCCGCGAGGGCACAGGCGGCGCAGCGTCACGGCAACGCTAGTGGAGTATCCGCTTCGATCCATCTCGCTACGCTGGCGAATCTAGAGCACGCGGCCAAAAGAAGTTCGGCATTGATGCGAATTTGGCGAAAACCGCTCGCGCAAGCCAAGTAGTGGCGGGCGAGCTCCGCGTCAGTCAGACAGGCGCTGCAACTAGGGACAAACGACCTGGCTGCACAGCACCACTATTTAGCGAGCCCATCCGTCATCGTTCGAGTTGTTGTCCGAGCCCACAGAGGACGCATCATCGCATCACGGAATGGCTAAGATTAATCACGAACCAGCATCCAAGTCGTGTCCACCCCGCCCAGGAGAGCGACATTCTTGCAACAGTCAGGACCCATTGATCGCTTGCCTCTTCTCTGGGGAGAAGTTAAAGGCAGAAAGCGCCTCAGACCTAAGAAAAGGGGAATTATACAATGCGTAAATTTGTCATCGGTATTGCGATGGCTTCTACCGCGCTCACCACGCCTGCCATGGCCCGCGAAGGTCAGTGGTATATTCAGGGCGATGCTGGTGTGATGCTTGTCGAAGACATTACGTTTGACGTTAATGGCAATCCTGGCGATGCCGTAGCTGACCACGACCGCGGGGGAGACTTCGGAGGGGTCGTTGGGTATGATTTCGGCGCTTTCCGTTTGGAAGCTGAAGCGAGCTACAGGACCGCAGACCTAGATGAAGTCTCGGCTGGCACATCGGGTCTGGTTTCATTCCCAGATGCTTCGCAGCCTGGAGGTTTTAGCACTTTCAGCGGGGTCCGTGATGCTGGCGGTGAATTCAATGCTCTAAGCTTCATGATCAATGGACTCTTTGACTTTGGTTCGGATGACGGGATTCAAGGTTTTGCTGGCGCCGGTATCGGTGTTGCGCGCGTGGACCTTGAGGGGCAGATTTTCTCCGACCTTCCTGCGATCTGGGACGATTCAGACACTGGATTGGCTTGGCAACTGCTCGCGGGTGTTCGCGCCCCGATCAGCGACAGCTGGGACGTCGGCCTGAAGTATCGCTACTTCAACGCCGTAAATGTCAACATCATTGACCCACTTGGCCGGCCGCTTGAGACGGATCTGAGCACCCACTCACTGCTGGGCTCGATCACCTACAACTTTGGTGGCGACGTAGCACCGCCTCCGCCGCCGCCGCCGCCTCCGCCGCCGCCTCCGCCGCCGCCGCCGCCGCCTCCACCTCCACCGCCGCCGCCGCCTCCGCCGCCACCGTGCAACACTGGCCCCTACATCGTCTTCTTTGACTTCGATGAATCGGTCATCACTGCGGATGCTGCGACGATTCTCGACAATGCCGTCACGGCATATGCGAACTGCGGTACGGCAAACGTGATGCTGGCTGGTCACACCGACCGTTCCGGTAGCGTGACCTACAACATGGGCCTCGCAGAACGTCGTAACGCGAGCGTGCAGCAGTACCTCACGGGCCGCGGCATTCCCGCATCGCGCATCAGCAGCGAAGCGTTCGGCGAATCGATGCCGCGCGTTCCGACTGCAGACGGTGTCCGTGAGCTGCAGAACCGTCGTGTTGAAGTCACTTACGGTCCGGGCTCGGGCATGTAAGCAACGGCTTCAAGCCAAATTCGAGAAAGGGGTCGGAAATTTCCGGCCCCTTTTTCTTTGTTCAGCCACGATCCGACTACTTTGGATCATTACGCTAGATATCTGGCCAAAATCCTATTCTCGGAATGCAGCGATCTCCCCGCGCTTATCGTCGCTGACCGATAGGCGTTCGACAGAACTCTCAGTCGCTCTCTCTTCATGAGGGCGGCGCCCCAGAAACGCACGTTACCCATTGCGCGAGAATACTGGCTGTAACTGGCAAATGGCGATGCACACGATCCACCAGCGCCGCCCCTGTTACGAACGGAAACGCATCTGAGAACCATCTCTATGTGATCCCTCGCAGGCTCACATATTCCACCCATAACGTGACTGACCACCGGGCCTCGACCTCAGTGGACGAGCCCCGACTGTCTTCAATCGAAGACTTCGCCAGCAGCCTTGGCCCGTTCGACTACGGTTCTGTTCGCATGAGGCACCAGTCTTATTGCGGCGACCAGGAGTGCGAGACCGATCGGCGTGATCCAGAGCGTCGAAAGGACGCCGATGCTCAAATTTCCGTCGTTTTGTGCAGAAACATAACCCGCAGTGTACGGCCCGAGAGCAAGACCGACCAAGGTTGTCGCGAGGAAAAAGGTAGCCGTAGCAGTGCCTCGCATTCGAGGGAGGACTAACGCCTGACTGCTAGCTGCAGCCGCACCAAGCGCGGATGCGGCCAGAGCGCCGACGACAACATTCAGAACGATAAACAAACCGAAGCTTTCGGTTGTATATTGCACGACGGCAAACGGGATCGGGCTAAGCAGCCCGAACAATATTACCCAAACCCGGCCGGCCTGCATCCGCGTAAAAAGCGCATCGGCCATACGTCCACCAAGGATCACACCGAGGAATCCTCCTACGGCACCGCCTCCGCCCAGCCAGAAGCCCAACTCTCCCTTAGAGACATCGAAAACGCGTTCAGCGTACGGCGCGCCCCAATACGACGCCGAATAGGCCATGAATGCTACTGTGCCGTACCCTAGAATGGTACAAAGAAAAGCTGGTGATCCCCATGTTAGAGCGAACGTGGGATAATCTCGGACCCGTAGTGCTGTTGCCCATGAGAAAACTGCATAATAGCCGATAGCCAGCAAGAACCACTGATCTGTGATCCAGGGAAGAATGCGGCCCGGCCCGGATTTCAAAATCTCGGTCAAGGCATAAGCAAGTGCGATACTTCCAATGAACACCGCAATATTCAACGCAAGGCTCAACGCACCGCGTGAAGCGGCACCAAAGAATGTGAAACCCGGTATAATCGTATAAAGCTCACGAACGAAGCCACGAAACGGGTGGGGGTCTTCAGGCGTTGATAGCCCATCAATCGCACCACGAGCTGGTTCGCGCAGTGTGAAGACCCACAGCGCTAACAGGAGGCCGGGCAGCCCCACCGCAATGAATGCTGCCTGCCATCCAGCAAGCCCCAAGGGGCCACCGTCCGGGAAAGCATTATTCCAATTGTCGACCACCAAGCCCCCAATCGCGAGGGACACGCCTCCACCGATATACAGACCGGAACTATAGATTGCCAAAGCAGTCGCCCGGAGCCGGGCCGGGAACCAATCAGAAATGAGTGAATACGCCGAAGGGCTTGCTGTCGCCTCACCAACGCCAACGCCAATTCTCGCAACCGTCAATGTACCCGCGTCGCGCGCGAATCCGGATACTGCCGTCATTGCCGACCAAAGCGTCAGGCCGAGGGTCATCAGTCGAATGCGCTTCCAACTGTCTGCCAGTTTGCCCAATGGAATTCCAAAAAGGGCGTAAAAGATAGCGAATGCCGTCCCATACAGAAAACCCAGATAGGCATCATCAACGCCCAGATCCGCTTTGATATCGTTGGCTAGGATTGAGAGGATTTGCCGATCAATGAAGTTAAGCACATAGACCACGACGAGCACGCAAAGAGCATACCAGCTGTAGGCAGGAACAGTTGCTTCCACCTGACCTTTCGAATCAGGCTTCTCAACGTCATATTCACTCAAGTCACTCTCTCCCGAAACAGCTCAGCGATCGGCACCCAATCAGTGGCGCGCTCTAGATTGCGTACTTCGTGCTATCGACAATTCCTGCCTCCGCAAAACCCTTTTTCCGTAGTCTGCAGGAGTCACATTCGCCACAAGCGATCCCTTCAATCGTCGGGTCATAACAGGACCAACTCCACGATGGATCAAGCCCAAGTCGAGCGCATTCCCTCGCGATATCCGCCTTCGTCATATCCTGGAGCGGAGCATGCACCACGAAGGGATGGCCTTCGACACCCGCCTTTGTCCCAAGCCGTGCCGTCTCCGCATAGCTGGCAATGAATTCCGGGCGACAATCCGGATATCCTGAATAATCGAGCGCATTTACGCCGATATATACGTCGCTCGCACCAAGGGATTCGGCGCATGCTGTCATCAAAGATAGAAACACAAGGTTTCGCGCGGGCACATACGTAACTGGAATGTCATCTCCGACACCAGCTTTGGGAACATCAATTGAAGAAGTGAGGGCGGATCCGCCGAATGCCCGCAAATCCAAGGAAATTTCCGTTCGGCTCGCCAATCCCAGCTTCTCGGCGATTCGCTTGGATGACAACAGCTCAATTCTGTGCCTTTGCCCGTAATCAACGGTCAGCGCGTGAACCTCAAACCCCTCTTCCAGGGCGATCGCTGCGGTTACCATCGAGTCAAGGCCACCCGATAGCAGCACCACCGCCCGGCGCGGCATCCCATTGTGTTCAGTCGAAACCATGAGTTTGGCTTAACGCCAGTGGATTATTTAGCAATCATTGCGGCGCTGTCGGGCTGCAGTTAGCAGTCGCCGGTTCGCCTCCCTTCAGCTGCGAACTGGAACGGGATGCCTGAGGATATTCCTTGGCTCTCGATCTGAACCAAGCCGCCAGCTTCCTTGCGAATGTTCGTTCGGCCATAGCCATTGCCGGGGCAAGTATATTGAACTGTAATGCGGTTTGCAGCGTCCTCGACCACAAATCTGCTGCAGCCTTGATTTCCATGCCGCAGTTGGATCAATTCCTCTCCGCTTCGCACACAGATTTTTCGATCAGGGGAACCGTCGCGATGCTTGATAGTCCACTCCCCCTTCGAAAGAGTTCGCAACATTGTGAGACTGTCTGCCTGCGCAAGGGCAGGCAAACCAACCGACGCGACCAATATGGTCAGGCCGATCATTGCTCCATTCGAAAAATTGTGGCGACTTCCAACCATCACAGTACTCTCACAGGCCTTCTGTGCAATTTCTTGCACACAATGGGACTGGCGCGATGAGCCGTGCCTGAACAGCGGCCAATCGTTAGATCGCGAGCTCAAAGGTTCTGGCACAGAACGCGCAATCCACAGCGATCTTGCCATTCTCTCCCCGCATGGCATCACGTTCATCTTCGGGAAAACGCGAAATTACTGATGTATAATGCGCCGGAGAACAGCGGCACCCGCGAGCGAGCGACTGCCCCGGCTGTATCCGTACGCCATCCTCTTCGTGAAACAGACGCCACACCACGTCCTCAAGGGACAGGTTTTGATCGAGGAGTTCTTCGTGAGTTACCGATGCCGTCATGATCGAGACATGTTCCCAATCGGGGTGATCCATGCGCACGTGCAGCCTTTCGCGACCGACCTCCCCATCCGCTAAATGCTGTATCAAGAGGCCCGCTGCAATTCGCCCTGACGAATTCGATCTGCTCGCGGCGCGGATTAGAGTCGGGACCTGTTCCGACTGGCTGAAGTACATCTGACACGCTTCGGAAAGTGAGTCCCCTTCGAGGGGCACAATGCCTTGATAACGGCGTCCACCCCCGGTTTCGAATGTAATTGCCAGATAGCCTTGGCCGAACAAGGCTGAAAGTTCTGAGTTGGCCCCAAGGTCAGCCAGTCGGTCGGCATCAAAATCGACATAACCGCGCAGGCTTCCCCCCCGATAGTCGCACACAAGCAGCGATACCACGCCATCACGCGTCTGAGCCTGCATAGTAAGTTGGGCGTCGTCAGAATCGGCCTTAAGCAGTCCACCCATAAGTGCAGCAAGTACGAGCGCTTCGCTGAGAAGGTGTGTGATTGGCGGTGGATAGTCATGCGCTGACAGGATTTCGTCCAATACCCGATCAAGGCGCACGATGCGGGCTCTCGCATTCCGCGAGGGCAAGGTGAAGCCGAGGAGCTTGTCAGCGAAGGTGTCGTGCGAGGTTTCCATGACTTGCCATATGGGAACTACGGATACGTGAAATAAGCCCTCACACCATCCGAGCGCTCAGCACAAGAGACCGAAACTCCAAAGCAGCACTGACTTTTGGGCATGGATCCGGTTTTCAGCCTCGTCGAACACGACCGAGTGCGAGCCTTCGAAAACAGTCTCGGTCACTTCCTCACCCACATGAGCCGGCAGACAATGCAAGAAAATCGAGTCCGGCTTGGCAAGCGCCATGATCTCTGAATTCACCTGATATGGAGCCATGGCGGTCCGCTTCTCGTCGGCGTCCACCTGTCCCATGGATATCCAGGTGTCGGTGACTACTACATCCGCGCCAGTCGCAGCCGCACGGGCATCATGCGTCAAAGTCACCGATGCACCTCCAGCGCGAGCCTTCTCCACGAACTCAGTAGAGGGTTCGAAGCCCGGAGGTGTAGCGACCCGAACGTTGAACTTGAACAAGCCAGCAGCTTCAAGAATCGAGTGGAGGACATTGTTCCCATCACCAAACCACGCAAGCTCGAGGCCTGGCAAGGACTTACCTTTCTCTACGATGGTGAGTAGGTCTGCGACGATCTGGCAGGGGTGCGACTGATCGGTCAGGCCGTTAATCACCGGCACACTGGCAAAGCGTGCCATTTCCTCGATCTTGGCGTGATCATCGGTTCGCAACATGATTGCATCTGCCATTCGGCTAAGTACCCGAGCCGTGTCGGCGATCGTTTCCCCACGCCCAAGCTGACTGGACCCGGAATCTAAAATGAGAACGCTGCCGCCAAGCTGCCTCATAGCTACATCAAAGCTGACCCGTGTTCTGGTCGAATTCTTCTCGAAAACCAGTGCCAGAACCCGGCCTGCCAAAGGAAAATCAGCATCCGGATGCCCCTTGGGCCAGTCACTCCGAGCAGCCTTGCGATCGATCGCATCTGCAATCATGGCCGCAATTGCGTCCGCTCCCGCATCCTCGAGATCAAGGAAATGAAAAGGTCCAGTCGACTGGGGCATCATGCAGACTCGGGGATCGTAAAGTTTGCAGCTCCAGCTGACAGCTTCTCGAAGAATTCCTCGATCTCGACATCACCGATAACCAGTGGTGGGATAATCCGCAGCGTGTTGTCGCCAGCGGCGACAGTCAAGAGTTGATGATTGTCGCGCAAGTGGACGAAGAACGGCCGGCTTTCGACCTTCATCTTGAGCCCGAGCATCAGCCCTTTGCCCCGAACAAGTTCAAACAGGTCGGGGTAATTTCCAATGAATTGTTCAAGCCGGGAGCGAAGGCGTTCCCCCTTCTCGGTGACTTCCGCCAGAAATTCCTCATTCGCGACGGCATCGAGCACCGCGCTCCCTGCCGCCATCGCGAGAGGATTGCCGCCATATGTTGAACCGTGCGTGCCGAAAGTCATGCCGCGTGCGGCCTTCTCCGTTGCGATCACGGCACCCAATGGAAATCCACCGCCGAGCCCTTTGGCCGTCGCGAGGATATCCGGTTCAATGCCATAATGCTCATAGGCGTACATTTTGCCCGTTCGCGCAACGCCGCATTGCACCTCATCGAGCACCAGCATCAGATCGTGCTCGTCGCAAAGCGCCCGCAGACCCTTCATGAAGGAATCGGACGCAGGGCGAATTCCACCTTCACCTTGGATCGGCTCAACCAGAAAGCCAGCGGTATTCGGACCAATCAGAGCTTTCGCCGCGTCCAGATCGTCGAACTCCGCATATTTGAAGCCCTCCAGCAACGGTGCAAAGCCCTGGTGCATCTTGGTCTGGTTAGAAGCGCTGATCGTCGCCATCGTACGACCATGAAAGGCATTGGAAAATGTGATCAATTCAAACCGATTGACATCCCCTTGGTCACCCGCATTCTGGTGATAGGCACGCGCGGTCTTGATCGCCCCCTCGACAGCTTCCGCGCCCGAATTCGTGAAGAACACCGTATCCGCGAAAGTCGCATCAACCAACTGCTGTGCCAGACGTTCGCCCTGCGGACTGCCGTAAAGATTTGAAACGTGCATCAGGGTCTCGGCTTGGCGCTGGATCGCTTCAATCAGGCCCTGATGCGAATGGCCGAGAAGATTCACCGCAATACCGCTTGCAAAATCAAGATAGCGCGTGCCGTCCTCGCCAATCAGGTGGCAGTGCTCTCCGCGCACTGGGCGCACACCGCAACGGGGGTAAACTGGCATAAGCGGGCTGATCGACATCAGAAATTTCCTTGAGCTCGGAATTATTGTTTTAAAACAAAATGGCGGCCCTGTCAGAGCCGCCATTTCCGAATAATCTAGGGCCGCTCTGTCATTGGGTCAAACGGCCAGAGTGGGGTGCCTGATCAGCTTTGGACAGGCACCAGATTGACGGCCGAATACTTTCCTCGTCGATCAACTTCGAGGTCGAACTCGTAACGCTCGCCTTCATTGAGTTCCGAAAGGCCAGAACGCTCGACGGCACTAATGTGCACGAAGGCATCCGGCTGGCCGTCATCACGAACCAGAAACCCGAAACCCTTCATCGAATTGAAGAATTTGACCGTACCGGTAGCTTTTTCGCCGGTCAGTTCGCGCTTGGGCGGGCTCGCTGCTTGCGGCGCCGCAATCACATCGCCCACGACCTGAAGATCCTGTGCAGAGATTTTGCCGCCACGATCCACAAGGTTGAATTCGAGTTCCTGCCCTTCAGCCAAGCCTTCGAGGCCGGCACGTTCGACTGCGCTGATATGGACGAAAACATCTTCTCCACCACCCTCTTGAGCGATGAAGCCAAAGCCTTTCTGGCCGTTGAAGAATTTAACCGTGCCTTTGCCAGTGCCAACGACCTGGGCAGGCATGCGGTTGAAACCGCCGCCACCGCCGCCGCGACCACCACCGCCACCGCGGGGACCACCGCCGCCAAAGCGGTCGCCGCCACCGTGGCGATCACCACCACCGAAGCGATCGCCGCCGCCGAATCGGTCACCACCACGATCATTGCCGTAATCACTCGGAGGCGGAAACCCGTCATTCCCGCCAAAAGGATCGAAACCGTCCTCGCCGAAACCGTCGCGCTTGTCCCGACCGCGCCGACGTCCCCTGTCGTAACCCATATCTTAAGTCGTACCTTACCACGCTGCCCATCCTGAGAAGCGCTGGCGACGAGGGCAACGAGTCGCACCAGACGCCGATGGAACAGCCGAAAACGCCGAACCCACCGTCTGTTTGTCCACATAGCGCACAAAGCGCCGCTATGCGAACGATTTAACCTATCGCCGCTTCATCGCGCAAAAATATGACATTTTCGCAAGTACTCGCAGGCACCGCTTGGATGCCACGCTTGCGAAAGCGCCCTTTGATCGGCATCTCGCTTGCTAGAACCTATGAGGAGCAAAATACCGATGCCCGACTTTCGACCCTTGAGCGACTCGGTCTTGGCCAGCCCGCAAATCTCGATCGAAGACGTTGCGAATGCCAAGAATGCTGGAGTTGCCCTCATAATCAACAACCGACCAGACGGTGAGGACCCTTCCGCTCCGCAAAGCGCCGACATTGAAGCCGCAGCTACTGCTGCGGGGCTGGCTTACACCGCGATCCCGGTTGGCCATTCCGGCTTCAGCGAAGTGCAAGTCGACCAGATGATAGCTGCCCTGAATTCGGCACAAGGCAAGACGCTCGCTTATTGCCGATCGGGAACGCGATCGACTCTACTTTGGGCACTTGCTCAGGCGAAAAACGGGATTTCACCAGAGGAGATTGCGCTGGCCGCGATGAAGGCAGGGTATGATGTCAGCCCGGTTCGCCCCATGTTGGACATTCTATCGTCCAAGTGATCCGCTACTGGCGATAATCGAGCGGGGGAGCCCTGTCTCCGAGCAGCGAACGATAGACGTAATCCGGCCCGCGAGCGGCATCAAACTCAACCCGGGCAGCATTGCGGAGATCTTCGTTGGTGAAGAGGTCGACTGCCATCAAGGCCATGGCCTTGGCCGCCACCTGCGCTCCTTTGTGACCGATCGAATGCCCGCTAGCCGCGACGGCTTGCCAGCTGTGTGCGCTCGTTCCGGGGACCCAGGTGGCAGTACGAACTCCAACCGTTGGCGTAGCCCAGGATACGTCCCCCACATCAGTCGAGCCATAGCCTAGGCTTCGGGTGTACGGCTGGATTTCAGCAGCACTTTCAAGCGGCTCGGCCGCATCACCCAGCGATTTCTGCAATTCCTCAGCCCATGCACGTTCTTCCGGCGAATAATTGACGCCGCCAACCATCTCGAGTTTGGCCTGCATCGCGCGAGCGAGCGTTTCATTCACCAGCAGGGGGTTGTTGCCGTGAATGATTTCCCAATCGACCTCGGTACCGGTTCCCAATGCTGCGCCCCGGGCCGCATTCTCAAGTCGTTCCCATATCGCCTCAACACCAGCGGGATCAGGATGCCGGACATAATAGAAGACCTCGGCAAAATCAGGGACCACATTGGGAGCATTGCCGCCGCTGGTGATGACATAATGCATGCGCGCATCCTGGGGCATATGCTCATGCATCATATTGGCCATCATGTTCATCGCTTCCGCACCGTCGAGCGCACTGCGACCACGCTCAGGGGCGCCAGCTGCATGGGCCGATACCCCGGTGAAGCGGAATTTGGCAGAACGATTGGCCAGACTGGTCCTTGCAGCAGCGCTGTTTTCGTCATCCGCATGCCAGTGGATCGCAATATCGACATCGTCGAACAAGCCCGCGCGGGTCATGTAGACCTTGCCCGATCCGCCCTCCTCCGCAGGGGTTCCGTACAAGCGGATGCGGCCCGGCGTGCCCGTAGCTTCAAGCCATTTCTTCACTGCAATCGCGGCGGTTAGAGAACCTGCTCCGAACAGGTTGTGGCCACATGCATGCCCGGCACCCTTGCCCTCCACCGGATCGCGGGTGGAAGCGCCCGACTGGTTGATGCCCGGCAGAGCATCCATTTCCGCCAAGATCGCGATGATCGGCCCGCCTTCCCCCCATTCGGCGACGAAGGCGGTCGGGATTTCCGCAATCCCCGACTCAATCCGGAATCCTTCGCTCGCGAGTTCAGCCTGCATCAATCCGCTCGAACGCGATTCGAGATAACCAAGCTCGGCCAAGTCCCACAGTTCCTGTGCAACCCGCGCCGTACGATCTGCTTGCGAATCCACCACGACGATTGGATCCGGCCCTGCGTGGTTGTCAGCCGCTAACGGGGCAGTCCCAAGAGCCAATGCCCCGAGGGCGGTGGTCGAGAAAATCGTTCCAAGCAGTTTCATGGTGGTCTCCTTGCAAGCCTGCTTGCCGCAAAAGCCGCTCCGTGCCAATCCTCCGGCGCAGGAAAGACGCGCCATGGAAATACACCCCCTCATCCTTCAATCCGGTGGTTCGCTTGTAGCCATTCTGGCGCTGTACGGTCTCGCCCGGTGGCTTGGCCTCGGCGGATCGCCTTCGTTGAAGGATACCGATCTGCTTGCCGCAGTAGCAGACGAGGTGGATACCGGTTTCACGATCGAGCAAGCGGCAGTCGATCGTGGCGGGGCGAGCGCATTGGTGAAGCATGCGGACGGCCGAATCATGGTCATCAAGCGTCACGGCAACAGATACGCTGGCCGTATTCTGGACAAGGGTGCAAAGGTCCGGGAAGAAGTCGACGCAATCGTGGTCGACTGCGGAGAGGCGCGTTTCGGAACGGTCAGATTGTCGATCGAAAATCCGGCATCTTGGGCCGACACGATCAACCGGCTATAGGTCTGCGCAACCATGCCCGACTTTTCTCCCACCCAATATGCTGTCCCGCTTTTCGTCGCGGCCGTCCTAGCCGAGATGGTTTGGGCGAGGTTTCGCCGCTCTGAAGCCTACGAGCCCATGGACACGCTTGTCAGCCTTGCATTCGGCCTCGGATCAACCGTCGCAGGTGCACTATTTGGCGGATTTGCGCTCTACGTCTTCATCGCGACATACGAGTATCGCCTGTTCGATTTCGGGCCTGAATGGTGGTCTGTCTGGTGGGCATGGCCAGTTTGCTTCGTTCTGGACGATTTGAAGTATTACTGGGTCCACCGCGCGGGGCATCGCATTCGCTGGATGTGGGCAAGTCATGTGAACCACCATTCCAGCCAGCACTACAATCTTTCGACAGCGCTCAGGCAAAGCTGGACGGGCGCCTTTACCTTCGGGTTCCTCTTTGCCATTCCGCTCGTGCTCCTCGGATTTCATCCGGCGATGATCGCGATCTGTGGCGGGTTCAACCTCATCTACCAGTTCTGGATCCATACCGAGGCAATCGACAGGATGCCCCGCTGGTTCGAAGCGGTAATGAACACCCCTTCTCACCACCGGGTCCATCATGCGACGAATCCACGTTATCTTGATCGAAACTATGCCGGGGTTTTCATTGTCTGGGACAAAATGTTTGGGACGTTCGAGCCGGAAACCGACGAGGAAAGAATCCGTTACGGGATCGTGAAGCAGTTGGGCAGCTTCAACCTGCTGTGGTCGGTGTTGCATGAATGGATCGGTATGCTTTCCGACATCTGGCACAGTCCTTGGAAGCACAAGCTTTCCTATCTCCTGCGGGAACCGGGCTGGACGCACGACGGAAGCCGGGAGACATCGGACATGATCCGCGAAAGATGGCGTAAAAGCATCGGGCAGTCCGCCAAGCCAAATTCAGTTGCACCCAGAAACCCGATTGCAGGCCAAGGCGAAGCTGCCTAATCTCTCCGTCCAAGAGGAGAGATCATGGAAAGTTTTGACTACATCGTCATTGGCGGTGGCAGTGGCGGCAGCGCGGCAGCGGGACGACTTGCCGTTGATGGAACACGCCGGGTATGCCTGATCGAAGCGGGCGGGCGGAATGATAATATTCTCATCAAGACCCCCGGCTTCATGCCCTTCATCCGCAATTCCTCGAACTACAAATACGAGACGGTTCCGCAAAAAGGATTGAACGGCCGGATCGGATACCAGCCGCGTGGCAAGGGGCTGGGCGGTTCCTCAGCCATCAACGCGATGGTCTACATCCGCGGGCACAAGTGGGATTACGACAATTGGGCTGCACTCGGCTGCGACGGGTGGTCCTATGATGACGTGCTGCCCTACTTCAAGAAGGCGGAATCGAACGAGCGCGGCGAAGATGCCTACCACGGCGCAGGTGGCCCCCTGTTCGTTTCGAACCAGCGATCTCCAAACCCGACCAGCCTCGCCTTCGTCGAAGCCGCTGCCGAATTGCAGTTGCGCACGAACAACGATTTCAATGGCGAACGGCAGGAAGGGTTCGGCCTGTATCAGGTCACTCAGCGCGATGGGGAACGCTGGTCTGCTGCGCGCGGCTATGTCGAACCGATCCGCGAGCAGGGCAATTTCGCGGTCCGCACCAACACTCTTGTCGAGCGGCTGGTGGTCGAACAAGGCCGCGTGACGGGCCTCATGGTGAGACGTGGCGGGCGCTCGGAAATGCTCTATGCCCGGCGGGGCGTCATACTTTCGGCTGGCGCGTTCAATTCACCGCAAATTCTGATGCTGTCCGGCATCGGGCCTGCCGAGCATCTCAAGCAACACGGCATCGATGTAGTGCTGGATCGCGAGGCTGTGGGCTCGAACCTGCAAGATCACATCGATTATGTATCGGGCTGGCAGACGACGTCTGATGTGCCAATCGGCGGAACGCTTAAGGGCACTCTCAAGATGGCCGGGGCAATCTTTGAACACAGGCGCAAACGCACCGGCGCGATGACCACCTGTTACGCCGAAGCCGGTGGATTCTGGACGGTGATGCCGGACAGCCCCGCTCCCGACGTGCAGTGGCATTTCGTGCCCGCCGTGCTTGAAGACCACGGGCGAGAGAACGTGAAGGGCTATGGCTTTTCGCTCCACGCCTGCGTCCTTCGCCCCGAAAGTCGCGGTACAGTGCGGCTGGGGTCGCGCGATAGCGCGGCGGCACCTGTGATTGATCCCAACTTCCTTGATGATGATCGCGATATCGCCGTTCTGCGCGAAGGCGTGCGCCTGTCCCACAGGATTGCCGATGCGCCCGCGCTGCAGGCGTTTGGGCCAACTGATCGTCACCCGGTCGATCTGAATGACGATGCCGCGCTCGACGAACTGATCCGCAATCGCGCCGATACCGTCTATCACCCTGTGGGTACCTGCCGGATGGGAGCGGATGATGAAGCGGTGGTCGATCCCAAGCTAAAGGTGCGCGGGCTGGACGGCCTGTGGATCGCCGATGCCAGTATCATGCCGCGCCTGGTAAGTGGCAATACCAACGCTCCCAGCATCATGATCGGAGAGCGCTGCGCCGATTTCGTGAAAGCTGCCGAAAGGGTTCCCGCCTAAGAAAAAAGGGGCCGAAGCACTCTGGCTCCGGCCCACTGTCAGTCTATTCGTTCGCAGGAGGAACGTCGGTTGGTGGGGAAAGGGGAAGAGGAGAGAGAAACCTTCCCCCACCAAACTGTTGATCAGTTGTAGGCGCGCTCCCCGTGTTCGGAGATGTCGAGCCCGTCGTGCTCGGCCTCTTCAGAGACCCGCAGTCCGATCGTGTATTTGACCGCCGCACCAGCAATCAGGGTGCCAATACCGGCCCACGCGATAGTGATGAGAACGCTCTTGATCTGGATCCAGAGCTGGAGCCCGAGCGGATTGGCGCCTTCGCCAGCCGGACCGCCGAGGAAAGCCTGGTAGACGACTGCTGTACCGACTGCGCCGACCATTCCGCCCACGCCGTGAATGCCGAAAGCGTCAAGCGAATCGTCGTAACCGAACTTCTGCTTGGCTTTGGCGACCGCGAAATAGCAGACCGCCGAAGCGATGATGCCGAGCAGGATCGCACCGAAGGGGCCGCTGTTGCCGGCAGCGGGGGTAACCGCAACCAGACCGGCAATGACGCCCGAGCAGAAACCCAGTGCCGAACCCTTGTGGCCCGCCAGCTTCTCGATCACCATCCAGGTCAGCGCACCGGCAGCGGTGGCAACGAAGGTGTTGATCATCGCAAGACCAGCGGAACCGTCGGCTTCGAGCGCCGAACCGGCGTTGAACCCGAACCAGCCCACCCACAGGAGGCCCGTGCCGATCATGGTCATGACCATGCTGTGCGGCGGCATTGGCTCAGTCGGGTAGCCCTTGCGCTTGCCCAGCATGTAGGCGAGCACGAGGCCCGAAACACCCGCATTGATGTGCACAACGGTGCCACCGGCGAAGTCGAGAGCGCCATCTTCGAACATCAAGCCGCCACCGGCCCAGACCATGTGTGCGATCGGGAAGTAGACGATCGTCAACCAGATCGGCACAAACATCATCACCGCGCTGAACTTCATGCGCTCAGCGGTCGCGCCCAAGATGAGCGCTGCGGTGATCGCCGCAAAGGTCATCTGGAAGCTGATGAAGACATACTTGCTGATGACTTCATCGGTGAAGGTCGCTGCGGTGCTGCTGGCGTCGGTTCCGGCGAGGAAATAGCTCCCGCCGCTCACGAAAAGGCCCAAAGTGCCTTCGTAGGTCGTATCGCCAAAGGCGAGGCTGTAGCCCCACATCACCCAGATGATCATGGCAAGACACGCCGTTGCGCCGACCTGGGTCATGGTCGAAAGCATGTTCTTCGAGCGGGTGAGACCGCCGTAAAACAGCGCAAGACCCGGAAGGATCATCAACATCACCAGCACAGTTGCCGTCATCATCCAGGCATTGTTGCCGGGATTGGGCACCGCTGCCGCAGCCTCAGCGGCAGGGGCTGCCAGAGCAGGCTGCGCGATCATCACCGCGCCCGCGCCCATGGCGGCCAATTTCGAGAAGAATAGTTTCATCGGTTTGGTCCCCTTGTGTCAGAGCGCGGTTTCACCGGATTCGCCTGTGCGGATCCGGGTCGCCGATGCGAGGTCGAGTACGAAAATTTTGCCGTCACCGATCGCTTCGGTGTTGGCGGTCTGCTGGATCGTCTCGACCACCTGCGCGGCGATGTCGTCGCTGGCGGCGATTTCGAGCTTCACCTTTGGCAGCATGTTGGTGGAATATTCCGCGCCGCGATAGATTTCAGTCTGGCCCTTCTGGCGACCGAAGCCCTTGACTTCGGAAACAGTCATCCCGGCGACCCCGATGGCACCCAGCGCTTCGCGGACCTCATCGAGCTTGAATGGTTTTATGATGGCGATGATGAACTTCATCCGTGCCCCCTTTGGCTATGCCGGCGGATCCGGCTCCCAAGGGTCAAGCAAGGGGCGTGCCATATTTCTGAAACACGCCTTCCGCAGCGGAATCAGGGCATTTCTTCGCACTTGCACAATCGCGTGTGCACAAAATTTAGTCTTTTGGTCACAATTTAGGCAGGGTCAGCCAATTTGTTGCAGGAATAACCGGGTGGCCTGACATTTTCTGACGTCAGGATTCACTCTCCCGCAATATAGCGTGCACTGGGCCGCGTCGGCAGCCCGTCGATGCTGCTGGTGCGCTTCGCCATTTTGGCCTCCCATTCGGCAGGATCGCTTTTGCCATGATACTTCTTGAGCGTATCGCGTTCAGCCTCGAAGCTCATGAAAGGCACGCCCCACCCGCAGCTGGTCTGCACACTTTCCACCTCGATCACGAAAATCTGGCGGGTTCCGGGCAACAGGGTGAAATGCCCGGCCAGATCATCCCACTCGTCATCCTGAGGCAGCACGGGCCGCCCCTTGCCGTAAATACGCAGAATAAGGGCCGGCTGCTGGAAATTGCAGAACATGATCGTGATGCGCCCGGCATCCGCCTGTGGGGCGACAAGGTGGGCGTGCGTCTCATTGCCCGACCCGCCAAGATCCAGATAGGCGACACGGCCCGGCCCAAGAACCCGAAAGGCGTCATAACCCTTAGGGCTCAGGTTGATCCGGCCATCGGCGGCAGCCGTCGCCACAAAGAAAAGCGGCTGCTGTTCGATCATCGCCACATGCTTGGGTTCTAGCGCTTCGAAGAAATCGGACATGTAGCTGCTCCGGTTAAAGTCAGAGAAAGTCGCGCAATACGGCGATAAAGCGATCGAACTGATCGTGATGGAGCCAGTGCCCCGCCTTTTCGAACTCGATGACCTTTGCAGTCTTGAAGTGGCGGATGCGACCATCCTTTTCCGGATTGGAAGCCCAGCTGTCGGCACCATAGAGCAGCAGTGTCGGGCAGGTGATCGCGCTCCATGTCGCCTCGATGAATTCGTCGGCAACATCCTCAACACCCCAGACATTCAGGTGCGGGTCGAATTTCCAGCTGTAGGTCCCATCCTCGTTGCGGTTGACGCCGTGGATTGTCAGATGCCGCGCCTGATCCTCGGTCAAATAGGAATTCTCCTCGATCATCCGGGCAAAGGCGGCTTCGATGCTGTCGTACTTGCGCGGGGTGCGGCCAGCGGCGGAACGCTTCTTCTCGATCCATTCGCGCATGCGTTCAGGGTAAGGGGTCGCCCTTTGTTTGTCGCGCCATTCGGGCGAGGGCCCCAGACCCTCGATTGCGACCAGCTTCGTCACCATTTCGGGGAACATGCCCGCATAGCGCAATGCGACGTTGCCACCCATCGAATGGGACACAATGCGAACCGGCCCGACGCCAAGCTGATGGATCAATTGGGCCAGATCATAGACCATGTCGCCGGCGGAATAATTGCCGTCGGATACCCAATCGCTGTCACCATGGCCGCGATGATCCATGGCAATGACGTGATAGTGCTCGCGCAAGGCCTCTGCGGTCCAGTCCCAGCTGCGCGCATGATCACGCCCGCCGTGGACCAGCACAAGCGGCGGCTTACCGCGTCCACCCCAGTCCTCGTAATTGAGACGCAGGCGCTGCGAGATAAAGGTTTGCGATGTCGGGCCGGATGAAGGGGTATGTGCGTTCATGGCAATGGCTTTGCCGCGAACCGCCCCCTCTCGCAACCTTACCTTTCCTTCGTCGCCGAAAAGGTTAGGTCAGGGTTCTTTTCCATCTGGTAGTTCACGTCCCACGGGCTTTTGGCCATGAACACCAGATCGCCATCGCGATCGCGGGCCAGATTGGCGCGGTTGAAGCTTTCAAACTCGTTGAGCGCCTTTTCATCACCCTTCAGCCACCGTGCAGTGGCGAATGGCGATGCCTCAAGCGCGGCTTCCACCTTGTATTCCGCCTCCAGCCTCGAAATCAGCACTTCCAGCTGAAGTTGACCGACCACGCCGACAATGTGGCTCGCACCAATCTCCGGGTAGAACACCTGGATCACGCCCTCTTCGGAAAGGTCGTCCAGCGCCTTCCTCAACTGCTTGGTCTTGGTCGGGTCTTTAAGCTGGACCCGCCGCAGGATTTCAGGGGCGAAATTGGGCAGCCCGGTAAAGCGCACCTGGTTCCGCTCGGACAAGGTATCGCCCACCCGCAAGGTGCCATGGTTCGGAATGCCGATGATGTCGCCCGCTTCGGCTGTGTCCGCAATCTCGCGATCCTGCGCGAAAAACAGGATCGGCGAATGTACTGCGATCGGCTTTCCCAGACCGCTGGGCGTCAGCTTCATGCCGCGTTTGAATGTGCCCGACACCTGCCGCATGAAGGCAATGCGATCGCGGTGGTTGGGATCCATGTTGGCCTGCACCTTGAAGATGAAGCCGGTGACTTCGTCGCGGGTCGGCGGGATCTGATCTTCACCCGCAGGCTGCGGACGCGGCGGCGGAGCGAAACGGGCAATCGCCTCGATCAGCTCGGTCACGCCGAAATTCTTCAGCGCGGACCCGAAGTACACTGGGGTCAGGTCGCCGTTGCGGTATGCTTCGAGGTCGAATTCGGGATAGCCGACCTGAGCCAGCTCGATTTCCTCGGCGTATTCTTCAGGGATGGCGGGATCGCTGTCTCGCTTGCCCAGAAACTCCTTCGAAGGCCCTTCGGGGCGGCTCACCTCGCCCGAAGCGAAGTCCAGCAGGCCCTCGAACTGGCCGCCCATGCCGATCGGCCACATCTGCGGGCTGACGTCGAGCGCGAGCATGTCCGCAACCTCGTCCAGCGTCTCGAAAGGATCGCGGCCCTCACGGTCGACCTTGTTGACGAAGGTGATGATCGGAACCGAACGCAGGCGACATACCTCGAACAGCTTGCGGGTCTGCGGCTCGATGCCCTTGGCCGCGTCAATCACCATCACCGCGCTGTCGACTGCTGTCAGCGTTCGGTAAGTGTCTTCCGAGAAGTCTTCGTGACCCGGCGTATCGAGCAGGTTGAAGGTCACGCCCTCGCGCTCGAAAGTCATCACCGACGAAGTGACCGAGATGCCGCGCTGTTGCTCGATCTTCATCCAGTCCGACCGCGCACGCCGCGCCGCACCGCGCGCCTTGACCTCACCGGCCAGGTGGATCGCGCCGCCCTGCAGCAGCAGCTTTTCCGTCAGCGTGGTCTTGCCCGCGTCAGGGTGCGAGATGATCGCGAAGGTTCTTCTGTTTGACATGGCAATCAGGCCACAGCGTCAGCCGCGCAGCTCTGCCCCCAGCTTTGCCGCTGCGGCGATCACATTGTCCGCGATCCCCTTCAAATCGGCATCCTTGAAGCTTTTTTCCTGCGGTTGCAGCGTGACTTCGATGGCGAGCGATTTCTTGCCCTCAGGCAGGTTGCCACCAGTGAAGACATCGAAGACGCGCGCGGCGGTGATGTTGGCCTTGTCGCTTCCGCGAACTGCCTTGAGCAGGTCTTCGGCGACAAGGTCTGCATCGACCACAAAGGCGAAATCGCGGGTCACGGGCTGGAGCGCGGGCGGGGTGAAGCCGGGGCGCGCAAAGCTGGCGCCACCTTTCTTCGCCGGAATCGCATCAAGGAACAGTTCGACAGCCGCGACCGGGCCATCCATGTCGAACGCCTTGAGCGTCGCCGGGTGCAGCATCCCGAAGCGTGCAAGCACATTCTTGGGGCCGAGCCGCAAGGTGGCCGATTGGCCGGGGTGGAACTGATCGCCTGCTTCGCCCATCACCATCAGGTTCGCCACTGGCGCGCCAGCCGCCTCAAGCAGAGTGATCGCCGCAGCTTTGGCATCATAGGCGTCGAAAGCCACAGCCCTCCCGGTCGCCCAGCCGCGCTGCGCCTTTTCACCGGCCAGCACCACACCCAAGGTCGGGCGTTCATTGCTCATCCCGTCCTTGGCCCGGAAATAGCGCCGACCCAATTCGAACAACCGGGTTGTATCGGCACCGCGATCCGCATTGCGCTTTGCCGCGAGCAGCAGGCCGGGGATGAGCGAGGGGCGCATCACCTTCATGTCTTCGCTGATAGGGTTGTCGAGCTTCCACAGATCATCGGCAGCGCTGAAATGCTCTGCGGCATCCTCGGGAAGGAATGACCATGTGATTGCTTCGTTCAGACCGCTTCCGGCCGCCGCGCGGCGCAGCTTGCGCTCCAGCATCTGCTGCGGGGTCGCAGTCGGACGGGCAACACCGTCCACGCGCGGCAAGGGCACGCTTTCGACCTTATCGAGCCCGTGGATACGAACCACTTCCTCGACCAGATCAGCAGGCCCCTCGATATCGTGGCGGCGCAACGGGCAGGTTACCTGCCAATCCGCATCAACGGTAAAGTCGAGGCTTTCGAGAATGCGGCGCTGTTCGTCCTCGGCCACTTGGACACCGCCCAAACGGGTGGTGAGCATGGGGTCGAACTTAACCACCTTCGGCTCGGCAGGAGGAGTGCCGGCCTGCACCGCTTCGCTTGCCACTCCTCCGGCGAGCTCGACGATCAGGCCAGTCAGCAGATCAAGCCCGTCTTCGAGGAAGGCTGGATCGACGCCGCGCTCAAACCGGGTCCGCGCATCAGACGCAAGGCCCAGCTTGCGCCCCGTCACGCCGATGCGCGCCGGGTCGAAATAGGCGATTTCCAGCAGCAGATCGGTCGTATCCTCGGAAACCCCTGAGTTTTCGCCGCCCATGATCCCGGCGATATCGTGGACTTCTTTTTCGTCCGCGATCACCACCATGCTGTCATCCAGCGTATAGGTCTTCTCGTTGAGAGCCAGCACCTGCTCACCTGGCTTGGCACGCCGGGCAACAACCGCTCCATGCAGCTTCGCCAGATCATAGGCGTGCGCCGGGCGGCCAAAGGCGAGCATCAGGTAGTTGGTGAGGTCTACCAGCAAGGAGATCGGCCGCTGCCCCGCACTTTTGAGCCGCGCCTGAAGCCATTCGGGCGAAGGGCCGTTCTTCACGCCTTTCACGACCCGGCCCCGGAACGCCGGACACCCTTCGGGATCGTCGGTGCGGATTTCGACCGGGCAGGCACCCGATGCTTCGAATCCCGGAATGGCGATGGGCTTCAACGTGCCCAATCCCGCTGCGGCAAGATCGCGGGCGATACCATAGACGCCCATGCAATCCGGGCGGTTGGGGGTGATCGCCACGTCAATCACCGGCGATGAGCCGTGATAATCGGCAAAGCTGTGCCCGACTGGTGCGTCATCGGGCAATTCGATGATGCCGTCATGCTCGTCGCCAAGTTCGAGCTCGCGCACCGAACACATCATGCCGTTCGATTCGACGCCGCGAATGGCGCTCTTGCGCAGCTCCATTCCGTTGGCTGGCACGACCGCCCCCGGCAGGCCCAGCACACCCTTCATCCCGGCACGCGCATTGGGCGCACCGCAAACCACCTGCAGCGGATCGCCTTCCCCGGTATCGACCGTGAGGACCTGCAATTTGTCGGCATCGGGATGCGGGGCCGCAGTCAGAACCTTGGCGACGCGGAAGCCTGCCAGCCGTTCTGCCGGATCCTCGACCCCTTCCACTTCCAGCCCTATCGCGTTGAGCGTATCGAGGATCTGCTGCAGCGAAGCCTCGGTTTCGAGGTGATCCTTGAGCCATGTCAGCGAGAACTTCATGCGCGCGCTCCCACACCGGCGGAAAGGGTTGGCTGGTCGTAGGGCGAGAAGCCGTAGTGGGTGAGCCAGCGCCGATCGCCGTCGAAGAAGGCACGCAAATCGTTCATTCCGTATTTGAGCATGGCGATCCGGTCGATCCCGAGGCCGAAAGCAAAGCCCTGATATTCGTCCGGGTCGATCCCGGCGAATTCGAGCACGCGGCGGTTCACCATGCCGCTGCCGCCCAGTTCCATCCAGTCATGGCCTTCGTCATCGCCGTGCCCGCCGACGACGCGACGCCCGCCTTCGTTGGAATAGCCCACATCGACTTCGACAGAAGGCTCGGTGAAGGGGAAGTAGGAGGGACGCAAGCGCAGGGTGATATCCTCACGCTCGAAGAAAGCCTTGAAAAAGGTCTCGAGCGTCCATTTGAGGTGACCGAGGTGAATCCCCTTGTCCACCACCAGCCCTTCGACCTGATGGAACATCGGCGTGTGGGTCGCATCGCTGTCGCTGCGATAAACGCGGCCCGGCGCGATGATGCGGATGGGTGCGCCCTGTTCCTTCATCGAACGGATTTGCACCGGCGAGGTGTGTGTTCTCAGGAGCATCTGGCTTGCCTGTTGGCCCACCGTGGCCGAGCCATCGGGCGCCGCATCCGGGAAATAGAACGTGTCGTGCATGGCGCGCGCAGGATGGCTTTCATCCATGTTGAGCGCGGTGAAATTATGCCAGTCGTCCTCGATTTCCGGCCCGGTAGCCACGGCGAAGCCGAGGTCGGCAAAGATTTCGGCGAGCTCGTCCATGACCTGGCTCACCGGATGGATGCTGCCGCGAGGCGCTTCGGGGGCAGGCAGGGTCAGGTCGAGGCGTTCGCTCGCCAACTGCGCTTCGAGCGCTGCTGCTTCAAGTTCGGCCTTCTTCGATTCGAGCGCGTCGGCGACTTCGCCACGGATCGCCTGAATTGCGGGAGCGGCGTCCTTGCGCTCCTCCGGGCTCATCTGGCCGAGCGTCTTGAGGGCAAGGCTCACCCAGCCCTTCTTGCCGAGCGCGGCCACGCGCTGTTCCTCAAGCGCGTCAAGCGTGGTTGCGGCGGCAATCGCTTCCAGTGCCGCCTGTTTTTGCGATGTCAGTTCAGTCATTTTAGAGCCTGCTAGCGTGAGCGGGTCCGCTAGCGCCAAATGGCGTCAGTTGCAAAGGAGCAATTGGCTCAGCCTCGCAGCGATTTCCGCTTTCGCGCTATGCAGGATTGTGGAGCCCCTGCACCGCTTGCCCGGCAATCTCCATCCGTGCGCGCGCGGCGGCAACCAGCAGAGGCTTGTCGAGCTTGGCATAGGCGGTGGGGCTCATGCCCATGAAACGCCTGAAATCACGAACAAAATGCGCCTGGTCGTGATACTGCCAATCGAGTGTGCTGAGCCATTTCAGCGAGGGGTCGAGCATGAATTGCGACAAGCTACGAAGGAAACGCTGGCGCCGCAGCAGCAGCTTGGGTGTGAAGCCGAAGGCGCGCTTTGACAGTCTTTCCAGCGAGCGGACATTCATCCCCACCCGGTCTGTCAAGGCCGCCACACTGGCAATTTCGGGGTCGACAAGTGCCGCATTGATCGCTGCAATCTGCTCAGTATGTGCCGCCGGACCGGTAAAGATCGTGGCCATGTGCTTGTCGATCAGTTCCACTTCCTCGGTAAAGCTCGCACCCGTTTCGCGCAGCTTCAATGCCAGCGGCCGGAGCGCGGCAAAGACAGGATCCGCCATTCCGTCTGCTACCTGATCGGCATAATCGCAGGCTGGCGCGTCGAACAACATGGCCCAGCCAAGCGGCATCAGCCCTATGCCCCAGCTATTGCCCGAGCTGATCCGGAAACGGGTTGCCTTGCTGGTCGGCCCGGTCACGGCAAAGCCCGGACAAGGCCCGAGCGGCGCATTCCCGATCGCCGATTGCGCCCAGTTGTCTTCCATGAAGCGAAGGTTTGCCCATTCGGGGTGAAGGTAGTCTTCAACCGGCTGGTCGGTTGGCGCCGTGACAACCTGCGTGTGGTAATAGGTGGTTACAAAGGGGCGCAATTCCGCGCTGGGTAGCGCAAAGCGTATCCGGATCGCATTTCCTGTCTGCGCGTGCATTCCTACTTACCGCAATCCCTTACCGCGCGACCCGATCACTGGCTTGTTCCAGCCAGTACGACCATGGCTAGGGAATTCGCGGGCAAACAGCAAATACCGGGTGCATCATCCGCCTTCACCATTCACAGGCGGATCGAGCGTTTGCGCCGCGCTGCCCCAGATCCGCGCACGTGCCTCCATGAAAGACGAAAGGATCGGGTGGTCGAGAGAGGCATAGCGGCTTGGCGTCATCGTCATGAATTCTGAGAACTCGCGCGTGAACTGCGCCTGGTCGTGATATTCCCCGTCCATCGCCTCGGTCCAGCGTGAACCCTTGTGGAGCATGAAGCTGGTGAGACTACGCATGAACCGCTGGCGCCGCATCAGCAGCTTGGGTGTAAACCCGAAGTAGCGGTGGCACATCCGCTCCAGCGTGCGGATGCTCATGTTGCAGGCGTCGGCGAGGTCACCTACCGCCAAGAACTCGCCACTGACGAGCGCTGTGTGGATCTTGATGATGCGCGGTTCGTCACGATTGGGCCGCATCAGGCGCCCGAGCATGTCGATGATCGCCTCGTGCTGGGCCTCCATCGTCAAAGCCGGATCGCAAAGGACATCTGACAAGCAATCGAACTTGGCGAACACCGGATGTCGCGCGCCATCACAGGCGATGTTGGCGAGGTCGTAGGCAGGCGCATCCATGAACCGCGCCCACCCCAGCGGGAGGAAACCGACCCCCCACATGCTCGATGAGCCGAGTTCGAAGTGGCACGGCAAAGAGCTTGGACCGGTGGCGTTGTACCTTGCCCCGCTGACTTGCGAGTCGCCGATCTGCGACGTTGGACAGGCACCGGCGAAGAAGCGGATGTTGCTCCATTCGGGCTGCAGATAGTCGGTAACCGTGCCACCGCCGGCGACCTTCAGATCAGCATGGTAGAAGGTGGTGAAGCAGCCGTCGAACTGGCTCGGCGGAGGGAAGAACTGGCTTTTGACGACAGTCTGCGCTGTCCGGTGCTCGGCTGCACCCATGCCTGTTGCATCGCTCATGGCGCGTTTACCCGACCCGTTTTGTCCGATTCCTTGGCCTCATCATGCCAAATTGGCGCGAACATACAAGGATGCTGACGATTCTCTACAAGCGCACCCAATCGCAAATGCAAAGGGGACCCCGGCACCATGTCGCGCCGGAGTCCCCTTTTGTGCGTTTCCGCAACCTGCCCTGCACCTAGCATGAAGGCGCGGGCGGTCAGTCGGATCAGGCGGGCAGAGCTGCCTTGGCCTGTGCGATCACTGCCTTGAACGCGCCTTCTTCGTTCATGGCGAGATCGGCCATCACCTTGCGGTCAAGCTCGATCCCAGCGAGCTTTGCGCCGTGCATGAACTGCGAATAGGTGAGGCCTTCGGCGCGGACAGCCGCGTTGATGCGCTGGATCCACAGCGCGCGGAAGTTGCGCTTCTTCGCCTTGCGGTCGCGGTAGGCGTACTGGCCGGCCTTTTCGACCGCCTGACGGGCGATGCGGATGGTGTTCTTGCGGCGACCGCGATAGCCCTTGGCTTGATCGAGAATCCGCTTGTGCTTGGCGCGGGTGGTAACACCGCGTTTGATGCGTGGCATGGTTTAAGCTCCTGAATTCAGCAATGCGTCGCTACGGCTCAATCGAGGCCGTAGGGTGCCCACTTCTTGATCGTCTTGGCATCGGCGTCGGAGATGACGTCGGTGCCGCGGTTCTGGCGGATGTACTTCGCATTGTGGCTGATCAGGCGGTGACGCTTGCCAGCGACGCCGTGCTTGACCTTGCCGGTGGCGGTGATCTTGAAGCGCTTCTTCACACCGCTCTTGGTCTTCAGTTTGGGCATTTTCGTCTCCTTTGCTCAGGGACACATTGGACCAGCCCTGGCAGCCCTTGTCGCCAGGCCGGACTCGGTGTTCTGTGTCAGTGAAGCGCACCACATAGCGTTATCGCGCCGGAAAGCAAGTGATTCGGTCGCCAAACAGGCGCTCAAACCCTACAGCATGGAACAGGTGGAACACGGTCCAAGGGATAAAACCTCGATTGTGTCACCATTGCCCCGCAAACTGTCACCTTTGGCTCCCGAGTGTCACCCACACTCGCCAATGTGTCACCCGATCCGGCCGGAGTGTCACTCTTTGGGCGATGAAAGTGTAACCTTTGGCACAGGGCAAGTGTCACCCGCACAAACAGCTATCGACAATGGGAAAAAGCCGCGCGGATCATAGCGGCGCCGCTCAAAGTAGGAAAACGCAAGCGACGCGCGCTATTCGCCCGACCACGGCCTGCGCCCGGTTTGCGCGAGCCATTCGGCGAAGTTCCCGCTCGCGATCGGCTCCGCCCCATCGGGCAGATCGGCAGTCCAGACATAGGCATCGGCCAGCGTTTCGCCGAACCCGTCCCAGCCATCCACCGGCACCGGCTGGCGCGTGTACTCCGCGCCCTCGAACGCATCGACCGTCGCCAGATCGACCTCGCCCGCATCATGGATCATCCCGTGCACCACGGTGGAGTAACGCGCCTGCGTCAGCACCAGCGCGGGAAACCAGCCGGTTGCACCATCGCCGCCCGCCGCCGGAATGGCATAGAGCGCCCCCGTCGTCGTCGCCGGAGCGCCCATGCCAAGGCCGGCCAGAAACGGCCAATCCCCGCCATCAGGGCCAAGCCCTTCCTGAAGGATACCGTAGAAGAAGAGATGCGTGGGGCGGGTCATGACCTGACCATACAAGCTCGGAGTGACGCTGTCGAAGGGTGGGAGATGTTGGGTGGCAAAGGGATATCCGGGTTTGGAGGGATGGGGTGGATCCCAGCCTCTTTCGTCATCCCAGCGAAAGCTGGGATCTCAGGCGGCAAGCGCTGCCCTATCTGGCCTAGGTCCCAGCTTTCGCTGGGGTGACGGGAATGACGGGTTCGGGGTCGTGGCAGCCCGGCAGGTTTCAGGATCGCGAGGGATCGCTGGTTATGACCGGAGGTGGGTGGGAAGTGGACTTCCGTAGGTTAGTCGATTTGGTGTGTTCGCTTGACGAAAGCTGATAGCTGAAAGTTGGGGTGGTGGGCTTGAATGCGGGGCCGTCGGTGGTTTAGCTAAAAAGCCAAGTCTGAACTCGAAAATTGGATCACCCGGAACATCATGAAGGCCTTCTCAGCACTCGGCATCGTCAGCGCCCTTCTTTTGTCTAGCCAGACAGCCTCAGCAGAAGAAGTTTATGCTGTTTCGCCAACCGGACAGCCAGAAGCACTTTTCGCGAATGAACCTGAAGAGGTGCTCGCCAGCTTGAGCGAGCTTTGCCGAGTCAATGAAGGCAATGTCGTCGAGCGGGAGAAGTTCAGCATCACATGTGAGTTTGAAATCTACGGAGACGATCCGCTCACGGGCGTCCTCAACATCGTGACTTTGTCAGAATCCCCGAGAGCCTATTTCAGATTTGACCTAAACACCGTAGATGGGGGGACAATGGCGACCGCCTCGGGGTGGGCTGGAACGGTTTCTCTCGGGAGAGAAAGCCGTGTCGCCTATGAAGACGCACGTTTTCAGAATAATGTGACAAACTTCATGTTGAATGCCGGAGGGCAATACACCCCTGGAACCACCTTCCCGAACCATGCTCTTCTCGGTCTTAGACTGGAGCCAGTCGAACAGCCACGAAGAGGCTACGTAGTCCGTGAGGTGGTCCCGGGTGGTCAAGGAGATCAAGCCCAACTCGCTTTGGAAGACGTGATCACTCGTATCGCTGGCGAACGGGTAAGAGAGCCGCAAGACCTCTTGCCCGCGCTAGAAGAGGCGGCGGAGGAACGAAGCTTTACTGTTGAGTTTTATCGAGGTTCCGAACGTCGCTCTGTCACAGTCGAGACGGTATTCAGGGACCCTATTCCGGGAGCCCCCCTTGGAAATCTGTCGCCAACAGTTGGCGAAGGCGAACCCCAATCGATAGAACTTGACGAGCCAGACGGAACTTCAGTGACAGATAGCATCGCTGAACTGGAAAGGCTTGCCGATCTACGGGATCGCGGCGTGTTGTCGGAAGCGGAATTCACGCAAATGAAAGCGCGGATCCTCGCGAATGATCCTCCCGCCGAAGGCGCCCCAGCAACATCACCTACTTGGGTTCTGGTTAACAGTAACGGTGGAGGCTGGGATCAATACGTCGACCGCCGGTCAATCCGCATGATATCCAATGGCTATAAGCAAGCCTGGGTACGAAACGACTTCGGCAGGCCAAACAGGCATGGGGACACCAGCAGAAGGAACCTCTCAGAATTCGACTGCGCCATGGGACGATTTCGCCACCTTGAATCAGTCTACTACCAAGGGGAGGAGGTCACGACGCAAGATGATCCTTCTTCGGAATGGATAACTGCCTCCCGTATCGGGATTGGGTCCGAAAGAACACTGACCTACGTGTGCGAAGGGAGGCTGGCTGAGTAGCCACACGCCTGACATAGCCGTTAGAGTAAAGCCTCGGTCTTTAACTCCCTTGAAGTCTAAATTCCTTCCATTTGCGACGTGAATGGCGCCCTGACCCTAAAACCATTGACGCTTCCACCACCCGTTTTCGTTGAAATCATAAATCGCCGGTCGGTGCTTGAGTCCCCCTTTCCGCTGCCAATGTTGCGAAAATTTGTTCGCCTCGCGGCAGGGTTCGTGAAGTGGAGCTAACCTAGCGTCCGCAATGGGGTCGCAAGCCGAATTTCCGGTTTCGGCGGCACAACGGCTGAAGCTGTCGTCTCCCAAAGAGCCTTCCCCACCTCCGCTCAGCCTGAGCTTGTCGAAGAGACGCAGGATTTGGATAGCTCCAGGCCCCAAGCGTGGGAAACAGGACGGTTCCTCGTTCCTCCTCACCGTCGCCCCGTGCTTGACACGGGGCTTGGCTTTTCTTTCTTCGGCATTGGCGCGATACCCGGTGCATGGAGAAGGGTGGCTGGGTCTACATCATGGCGAACCGCTATCGCGGCGGCATGTATGTCGGCGTGACTGCGGATGCGCTCACCCGCGTTTATCAGCACCGCGAGGGCACGGGTTCGCGCCATGTCGCTGATTACGCAAAGACACGGCTGGTTTACGTCGAGCGCCACGACACCATCGAAGAAGCCATCGCCCGCGAGAAGCTGGTCAAGAAATGGCGGCGCGAGTGGAAGTTTGCCTTGATTGAGGCTGATAATCCCGATTGGGTCGATCTATGGGAGCGATGGTTCGGCGCGGAGGCTCAAGGAAAGTAGCCAAGCCCCGTGTCAAGCACGGGGCGACGGGTCGGGAGAGGCCGTTCCGGAGATCGCCAACAGAACGTCGGCGCTTGGCAACGTTCCTCCTACACCATCGCTTCCAGCACATCCTCCAGCCGCGCGGGGTCGCCAAGGGCGATGACCGTTCCGTCTGATCCGGCGTCCAGCGGGTTGCCCTGCCAGTCGGCCATCATGCCGCCTGCCCCTTCGACAACGGGGACGAGCGCGGCGTAATCGTAGAGCTTCAATCCGGCCTCGATCACCAGGTCGATATGGCCGCTGGCGACAAGGCCATAGCTGTAGCAATCGCCGCCGAAGATGATCTTCTTTTCCGCGACCTGCTTGGCCACCGACATGAAGGCGTCGGCCTCTTCATTGGTGAACAGGTGCGGGCTGGTGGTGGCGAGCACTGCGTCGGACAGTTCCTTAAGCGGCTTCGTCCTGGCGGGCTTGCCGTTGAACAGCGTGGGGTGGCCGATCCGCCCGACCCAGCGTTCGCCCGAAATCGGCTGGTCGATCACGCCCAGCACCGGCCAGCCGTCCTGCAACAGCGCGATCAGCGTGCCGAAGATCGGGCGACCGGCGATGAAGCTGGTGGTGCCGTCGATCGGATCGAGCACCCATTGGCGGCCCGCGCCTTCGTTGCGTGTGCCGTATTCCTCGCCGATGATGCCGTCAGTGGGCAATTCCGCCTCGATAATGGCGCGCATCGCGGCTTCGGCGGCGCGATCAGCTTCGGTCACATAGGAACGATCATCCTTGCGCTCCTCGCTCCATGCCCCGCGGAACAAGGGGCGGATGGCAGCGCCCGCGGCATCGGCGAGACGGTTGGCAAGGGCGAGGTCGGCGGGTGTCATTGGCCTTGCTCCTCGGGCACGGCGACGCGCAGCGGCTTGCCATCGGGTACAACCCAGCTTGCGATGGCGCGCAGCCCTTGTGGCCCGGCAATCGCAGCATGGACGGTGCCGGGCGGAATCCGGAAGGCTTCACCCGGTGCCAGCACCAGATCGGGCATGCCGGGCCGCAGGACAGTGGCCGACCCGCCAAGGATGGTGAGGAATTCCTCGCCATGATGATAGTGCAAGGGCACGCGCCCGCCCGCGCCCAGAACGATATCGGCGGTTACCAGCGAATGGCCGGGAGCCGCCTCGATCGCGCCGCGCAGCACTTCATTCGATCCGGCTGGCGGCTGGTAGACCGGGATTTCAGCCGAGCCCTGCGCACAGGCGGTCAGCGCGATACCGAGAGCCAAGGGAAGGGCGATGCGCGGGCGCATCAATCGAACAGCGAGCTGACCGAGCTTTCGTCCGCGATGCGGCGGATCGCTTCGCCCACCAGGGGGGCGATGGGCAGGATGCGGATGCGCTGCGATTGTTCTGCGGCTTCGGTCGGGCGGATTGAATCGGTGATCACCAGTTCTTTCAGCTGCGAACTGTCAATGCGCGCCACCGCGCCGCCCGAAAGCACGCCGTGAGTGATGTAGGCGGCAACCGACTTCGCGCCGTTTTCCAGCAGCGCCTCTGCCGCGTTGCACAGCGTGCCCCCCGAATCGACGATGTCGTCGATCAGGATGCAGTGGCGGCCGGACACGTCGCCGATGATGTTCATCACTTCGCTTTCGCCGGGGCGGTCACGCCGCTTGTCGACGATGGCGAGCGGGGCGTTGTCGAGCCGCTTGGCCAGTGCGCGGGCGCGCACCACGCCGCCCACGTCGGGGGAGACGACCATCAGATCCTGATCGCCGTACCGCGCCTGAATGTCGGCCGCCATGACGGGGGCGGCGTAAAGATTGTCGGTCGGGATATCGAAGAAGCCCTGGATCTGCCCGGCGTGAAGGTCCACCGCCAGCACCCTGTCGGCCCCGGCCTGAGTGATCAGGTTGGCAACCAGCTTGGCCGAGATCGGCGTGCGCGGGCCGGGCTTGCGATCCTGCCGGGCGTATCCGAAATACGGCACCACCGCCGTGATCCGCTTGGCCGAGGCGCGCCGCAGCGCGTCGATGCAGATCAGCAGTTCCATCAGATTGTCGTTCGCCGGAAAGCTCGTCGGCTGGACGAGGAACACGTCCTCCCCGCGCACGTTCTCGTGAATCTCGACGAACACTTCCTCGTCCGCGAACCGGCGCACGCTGGCATCGGTGAGCGGGATTTCGAGATAGGCCGCAATGGCCCGGGCGAGCGGCAGGTTCGAATTGCCGGACATGATCTTCATGGCGCGCGAATCCCCGAAGGCAAATGATGCGACCCGCCTAGCGATGAGTCATGGATTTGCAACAGAGGAAGCCGGGTTGTCGTCAGATCAACTCCGATGCGGGGTGATACGGTGTTCGCCCTTGATCCAGCGCACCGTCCCCGATGAGGCGCGCATCACCACGCTGTGCGTGGTCATGATCGTCGCCCCGGTCGATTTCTTGCGCTTTTTCACCCCGTCGAGCAGCGATCCGTCGGTCACTCCGGTGGCGGCGAAGATGCAGTCGCCCTTGGCCAGATCGTCGAGCTTGTAGATGCGGTTGAGGTCGGTGATGCCCCACTTCTTCGCCCGCGCCTTCTCATCATCGTTGCGGAACACCAGCCGCCCGTTGAACTGCCCGCCGACACAGCGCAGCGCGGCTGCCGCGAGCACGCCTTCAGGCGCGCCGCCCTGACCCATGTACATGTCGATCCCGGTGTCCTGATCGGTCACCGCGATCACGCCCGCCACGTCGCCGTCGCCGATCAGATAGACACCACAGCCGATCCCGCGCAGCTCCGCGATCAGATCGGCGTGGCGCGGGCGATCAAGCACGCAGACGTTGATGTCGGATGGCTTCACTCCCTTGGCCGCGGCGACCGCCTCGACATTCTGCGTCGGCGATTTGGCAAGGTCGATGATATCCGCCGGAAGGCCGGGGCCCACGGCAAGCTTGTCCATATAGACATCGGGCGCGTTGAGCAGATCCCCTTCTTCCGCCGCCGCCAGCACGGCCAGCGCGTTCGGCCCGGCCTTGGCGGTGATGGTCGTCCCTTCAAGCGGGTCGAGCGCGATGTCGATCTTGGGCCCTTTGCCCATGCCGACCTTTTCCCCGATGTACAGCATCGGCGCCTCGTCGCGCTCGCCTTCGCCGATCACCACGGTGCCGTCCATATAAAGCGTATCGAATGCGCGGCGCATCGCCTCCACAGCGGCGGCATCGGCGGCCTTTTCGTCCCCGCGCCCGATCAATTGCGCGGCGGCGACGGCGGCGGCTTCGGTGACGCGCACCATTTCCAGCACCAGCACGCGGTCAATCGCGTTTTCGGAAACCTGGTCTTTTGCGGCCAGCACATCTGTGTCACTAGGGGTGTTCATGCGAAATTCAGTCCTTCTAGGCTTTGCCTTCGCTTGCGCGCTTAGACCCGGAGGAACGGACTTGTCGAGCAATGCTGCGGTGTCCATTCCCAGATCGGGGCGTGTTGTTGCCATTTCCTTTGCGGTGACGATGGCGCTTGCCTTCGCCGCGCAGCCCGTGGCCGCGCAGGATGACTCAGGCGTGACACAAGAAGCAGAGGCTGGCGAAGAACCTGCTCCCGCACCCCCGCCCCCGGCCCGCCCGCGCGAACGGCTCAACCTCTCCGTCACCGTGCCGCGCAACGAATCCGACCGGTTGCTCGAAGAGGATTGCGAGGAAGAGGCCGATGCCGCGCGCATTGCCAATGAAATCATCGTCTGCCGCCAGCTGGGCGAAGCAAGCGACGGGGCATGGAACAAGGAAGACTGGGAACGCCGCTATGCCGAACGGACGATGGGCAACGCCCAGGCCGATGTGGCAGGCGGCGGCATCTTCCGCGGCGAGGCGACGGTCGGCGGGTTGTGTGTGATCCCACCCTGCCCGCCCGAAGCCGCGATCATGATCGATATCGAGGCCCTGCCCGAACCGCCGCCCGGATCGGATGCGGACAGGATCGCGCGCGGCCTGCCGGCGCTGGGCCGCGATCCTGAGCTTTCGCCCGAGGAAATCGCCCGCCGCCGCCGCGCGCTCGGGCTTGAAGCGCCGCCCGTCCCTGAATGACGATCCCGGTCAGGCACCTGCACATCGTGCTGGCGCTGTCCGCCTTTCCCGCCACAGTGCAAGTAGCCGGGCAAGAAGCCGGACAAGAAAGCGTGGACGAGCAAGGTCGGCTGGTGATTGACCTGACCCTTCCCCCGCCGTCCGAGCCGGTCGATCCCGAAGCGCAGCGGCAATGCGAGGAAGAAGCCGACGCGGCGCGCATTGCGGGGGAAATCGTGGTGTGCCGGTCGCTTGGTGAAACCACCGACGGTTCGTGGAATCAGGAGGATTTCGAGCGCCGCTATGCCGAGGTGACGCAAGGGGTGAAGGCGCCCAATGTCGAAGTCGATCCGACCCCGCCGATGGTGGGGATCAGCGTGCGCGCAAAGTTCGGATATCCGCCACCGCCCGCCTTGATCATCGACATTCCTGCATTGCCGGATGCGCCGCCCGGTTCCGACGCGGACAGGATCGCGCGCGGGCTGCCGCCGGTGACCAGCGGGGAATAACGCTGATCAATCGGGCAGGATCGGCAGCACCAATGGCTCGCCGGTCAGGCTATCGGAACCTTCGAGCAGCTTGAGCGCGCGGGTCACATTGGCTTCCGGCCCTTCGTGCGTCACCATCGCCACCAGCACTTCGCCCCCGCCATGCGCGCGGCCCTGCTGGATCAGGCTTTCGATCGAAACATCGGCATCGCGCATCGCGGCGGTGATTTCGGCGAGCACGCCGGGGCGATCATTGACCGTGAAACGCAGATAGGTGCGCTCTGTCCGATGGCCCGGCTGTGCCGGGGCCAGCGCGGCCAGTTGTTGCGCGGGGATCGAGAACGGCGCACCCACAGCCGAACGCGCGATGTCGATCAGATCGGCCACCACCGCGCTCGCCGTCGGCCCGTCGCCCGCGCCTGCGCCCTGGAACAGCAGCCGCCCGGAGAAATTGCCCTCGGCGACCACGGCATTGGTCGGCCCGTCGACCGAGGCAAGCGGATGCTCTTTTCCGACAAGGCAGGGGCGCACGCGCTGAAGCAGGCGGGCATCATCGCCTTCGCCTTCAACATCGGCTTCCCCGATCAGGCGGATGACGAAGCCCAGTCCGTCGGCCTGTGCGATATCGGCGGCGCGCACCTGAACGATGCCGCGCACGTCCACCGCCGCGAAGTCGATCCGCGCGCCAAACCCGATGGCGGAAAGGATCGCCAGCTTGTGCGCGGCGTCGATGCCTTCGATGTCGAATGTCGGATCGGCCTCGGCATAGCCGAGCCGCTGCGCTTCGGAGAGCACTTCGGCAAAATCGGCTCCGGTCGCTTCCATTTCCGACAGGATGTAATTGCAGGTGCCGTTGAGAATACCGTACACCTTGGTCAGCGCGTTGGCGCTGGTCCCTTCGCGCAGCCCCTTCACCACCGGTATGCCGCCCGCCACCGCCGCTTCGAATTTCAGCGGTGCGCCCTTGGCTTCGGCCTGCTCGGCCAGCGCCATGCCGTGATGCGCGATCATCGCCTTGTTCGCGGTGACGAGGCCCTTGCCAGCCGCAAGTGCTGCGCGCGAGAGCGCCAGCGCCGGGCCGTCAGACCCGCCGACCAGCTCCACCACCACATCGACATCGTCGCGCGCGGCCAGCGCGGTCATGTCGTCTTCCCAAGCGAGGCTGGCGATATCGACACCACGGTTCTTGTGCCGCTCGCGCGCGCTTACGGCGACCACCTCGATCGCCCGGCCCGCCCGCGCGGCGACGAGATCGCGATTGGTTTCAAGCAGGCGGATCACGCCTACGCCCACCGTGCCAAGTCCGGCGATGGCGATGCGAAGCGGGGCGGGTGTGGTCACGGGCAAGGCTCCGATGCTGCGGTGCAATAGAAACAGGACGCGCAGCGCTGACGATCATAAGCGCCCGCGTCAAGCGCGGATTGGGCCAGTCGCGGGTCGAAGGGCTTCAGAATTCCTGCGTGATTTCCCGGCGGCAGGGGCCAAGCTGCTCGATCACGAAGGAATAATCGGCCTCGGCGATGCGGCGTGCATTGGCATCCTGACCGAGGTTGGCGGCAGCCGGCAGTCGCGGCGGCAATGTGCAGGCGAGGCGATACCAGCGCAGCGTATCGGGCTGCGGCGGGCGCGCGGACGAATCGATGATCTCTCCCCACGAAACGCCCCACACCGGCCGCTGCCCCGGACGCCGCAGCACGCTGATCGACACGGGCAAGCGATCCTGCGTGGCTAGGAAAATCTGCGTCTCCGATTCTCCCACCAGCGTCCCCTGAACTGCCAGAGCGTCGCTCACCGCGTTCACCACCGGCGGCTTGTCACGCGCCACCAGCGCGGCCAGCACCGGGCGGACCCGGGCTTCGAGCTCGGGCGAATAGTCGAGCTGGGCGTTGCGCCCGGTCAGCTGGATTGCACCCGGACGCGATGGCACGAGATCGGCGAACAGCAGCATTTCGCGGTCTTTCAACCGTTCGGGCCGTCCGCGCGCATCCATAGGCACATCGACGAGATAGTTGAGCGATTCGCCCACCGCCGATGGCCCGGAAAGCAGCGCCAGCGTCTGGGCCTCGATGTAAAGCCGCGCGAATCCGGGAGCGAGGCCGGGCACGCGTTCGGGTTTGACCGTAATCTGACGGCGAATCTCGACCCTGATTACAAGGTCGCTGCGTTCCGCCAGCGTCACCAGATCGGCGTAAGTCGCCCGCTGGGCAGGGGTTGCGATGGGGGCTTCGGGCGCCTGGGCCTGCGCCGCAGCCGGGCCCAGCACAGCGCCCGCGACAATGCCGGGGATGACGAATAGGTGCCTGAATTTCTTTCTTAAAATTGCGTTAAGGCCCGTCATTTTCAGAATTTCCCGTGTCTTGGAGTGCATTGGCTCGACAGTCTGTTTCATTGGAGGCTGTCCCCAGTGAATCGGCGCTGAACCGTAAAAGCGTTTGATTGCCTAGGGCAGGGCCGTTAAAGCCCAAATGGCCTGCACCGAGGTTGGGGACAAGATCGGTACGGGCATTGCTGTTCGGATTCACTCGCTTGCGGGTGGGCACGGCAGCCTACCGGGTCTGGATTTTCGCGTTGCTGCTCACCGGGTTGACGAGCGGTGCCGAAACAATCGAGAACCGGGTGGGAGATCAAGATTCTGGGATTCACGGACCCGGGTCTAACTCAGCGCTTCTGAGCGAATCGGGGGTTCTGGATTGACCTGTGCCGTGAAGATTTGTGTCGGGCATCCGCCTGACTTTGTTATGGAGAGAAAGCGACTGGATGGCCTACGCTGACCAACAAATGAATGGGAGTAAGGTAACTTCCATTATCATCGTGGCGTTGATCCATGTGCTGATCGGGTATCTGCTCATCTCCGGCCTGGCCATTTCGGCCGTGAAACAGGTCGTTGAGCGGGTTACCACGGTCGACATTGAGGAACCCCCGCCCCCTGAGGAACCGGACGAGCCGCCGCCCGAGCAGCCGCAGGAAGTGGCACCGCCACCCCCGGTAGCTCCGCCGCCGCCGATCAATATCGCGCCGGCACCGCCGCCGATCCAGACGCAGCCGACGATTCCGCCGCCTGCTCCGCCGGCATTGCGGATTCCGCCGCCCGCCCCCGTTGCGCCGCCCGCGCCGCCCCCGCCGCCGTCACAGGCCCGTGGAGCGAGCACCCGCGACGAACGCCGCTGGGCTGCGCGCATCCAGGAAAACTATCCCTCGCGCGCTCTGCGTGAGGAAATCGAAGGCACCGTTGGCGTTCGCGTCACCGTGACACCCGAAGGCCGCGCAGCCAACTGCCAGGTCACCGGATCGAGCGGATCGAGCATTCTTGACCAGGCCGCATGCGCCGGGATGGAACGCTATGCCCGTTTCAATCCGGCGCTTGATGCAGCCGGCAATCCGACGACGGGCTCGTACTCGACGCGTATCACCTATCGATTGAACTGACGAAACAACTGGGCGGCCGGCTCGGGGATGGGTCGGCAGCCTTGGGGACACTTTTTCAAGAGGACTACTCGCAATGAACCTTACCTATATTCTGGCAGCTGCTGCAGATGCCGAAGCGCCGGTCAACGAATTCGGCTTCATGAAGGCAATGGAAGAAGGCGGCCCGGTCGCCTGGTCGATCCTTGCCGTGATGATCATCATGTCGGTTGGCTCGTTCTACATCCTGTTCACCAAGCTGTTCGAACAGAACAAGGTGATGAAGCAATACCAGACCGTGCGTGGCACCTTCTGGCGCGCAGCCAGCCTCAAGGAAGGCGCTGCCAAGCTCGAAAAGAACAGCGCATGGCGCCAGCTCGCCGATGACGCGGTGACCGCTCAGGAGCACCACTCCAAGATGGAAGGTGCCGGCAACGAGATCCACTTCGTCGAAGAAGAACTCGCTCACTCGCAGGACACCATCAACCAGTCGCTGTCGGGCGGCCTGCCGTTCCTCGCATCGGTCGGCGCTACCGCACCGTTCATCGGTCTGCTCGGCACCGTGATCGGGATCTACCGCGCACTGATCAACATCGGCATCGAAGGTTCGGCCTCGATCGACAAGGTTGCAGGCCCCGTCGGTGAAGCACTGATCATGACCGCCATCGGTCTGCTCGTGGCTGTGCCTGCCGTGCTTGCGTTCAACTGGCTGCAGTCGCGCAACCGTCGCATCAACGCCCTGATGACCGACTTTGCCAACGACATCGTGACCTTCATCGGTTCGAACGGTGCGGTGAAGCCGGCTGTGCCTGCTGCTCCGGCTGCCAAGCCCGCCGCAGCCGCTGCGAAGAAGTAAGAACCACAAGGCTGCCGGGGGCGGGTAATCCCCGTCCCCGCCGGCCCTTCGGGTTCACACATTCAGGACGGCGCAACAAAAACCGCGCCGACTTTGCAAGCAACGCTCTGTTTGAGCAGATAGGGAATTCACAATGGCGATTTCGATGGGAGGCGGGGGCGAGACCCCGATGTCCGACATCAACACCACGCCGCTGGTGGACGTGATGCTGGTGCTCCTGATCATCTTCCTCATCGCGGTTCCGGTGGCGATTCAGACGGTTGAGCAGCTGGAAATTCCGATCTTCGAATCGATCGAATCGAAAGACAAGGTCGAGAACCTTCAGCTGACCGTGACCACCACGGACGCCGAGGGCCGCACCGCGGGGGTCATCCGCAGCGGTTTCACCGGCGCGACGCGTACGGGCGAATGCCGGGTGTACTTCAACAACATCACCCCGGTTTCTTCCGAGGAACTCTATGATCGGGCCTTCAACCGGCTTGACGCCATCGTTCAGGCCTATCCGGGCGGGGCAGAGGCGATCATCGAGGATCCGGAAGCGATCCCGCAGGTCCACATCCGCGCGGACAAGGAAGCTCCGTGGCGCTGTGTCGCCGGCACCATCTATCAGGTGCAGGCTGCTGGCTATCCGACGGTTGGTTTCATTTCGAACCCGGTCGATCCGAACGGCTGATCGCCTTCATCGACCTCGTTTACGAATTTAAGGAGTAACTGACATGGGTATGTCCGGAGGCCAACTCGACGGCGAACCGATGATCGACATGAACATGACTCCGCTGATCGACGTTCTGCTCGTTCTGCTGATCATGTTCATCATCACCATCCCTGTGGCGACGCACTCGGTCGATATCGACCTGCCGCAGGGCAATCCGCCGCCAACCGAAAACATGGTCGATCCGATCAAGAACAAGCTTGTTCTGACCTCGACCGACCAGATCCTGTGGAATGGCGAAACCATCACCGACAACCAGCTCGTGACGCTGCTGCAGGAAAGCACGACCTTCGCGGTCGAGCCGGAACTGCAGTTCGAACCCGAAGCGCAAGCCAGCTACGATCTCGCCGCCAAGGTGCTGCAGATCATCAAGAGCTCGGGCGTGACCAAGTTCGGTTTCGTCGGCAACGAGAAATATCGCCAGTTCAGCTCGGGCGAATAATCGCTCGCGCCACACGGCACGAAACAAGAAGGCGCTGCGGGAAACCGCGGCGCCTTTTTTGTTGGGCGAAAGCGACATGGGCTTGAATGCACCCACCCGGATCAGTCTCGATTAGGCACCTATCGCAATTTGTTATAACATCACGTCACCGGGCCGGCTGAACCCTACCCTGTGCCGGCCCGGCAACCTGTGAGGAGATGTCTGATGATCCACGCAACCAACGCCCGCCGCAGCCGCTTCGCCGAAGCCTATGACCGTCGCAACCGCCGCCATCGCAGCGGGGCCATGGGAGAGATGAACGTCACCCCCTTCATCGATGTGCTGCTGGTGCTGCTCATCATGCTGATCATGGCGATCCCGATAAAGGTGCACGAAACCACCATCGACCTGCCCAGCAGCCAGCCTTGCCTGACCTGCACCATGAACCTCGATGAAAACACTGTCGCGATCACTGCCGAAGACCAATTGCTGTGGAACGGCGTTGCGGTCACGCGGGAACAGCTCTCTACCCAGATCAGCACCGCTGCCGCCCTGCCCGAAGAACCGCTGCTGCGATTCGAACCCGCCGCGCTGGCCAGCTACGACGCCTCGGCCCAGACCATCGTCCTGATCAAGGAGGCCGGGGCCAAACGCTTCGCCTTCATCGGCAATCACAAATACGCACAGCTCGATTGAAGCAGGGCCAGCAATAGCACAAGGGGCGGCGCGGCATTGCGCCCCCCTTGTGACGCTCAGCCATCGAGCATATCCTGATCATCCTCAAGCAGCCCCGCCTCAGGCGGGTCAATCCGCATCGCCGCACCCGCCAGGCTTTCCGTTTCCAGCAGCAGTTCGTCATCGACCGCGCCCTGCGGCACCGCTTCGCGCCCGATCATCGTCATCACCGGCACCGCCAGAGGGGACACCCGCTCCAGCTCGACATGGACGAGTTCATGCCGCGAACGCTCCAACAGGTCGGCGAGCCTGCCCACATCCGTCATCCGCGCTCGGGCATCGGCCCAGGCCGCTTCCAGAAGGACATGATCGGGCTCGAATTTCTTGAGCACGTCGTAGATCAAATCGGTCGAGAACGTCACCTGCTTGCCGGTCTTGCGCTTGCCGGGATGCTGGCGCTCGACAAGGCCGCTGATCACCGCGACTTCGCGGAAAGCGCGGCGCAGCAGATGGCTTTCGGTCACCCATTCGGTGAATTCATGCGTCAGGATGTCGGGTGACAACAACGGCGCGGGATCGTGCACCGGCTTCAGCCCCCATACGGCGAGGCAATAGTCATTGGCGACAAACCCGCCGGGCATCAGCCCCAGCGACTCCATCCGCCGGGTTATCAGCATGCCGAGGCTCTGGTTCGCATTCCACCCTTCGAAAGTGTAATAGGCGGTGTAATGCTTGCCGTGATGCGGGAAGCTTTCGACCAGCAATTCGCCAGGTTTGGGCAGGCGGCTGCGATAATCCTGCACCTCCAGCCATTCGCGCACGTCGTCGGGGAAACGCCCCCAGCCCGCACGATCGTCCAGCATGGCCTGAACCCGCGTCGCCAGATGGGTGGTGAGCGGCAGCCGCAGCCCGCCATAGGAAGGGATGGTCGCGGATTTCTTCGCCGCGCGCACCACCACGTCCATGTCCTTCACGCCTTCGACCTCAAGGCTCATCCCGGCGAAGAAAAAGGTGTCGCCCGTCGATAGCTGCGCGGCAAAGCGTTCCTCCACCTTGCCCAGCTTGCGCCCGTTCCTGAAGCGGACGGTGAGCATTTCGGAATCGACGATGATCCCGGCGTTCATCCGGTGGCGCTGCGCCTGGTTGGGATGGGCAAGCCGCCAGACGCCCGATTTGTCGCGTACGATCCGCTTGAACTTGTCATAGGCGCGCAGGGCATATCCGCCGTTCTCGACAAAGGAGAGCACGCGGCTGAAGGTTGCTTCGTCGAGCCATGCATAGGGCAGCGCGCTGCGTATTTCGCCCAGCAGTTCGGCTTCGTGAAACGGCTCTGCGCAGGCGCAGGCCATCACATGCTGTGCCAGCACGTCGAGCCCACCGGGGCGGAAATCCTCGCCGTCGCGTTGTCCTTCGTCGACCGCGTCCTTGGCCGCCATCGCTTCGAGAAATTCAAACCGGTTGCCCGGCACCAGCAGAGCGCGGCTGGGGGTGTCGAGCCGGTGGCCCGCGCGCCCGATGCGCTGAAGCAGACGCGACGACCCCTTGGGCGCGCCCATCTGCACCACCAGATCGATATCGCCCCAATCGATGCCCAGATCGAGGCTGGCGGTGCACACCAGCGCGCGCAATTCGCCGCGCGCCATCGCTTCTTCAACCCGTCGCCGCGCCTCGGTCGAAAGGCTGCCGTGGTGCACGCCGATCGGCAGCTTGTCCTCGTTCACATCCCACAGGCACTGGAAGATGAATTCGGCGAGAAAGCGCGTGTTGGTGAAGACCAGCGTGGTGCGGTTTTCGCGGATGGCCTGATACAGCTGATCCACCGCCCAGCGCCCGGCATGGCCGCCCCATGGCACGCGCTCTTCCACCGGAAGCAGGATTTCGACCTCGGGCTCCGCACCTTTCTCGCCCAGCACCAGATCGGCGGCGGCGATTTCTCCGGTGCAATCGGCAGGTTGCGGGCAGAGCCATTCCTGAAAGTCGAGCGGATTGGCGAGCGTTGCCGACAGCGCGGCCCGGCGCGCATCGGGGGCGATACGGTTCAACCGGGCGAGCGACAGCGCCAACAGATCGCCGCGCTTCTGGCTGGCAAAGGCGTGTATCTCGTCGATCACGATCCGCTTCAGCCCCGCGAACAGGTCGGCGCTTTCGGGATAGGACAGCAGCAGCGAAAGGCTTTCGGGCGTGGTCAAAAGGACGTGCGGCGGCCTTTCGCGCTGGCGCTTCTTGCGGTCCGAAGGCGTGTCTCCACTGCGCGTTTCAACCCGGATGGGCAGGCCGATTTCCTCGATTGGGGTCAGCAGGTTGCGCTTCACATCCTGCGCCAGCGCCTTCAATGGCGAAACATAGAGTGTGTGCAGCCCCTCCCCCGGTGTCACCCCGCTCGATGGGGCGAAATCACACAGCGTTGGGAGGAACCCGGCCAGCGTCTTTCCCGCGCCCGTATCCGCGACCAGCAATGCATCGCGCCCCTCTCGCGCCTTGGCCAGCATCTCGAGCTGGTGCCGCCGCACGCGCCAGCCGCGCGCGTCGAACCAGCTCTGGATTTCAGCAGGAATGGAAAGGGGGGCGCTCACCAGTCAGGTGATGGCAATCGCCACCGCCCACCGCAAGGGCGGCTGGACCTATCACTCCCAATTAGCCTTCGGGCTCGATCAGTTCCTCGAACTCGGTTTCCTCAGCCGCAGCCTCTTCCGCCCAGTTTTCGTCCTCCGCCCATTCCCCAGGAGTGAGAGCCGCGCGGATTTCGGCATCGGTGAAGCCGGTTGCGGCTATCACCCGCTCGCGCTCGGCCGGGCTGAGATCGTCATAGCTGCGCACCGGGGGCAGATCGGCCGTCGCAGCGGCCACCTGTGCCTCGATATCGCCCATCGCCTCCATCATGGCGGGCAGTGCCTCCATGCTCGCCCCCATCATGCGCGGATCGCTCGCCATGGCGAAGCTTTCGCGGGCATATTTGGCGCCGGTTTCGGTGCCGAAGAAAGCCGCGATATCGGCCAGCTCACTATCGGTGAAGCGCATGGCATAGGCTTCGGCCAAGGCTTTGCGCAGGCCCGGCTCCATCAGGGTAAGCATCTGCCGCATCATTTCGGGGAAGACCGCGAATTCACGCTCCTGCCGTTCGGCCCATGCCGGGTCGAACAGGCTGGCGAGCGCGGCGGAATCCTCCTCCGACAGGTCGATTTCGAACGGGCTGACGCCGATATTGCGCGCCAGCGTCGACTTGGCCTGCGAACCGCCGAACTGCATCATCGGACGGACGATATCGTCGATCATCTTGCCCATGATATCGCCCATCGTCCCTTCGGGGATCATCAGAGCGACAATCCGCTGCGCGGCGGGCAGGCGCGCTTCCTGCTCAGGCGTCAGGGGTTCCTTGGGAAACAGCGTGCCGAGCGCGCCCATGACCTGTTCCAGCTCCGCTTTCGACGCGGCGAGATCGTCCGTGTCATCCTGAGCCAAGGCAGGCGCAGCCATGGCCAGCGCAAATCCGGCGGTGGCTGCAAACAGGGTGCGCTTGATCGACATCTGCGGTTCCTCACTCTTTTTTGTTTTGCCGGACTATGCCCTGCCAATGGTTACGATTCCACCCGCCTGAGGCCTGACCCTAGAACGTGGCAAGCATCGCGGGCGTCACATCCTCGCGGCGGTCGAGCATCGCCTGCAGCAGCGCGATCTGCGCCGAGCATTCGCTGGGGCCGTCATCGCCGGACAGCCATTCACGCAATTCGTCAGGCTCCACCTCATACCGCGCCGCCGCCGCAGCGAACGCCCAGTCCGGCGGGGCAACATCATCGACCGGTACCGGCGCAGCGGCAAAACCGCCCGTTCGCAGCAGGCCCATGGCGACGCTTTGTTCGAACCGCCGCCAGTCTTCGCGCATTTCCGGCATGTCAGCACCGAAATTGGCGGTGGTGACTTCGGTGCAGGCGTCCGCACCCGCCTCCTGCGCGGTGGTGAGCCAGGCAAGACGCAGTTCGGCAATCGCCAATGCCTGTTCGGACGTCGCGGAGGAGCGCGCGGCGAGCATGCGTTGGCGTAGATAGGCCCTTGCCTGCGCAAAATCGCCGGGCTGCGCAGAAACCCGCTTGAGCAGCTCCGGCGTAAGCGCGCCATCGGCGGAAACCAGCCCGACATAATCGAGGCTGGCGCCGAACAATTCGTCGATCATCGCCTCGACCTGATCGGGATCGATCCGGCCCGGCGCAGGCCCTGTCTCGACCGGCCGGGCCGGACGCTCGACCACGGGATAATCGCCCGTCCGCTCCGCCCGATCATCATCGCCGCTGCACATGGCGACCAAAAGGACAAGGCCGAGAAAGCCCCAGTGCCAGTTGTTGCGCAGCAGGGCCCACTCGTCTGACAAGGACAGCGTTACCTGTGTGTCCTGTCCGGCAGCGGTCGGAAGCAAGGCATCGCGCTCGGCCTCGGGCACATATCGGCCCGCGTGCCTCCATTCCGGGTCAGGATCGGGATCAAGCCCTATGGCTTCCTCGCGCCGATCAAGCGGAGGGGGATCATAGGTGACCTTGTAGCCGCCGCCATGTTGCCAGGGGGACGCGCGTTCCGGCTCCGGCTCCGGCTCCGGCTCCGGTTCCGGTTCCGGTTCCGGTTCAGGTTCGGGTTCGGGTTCGGGTTCGGGTTCGGGTTCGGGTTCGGGTTCGGGTTCGGGTTCGGGTTCGGGGGGCGCCTCTTCCAAGGGTGCAGGCGTGTCAATCGGGGCGGATACGACCGGTTCCCGCGGCGGCACGGTTGCGCGCGATAGAGGCGGCTCCGCCTCGGTCTGGCCCTGTTCCCGGCGCATGGCGGCGGCGAGGAACAGCGCCTTCTCGCGCGCCTCTGTCAGTTCGGCAAAGGCGGAAATGCGCATTGCCTGCGCGTCGAGATCCGCCCGGCGCGCCGTGTAGGCGGCGTGGATCGTGTCCCTGTCTGTCGTCTCGGCAATGCCGAGTGCCGACCAAGGCCAGTTGTCAGACCTAGTGCCCAACGCTCTCCCCGCGTTCGAGGCCCGACAGCGCCAGCTGCTCGTCGATCTGCGCGATCAGCCGCTCCAGACCTTCCTCGCTGTCGCTTTCGGCGCGGGCGACGAGCACGTCCTGCGTGTTCGAAGCGCGCAGCAGCCACCAGCCGTCCGCCGTGTTCACGCGGACGCCGTCGGTCGCATTGACGCTTTCGACCTCGGGGCCGGGATTGGTCGTCAGTCGCTCGGTCACTTCGGCGATGGCGGGGAACTTGCGCACCTCGTCCACCTGGAAACGCATTTCGGGAGTGTTGAGCATGGCGGGCATGGCGCTGCGCAGCTGTGTCACCGACTTGCCCAGCCGTGCCGACGCAGCAAGCAGCCGCACCCCGGCATAAAGCGCATCATCAAAGCCGTAGTAATCATCGGCGAAAAAGACGTGCCCGCTCATTTCGCCGGCCAGTGGCGAACCTGTTTCCTTCATTTTGGACTTGATCAGCGAATGGCCGGTCTTCCACATCAGCGGCTCCCCGCCATGGGCCGCGACGTGATCGAACAGCGCGCGGCTGGCCTTCACATCGGCGATAACCGTGGCTCCTTGGTGGGTTTTCAGCACGTCTTCGGCATAGATCATCAGCAATTGATCGCCCCAGATCACACGACCTTCGCCATCGATTGCCCCGATCCTGTCGCCATCGCCATCAAAAGCCACTCCAAAATCGAGGTTCTTTGCCGCGACGAGAGCCCGCAAGTCCGCCAGATTGGCTTCAACAGTCGGATCAGGATGGTGATTGGGAAAATGTCCATCGACATCGGTGAAAAGCAGGTGATGCTCCCCCGGAAGCCGCGCGGCCAGCGCCTCCAGAGCGGGTCCGGCGGCGCCATTGCCCGCGTCCCAACCGACGCGGAGGCCGGACAGGGCCTCTGCGGGGACGCCGGCCAATCCTTCGAGCAGGCGCTCGACATACTCGCCCAGGATGTCGCGCGAGCTGACGCTGCCCGTCCCGTCAGTCCAGTCCCCGCGTGCTGCCAGTTCCCCGAGCTTCTGGATGTCCGCCCCAAAGAACGGTCGCCCCTGAAATACCATTTTGAAGCCATTGTAATTGGGGGGATTGTGGCTGCCAGTTATCTGAATGCCGCCCTGTACATCTTCGGATGATGCCTCGGCGTAATACAGCATCGGGGTCGCCCCCAGCCCGATCTTGACGACATTGCAGCCGCTCGCGGTAAGCCCTTCGACCAGCGCGTGTTCCAGCATGGGTGAGCTCATCCGCCCGTCATAACCAACGGCCACGGTCGGCGCCGGTCCGTCTTCCCCTTCCGCCCGGCGCAGCAGCGAACCAAAGCTGCGCCCGATTGCCCGCGCATCGTCCGCGCCCAGCGTTTCACCAATGATCCCGCGAATGTCGTATTCGCGCAGCACGGTGGGGTGGAATTGGTGAGCCATGATCGGAGAAGTCCCTGTTGTACTGTTTGGTCTATGCCGATCACCTTAAGCGCAAATATGTTAAACTTGCGACGGTTAATCCGATTTTTGGCCGTCCTCGCGATCAGGCAATTCCGCAAGCAGCAGATCGCGCGCGTCGTTGGCGTCGTGGACCTGTTTCGACGATCCGCCTTTATCGGGATGCACCACGGCAATCAGGCGTTTGTGCGCGGCGAGGATCTGTTCGCGGCTGGCGCCTTCATCCACGCGCAGCAGCTTGCGCGCGTTCAGCACCGCCTGCCCGCGCGTCGGCTTTGAGGTCAGATAGCTCCACGGCCACTCGCCCATGGCCCAGCGGAACATCACGCAGATCAGCGCAAGGATGATCGCATATTTGAGCATGGATCAGGCCAGCTCCAGCGAGGCTTGCGCCTTGGCGAATTCGGGCAGCTTCAATGCCTTGAGCAGGGCGCGCAATTCCTGCCGTGCGACCAGATGGCTGGTGCCCAGATCGCCCAGATGCCCCTTGTCGAGCAGGGTCAGGCCGGAGGGGAACAGCTCACGATAGATCACGCGTTCGGACAGGCCGTGAACCACGCGAAAGCCCACACGCTTGGACATTTCGTTCAGCGCCTTTTCGATACGCGCCATATTACGCGCCTCGGTGTAGCCGGTGCGGTTGCGCACCACGATCCAGTCCATCTCGGGGCGCTTTTCCGCAATCGTCGCACGGCTTCGCTTCATCCGGGCTTCCCAGATCAGTTCGGCAAAGAACGAGAGCTTCTTCACCTTGAAACTTTCCGCATCGACCTGCCCGATCAGGTCGAAATCGACGAAGCTGTCGTTCATCGGCGTCACCAGCGTATCGGCATTCTCCACCGCGCAGCGCGCCAGCGGATCGTCGCGACCCGGGTTGTCGATGATCAGAAAATCGCAATCCTGCTCCAGCCGCCGGATCGTCTGCAGCAGGGCAGTTTCATCACCGTCTCTGAACACCTCGCAGGCAGGCGTCGGCAGCTCGATCCCGCGCCGTTGCATCGTGTGGAACCGGTTTTCCATGTAGCGATGCGACGTGCGTTGGCGCGGATCGAGGTCCAGCATGGTCACATGCGCCCCCATATAGGACAGCGCCACCGCGACATGCACCGCCGTGGTCGATTTGCCGGTGCCGCCCTTTTCATTGGCAAAAACAATACGGTGGGCGGGCATGCGGGTCATCCTGGCTGGCCTTCCATGAACGGCGGAACGACGGCATTGCACCGCCATTCCCGAGAGGGTTTGAGCGCGGCGCCGCAAGCGGCTAATGCGCGGGGAATTGTTCCGCCAATCGTATCCGAGGGGAAATCTCCGTGCAAACCGCGCATGCACTCGATGTGTTGAGAACGCAGGTTGATCGCCTGCGCACAGGCGGGGCAACCATCGGACTTGTGCCGACCATGGGCGCGCTTCACCAGGGGCACCTCACGCTGGTCCGGCGCGCGCGCGAGGCCTGCGATCACGTGGTCGCCTCGATCTTCGTCAACCCGACCCAGTTCGGCCCCAATGAGGATCTCGACGCTTATCCGCGCCAGCTGGCGGAGGATGCGGCGATGCTGGAGGCGGAAGGTTGCGCGCTGCTGTGGGCACCCAGTGTCGAGGAAATGTATCCGGACGGGTTCGTGACCAATGTCTCGGTGCGCGAGGTCAGCGAAGGGCTGTGCGGCGCGGCCCGGCCCGGCCATTTCGACGGGGTGGCAACGGTGGTGTGCAAGCTGTTCAATCAGGTCCGCCCCGACATGGCATTCTTCGGCGAAAAGGATTTCCAGCAGCTCGCCGTGATTCGGGCGATGGCGCGGGATCTTGACCTGACACAGCCGCATGTCCTTTCGATCATCGGCGTGCCCACCGTGCGCGAGGCTGACGGTTTGGCCATGTCGAGCCGCAATCGCTATCTCTCGGCCGAAAACAGAGCCGCCGCTGCCGCGCTGCCACAAGCCATGAAGCAAGCGATCGCGGCGATCGAAGGCGGCGGGGAAGTCGGCGCTGCGCTCGCCGAACTGCAATCGCAACTGCTGGGCGCGGGGTTTGCCAGCGTCGACTACGCCACTCTGGCCGATGCCACTTCGCTGCGTCCACTCACCGCATTTTCTGGCGCAGCGGCGCGCTTGCTGGTAGCTGCGCGGGTTGGCGGGACGCGGCTGATCGACAACATGGCGGTCGGCTGACGGGCGCGAAGGGATACATTCGATGTTGAAGCATTTCTGGGGCTCGCTCCTGTTCTCCGCCGTCTGCCTTGCGCTGGGCGGCTATTACGGCTGGGTGCTGCACGGCACGATCGACGGGATGCTGGGCATCTTGTGGATCTGCGCGGTTCTGGCGGTGCTGGAGGTGTCGCTATCCTTCGACAACGCGGCGGTGAATGCCTCGATTCTCAAGGACATGGACCCGGTCTGGCAGCAGCGGTTCCTGACCTGGGGTATTGCGATTGCGGTGTTCGGGATGCGGATCGTGTTCCCGCTGGTTATTGTCATGGTCGCCGCCGGGATCGGGCCGATAGAGGCCATCGAACTCGCGCTCAGCAAGCCGGCCGAATATCAGCGCATCGTCAGCGACGCGCATATCGGGCTGATGGGCTTTGGCGGGGCGTTCCTCGGCATGGTCGGCCTCAAATTCTTCTTCGATTCGGACAAGCATTTGAACTGGATCGAAGCGATCGAGCGCCCGCTTGCCCGCGTGGCCGATATCGAGGCGATTTCGATCGGGCTGGTTCTGGCCGGAACCTGGGCCACGGCAACCATGCTTTCGGATGCCGACGCGCTGACCTTCATCATCGCGGCCATCGGCGGGATCCTGACCTATCTTGCGGTCGAGATCGTCAATCACGTGCTCGAACCGCCCACGCCTTCCTCCGGCGACGTGGCAAAGGCCGGGTTCGGCGCGTTCCTTTATCTCGAAGTGCTCGACGCCAGCTTCTCGTTTGACGGGGTGATCGGCGCCTTCGCGCTGACGAACAATCTGATCATCATCGCCATCGGGCTGGGCATCGGGGCGATGTTCGTGCGTTCGATGACGATCTTCCTCGTGCGGCAGGGGACGATGTCGGAATACCGCTATCTCGAACATGGCGCCTTCTACGCGATCCTCGCGCTTTCGGTGATCATGTACATCAACACCTTCGCGCATATTCCCGAAGTCATCACCGGGCTGATCGGGGCGGTGCTGATCGGGCTGGCGTTCTGGTCGTCGGTGCGTTCCAACCGCGCCGATGCCAGGAATGCGCAAGGCGAAGCGTCTGCTTGACGCAAGACCGATTTTGATGGCAATGGGCCTCGCATGAGCGGGCGGGTATAGCATAGTGGTAATGCTCTAGCCTTCCAAGCTAGCTAGAGGGGTTCGATTCCCCTTACCCGCTCCAGAATTTCAGACTTAGGCTCGTCTATGCTCGCAGCCGTCGCCACCCGCTCCCTCCACCCTTCCACCCGGATTATCACGCCGGGTTAACATCCGGGTGGAAGGGTGGAGGGAGCGGGTGGCCTGGGACGCAGATCAAAGTTGCCCCCCCACAACCAAAACTTTGTGTTGTTCGCAGGATTCGTGCATTAGCTGGCGGGCCATGCGAAAACTGACCCATCTCGAACGGCTCGAAGCCGAAAGCATCCATATCTTCCGCGAAGTCGTGGCCGAGGCTGAAAACCCGGTTATGCTGTATTCGGTGGGCAAGGATTCCTCGGTGATGCTGCATCTGGCGCGCAAGGCGTTTCACCCCGCGCCGCCGCCCTTCCCGATGCTCCACGTGGCGAGCGGCTGGGACTTTGCAGACCTGCTGGCTCATCGTGACAAGACGGTGCGCGAATACGGGCTTGAGCTGATCATCGCCCAGAACGAGGATGCCGAGGAGCAGGGGATAAACCCCTTCGACACCGGCAGCGCGCTTTATTCGCAGGCGCAGCTTACCGATCCGCTCAAGCGCGCCCTGACCCAGTATGGCTTTGACGCGGCATTCGGTGGCGGGCGGCGCGACGAGGAAAAGGCCCGCGCCAAGGAACGCGTCTTCAGCTTTCGCACCGTCGCCCACCGCTGGGACCCGAAGAACCAGCGCCCGGAGCTGTGGAACCTCTACAACGCGAAAAAGAACAAGGGTGAAAGCATCCGCGTCTTCCCGCTGTCCAACTGGACCGAGCTCGACATCTGGCAATATATCGCGCTCGAAAAGATCGACATCGTGCCGCTCTATTTCTCCGCCCCGCGCCCCACAGTGGAGCGCGACGGCATGGTGCTGGTGGTGGATGATGACCGCTTCCGGCTGGATGATGGCGAGAAGCCGGTGACCCGTTCGGTGCGCTTTCGCACGCTCGGCTGCTACCCGCTTACCGGCGCCACGCTAAGCGAGGCGACCGACATGAACGCCATCATCCAGGAAATGCTGCTCGCCACCGGGTCCGAACGCCAGGGCCGCGCCATCGACAAGGGGCAGTCGGCCAGCATGGAAGACAAGAAGCAGGAGGGGTATTTCTGATGACCAACACCCCTTCTTTCCAAACCGACGCCCTGATCGCCGAGGATATCGATGCCTATCTCGACGCGCATCAGCACAAGAGCCTCTTGCGCTTCATCACCTGCGGCAGCGTGGATGACGGCAAATCGACCCTGATCGGGCGGTTGCTCTACGATTCGAAGATGATCTTCGAAGACCAGCTGGCCGCGCTGGAAAGCGACAGCGCAAAGCACGGGACGCAGGGCGACCAGATCGACTTCGCCCTGCTGGTCGATGGCCTTGCGGCGGAGCGCGAGCAGGGCATCACGATCGATGTCGCCTATCGCTTCTTCACGACCGAGAAGCGCAAGTTCATCGTCGCCGATACGCCGGGGCATGAACAATACACGCGCAACATGGTTACGGGCGCTTCGACCGCCGATCTGGCCGTGATCCTGATCGATGCGCGCAAGGGGGTGTTGCAGCAGACACGGCGACATTCCTACCTCGTCCACCTGCTCGGCATCCGGCATCTGGTGCTGGCGGTGAACAAGATGGATCTGGTCGGTTACGATCAGGCGACCTTCGATGCGATTGTCGCCGATTACGCCGCTTTCGCTGCGGAAGTCGGGATCGAAAGCTTCACCGCAATCCCGATTTCGGGGTTCAAGGGCGACAACATCACCCTCGCTCCCTCTGCCCAGACGCCGTGGTATGATGGCCCGTCTCTCATCCACCACCTCGAAACCGTCGAAGTCGCGAACACCGCTGCGCAGGAACGCGCGTTTCGCATGCCGGTGCAATGGGTGAACCGCCCCAATCTCGATTTCCGGGGCTTTGCCGGCCAGATCGCCAGCGGAACGATCCGTCCGGGCGATCCGGTGCGGATCGTTCCGGCGGGAAAGACCAGCACGGTCAAATCGATCTCCACCTTTGACGGTGATCTGGAAGAGGCGGTGGCGGGCCAGTCGGTCACGCTGACGCTGGCTGACGAAGTCGATTGTTCGCGCGGGGACGTGATCGCGGCGGCGGGCGATCCGCCCGAAGCATCGGACCATTTCCGGGCCACCATTGTGTGGATGGATGAAACCGCGATGAAGCCCGGCCGGGGATACTGGCTCAAGATCGGCAGCCAGATGGTGACCGCGACGATCCAGCCCCCTGAATACGAGATCGACGTCAACAGCCTCGATCGGCTGGCAGCCAAGACGCTGGACTTGAACGCGATCGGCGTTGCCGAATTCTCGACCGACCGGCCGATCGTCTTCGAACCCTATGCCAGCAGCCGCCAGCTGGGCGGGTTCATTCTGATCGACAAGTTCACCAATGCCACCGTCGGCGCAGGGATGATCGAATTCGCCTTGCGCCGCGCGCAGAACGTCCATTGGCAGCCGACCACCATCACGCGCGAGGATCACGCAAATCTGAAGAACCAGAAGCCGCGCGTCCTGTGGTTCACCGGGCTTTCGGGATCGGGCAAATCGACCATCGCCAACGAGGTCGAAAAGCAGCTGGCGCTGATGAACCGCCACACCTTCCTGCTCGATGGCGACAATGTGCGGCATGGGCTCAACAAGGATCTGGGCTTTACCGAGACCGACCGGATCGAGAACATCCGCAGGATTGGCGAGGTCGCCAAGCTGATGGCGGATGCGGGGCTGATCGTGCTCACCGCCTTCATCTCGCCCTTCCGTGCGGAGCGGCAGATGGTGCGGTCGATGCTGCCGGAGGGCGAATTCATCGAAATCTTCGTCGATACCCCGCTGGAGGTGGCTGAACAGCGCGATGTGAAGGGCCTCTACAAGAAAGCGCGTTCGGGTGAGCTCAAGAACTTCACCGGGATCGACAGCCCCTATGAACCGCCCGAAGCACCGGAAATCCGGGTCAACACGGTGGATATGACCCCGCAAGAGGCTGCCGAATACATCATCAGCCAGATAATGCCGCTCAAGTGAACCTGCGTGACCTCTCCGATGCCGAACTTGCCGCCACACTGGCGGTGGAGGCCGGGCGCATCCTGAAGGATGTGCGCGAAACAAGCGGGCTTGAGGGCAAGGCGCTGGGCAAGGCGGGCGATGCCGCCGCCAACGCCTATCTGTGCGAGGCGGTCCGCGCGGCGCGGCCTGAGGACGGGCTGCTTTCCGAAGAGGAAAAGGACGACACCACGCGCTGCGCCATGAGTCGGGTGTGGATTGTCGACCCGGTTGACGGCACGCGCGAATATGGCGAGCGGCGCAGCGATTGGGCGGTGCATGTCGGGCTGGCGGTGGACGGCGTGGCCACCACCGGCGCGGTCGCGCTGCCGGGGCTGGACGACGGCGTGGTGCTGCGCAGCGATGTTGTCGAACCCTTGAAACCCGCGGCCCCCAACCCGCGCTTCCTCGTCAGCCGTACACGTCCTGCGAAAGAGGCCGTTGCCGTCGCCAAGGCCATGGGCGGCGAGTTGCTCGAAATGGGCAGCGCCGGGGCCAAAGCGATGGCCGTGGTGCGCGGGGAGGCGGAAATCTACCTGCATTCGGGCGGTCAGTACGAATGGGACAATTGCGCCCCTGTCGCCGTGGCGCAGGCGTATGGCCTGCATTGTTCGCGGATCGACGGATCACCGCTCGTCTACAATCGCGAAGACACTTACCTGCCCGACTTGCTCATCTGTCGGCCGGAATATGCGGATACGGTCTTAGGACTCGTCCGCGGGAGCTGAGATCGCCGGGATGGGGTTTTCCTTGGCCGGTAGGGCAATTTCGATCTCGACCCGGCGGTTTGCGGCACGGCCTTCTGCGTTGGGCGATCCGTCGGGCAAGGCGTTGGGCTCAACCGGGTTCTGCTCGCCGAACGCGATGATCTCGATACGGTCAGCGGCGATGCCGTTCTCCACCAGCCAGTCCCGCACTGTTTCGGCCCGCGCCCGCGAGGCGCGCAAATTGGCCGCGTCATTGCCGCCCGCATCGCTATGCCCGCGCAGGATGATCGGCCCGCCAAGGGCAATCTGTTCGGAAGCAAGCGCCGCCTGAACCTGAGCAACCGCAGCGGTATCGAGCGCGGTTCTTCCGGCAGGAAAGCCGATAGTCAGTTCCAACGGCTCAAGCTCGGGTTCGGGCTCATCCGGCTGTTCGATATCGGTCCGCAAGATCGAGATTGTCTCGCTCGCCTCTGGGGTCGGTTCGGCTTCGACATTGACTGTCGGCGCTGTGTCTTCGGGCGGTTCATCCGTCTGCGCACAGGCGCCGAGCGCGGCGATCAGAGCAAGCGTGAGAATGGGCGTTCTGGTTTTTGTCATTGCAAGCATCAGGGAATTCAACGGAATTTCTATCGGGTCCTCGGGTTGGTTTCTGGAAGGGTGCCGGATTTGGCCGCATCGCCTTTTGCACTTTCGCGGGTGGCGCGTTTATGGGCCTGTTCCTCCTGCGACTTTGGCGGAACGAAGGAGATGATCGTATCGCCCGGACGCGGTTCGGGCGTGGCTGCGTGGGTAAAGAAGCGCAGCGTCCCGTCTTCACGCACCAGCAGCAGCATGGTGGCGCTGTCGGGCAGCTTTTCGCGCGCATCGTCAAAATCGAATTCGTCCGACAGGCGGGTTTTCTTGAAGGCCCAGCCTTGGCGCTGGCGCTCGTTCACATCGGTCACGCCGAAACCGTCAGTGAACAGGGCGCGGCCGCGAATGCTTTCGGGCAAGGCGTGGCGATCATCGCCTTCGCTGTTTTCGCCAAGCTGATAGACCGAATCCCGGCCGATCTCATGCGCGAACTCGTTGCAGACGAGCGCATTGTAGGCCTCGTTATCGGTTGCCGCGACCAGCACCTGGAACGGTGACAGGTCAAGGTTGTGCTCGGTCGCCTCGTTCAGGATTTCACCGTGATAGAACGGCAGCCCCTCGCGTCGTGCCGCGCCGAGCCTTTGCCAGCTCTGATCGACGATCATCACGGGTGTCTTGATCGCCTCCATCTGCTTGGCGAGTTCGATCGTCCACGCGGTCGATCCGACGATGAGCAGGCCGGGACGGGAGGTTCCCTTCACCCCGAGCAACCGCGCAACCAGATTAACTGTGAAGCCATGCGCGATCACCGTGACCACCACCACCGCGAAACTCAGTCCGATCAGCAATTGCCCGCCTTCGATCCCGAGATCGCCCAGACGCAGGGCAAACAGGCCGGAAATGGCGACCAGCACGATTCCGCGCGGCGCGATCCACGCGACAAACAGGCGCTCGTTCCACGGGACATCGGTGCCCAGCAGGCTGATGAGTACAGTCAGCGGGCGGACTAGGAATAGTAGCGCGAGCAGGAACAGCAGCGGGCGGATGCTGGTCTGGAGATAGGTCAGCTCCTCCCATTTGAGGGAGGACGACAGCAGGATGAATATGCCGGAGACCAGCAGTACCGCGACATTCTCCTTGAACGGGTGGATCGAGCGGATGCTCGAAACATCGCGGTTGGCGAGCGTGATGCCCATCACGGTTACGGCCACCAGTCCAGCTTCATGTTCGATCTGGTTGGTCAGCACAAAAACGCCGATCACCGTGGTGAACAGCACCGGCACCTTGAGATATTCGGGGATCGCGCCGCGCGGAAAGAGATAGGCGATTGCCCGCGCCGCCGCATAGCCAACCAGACCTGCGAGGAGCGCGGCTATGATCAGCGGCGGCACAACGTCAAGCGGGGTCGCGCCGGGGTTTTCCTGTACGAAGCGGAAATATTCATAGGCGATCACCGCGCACAGCGCGCCGGTGGGATCGTTGACGATGCCTTCCCACTTCAGGATCGAATTGGGCCGCGGCTGGACATTGGCCTGCCGCAGCAGCGGGATGACCACAGTCGGCCCGGTGACGATCAGGATGCCGCCGAACAGCACCGCCACAGGCCAGACGAGCCCGGCGATATAGAACCCAGCCAGCGTGCCCAGAGCCCAGCCGATCAGCACGCCTACCGTCGCAAGCCGCATCACCGCCTTGCCCGAATGGCGCAATTCGCGCAGGTCGAGACTGAGCCCCCCTTCGAACAGGATCAGTGCGACGCCGACGCTGATCATCGGGTCAAGCAAATTGCCGAATGTGGCTTCGGGATCGATCAGGCCTGTCACGGGCCCGGCGATGAAGCCCGCTGCAAGCATCAGCACGATGGCGGGCCATCCGGTCCGCCACGCCAGCCATTGCGCCCCGATACCCAGAGCGCCCACGGCGGCGATTACAAGTGCTTGTGATGTCATATGAGTTTTTCGAAACCTTGCCTTACCTACGCGCAAGGTGCGTGCGGTGTTCCGAAAAGGTCAATCGCCTTCGAAATCCATCAGCGCCGCGACGGTGATCCCGGCATTACGCAACCGCTGCGCTCCGCCCAGATCGGGCAGGTCAATGACGAACAGCGCGTGGTCGACTTGCGCCCCTGCCTTGCGCAGCAGTTCCGCCGATGCGAACGCGGTCCCGCCGGTGGCGATGAGATCGTCCACAATCACGACTTTCTGGCCGGGCTCGACGGCGGCAGGATCCATTTCGAGCCGGTCGGTGCCGTATTCGAGCGCGTAATCGATGCCGATTGTCTCAATCGGGAGCTTGCCCGGCTTGCGCACCGGGACAAAGCCGATGCCGAGTTGCACGGCGACCGCAGCACCAAAGATGAATCCGCGCGCTTCCATCCCTGCAATCTTGTGCGCGCCTGCCGCATCGGCGAGTTCTGCAAGGTAATGAACACTCGCCGCCATGCCCTGATGATGGCCGATAAGCGTGGTGATGTCGCGAAACTGGATGCCGGGAGCGGGGAAATCCGGCACGGTGCGGATCAGCTGCTTCAATTCGTCCCGTGTCAGATTTGCAGCGCCCATTTCGTGCCCCCGTCTTGCTTTAAACGCCTGTCCCTAAAAGCATGAGCGCCCCACCATCGGCAAGCGATGATGGGGCGCAGCATGCGAATTAGCGGTTCGAAGAAGCTTATTTCTTCTTCGGCTTCATCCCTGCCCAGATCGACTTGTACGACAGGAAGCCGAGGCTCGTCGCGAAGATCAGGAAGGCAATCACGAACCAGCCGGTCTGCTTGCGCTGGATCAGCGAAGGCTCGCCCGCCCAGGTCAGGAATGCGGCAACGTCCTGCGACATCTGCTCGGTGGTCGCTTCGGTACCATCAGCATAGGTCACGATGCCATCGAGTAGCTGCGGCGGCATGGCGATGTTGATGTTGTAGAAGTACTCGTTGAAGTACAGGCCCGGCGGAGTTTCGAACTCGGGAGACTTCGCCACGTCTTCGGGATCGGGCTCGTTATAGCCCTGCATCAGCGAATAGACGTAGTGCGTGCCGTCCGGACGCGCCTTGGTGATCAGCGAAAGATCAGGCGGGTTGCCCTGGCCGAGGTAGTAGACCGGCGGAAACTGGTCGGTCGGCTCGCCTGCGCGCATTTCGATCTCACCCGATTCCGGGTTCTGGAAAGGCACCTGCCAGGTTGCGGCTTCGGCGCGCACTTCCGCATCCGAATAGCCGAGGTCCTGAAGGTTGCGGAATGCGACATACTGCAGGCTGTGGCAGGCGGCGCAGACTTCCTTGTAGACCTGATAGCCGCGCTGAAGCTGCTGCGTGTCCCACTTGCCCAGCGGGCCTTCGAACGAGAAGCCGCCTTCAGGGGCGATGTTCTTTTCCTGGAAGGCGTAATAGTCCGGCTTTTCCGGGAAGGCGAAGTTGATGGCACCCGGCAGCAGCGACCACAGCAGAAGAACGGCTGTGAGGCCCAGGCCGAAGATTATGCCTCCAAGACGAATGGTCATGACCTAACTCTTTCTCGTTATCGGGTCAGTGAAACGGATCGTGCGATAGCTTACTCAGCCGGCTGCAACGCGCCATCGGGAGCGTCGCCTTCGGGCTTGGCCGAACCGGCGGCAGCCGACGGTGCAGCGGCGTCGTCATCCTTGCCCAGCACGGCCTCGGTGATCGAGAACGGCAGCGGCTTGGGAATTTCGATCTGGCTGACGATCGGCAGGATCACCAGGAAGTGCAGGAAGTAATATGCCGTCGCGAGCTGGCTCAGCACGATGTACGGCTCTTCCGGGGTTGCACCACCGAGGTAGAACAGCGCGGCCATGCACGGCACGAGGCCGAACCAGAAGAACTTGCGGAACAGCGGGCGATAGGCGCCCGAACGAACCGGGCTCTTGTCCAGCCACGGCAGGAAGAACCAGACGAGGATCGCGGAGAACATCGCGATCACGCCCAGCAGCTTCGCCTCGATCAGGATGATGCCGGTGAACGGAATGGTCAGGTCACCGGTGAAGGCGCGCAGGATCGCGTAGAACGGATAGAAATACCATTCGGGAACGATGTGCGCCGGGGTCGACAGCGGGTTCGCTTCGATCCAGTTGTCCGGGTGGCCCAGCATGTTCGGAGCGAAGAACACGATGGTCGCAAAGAAGATCAGGAACAGGCCGAGGAACCAGCCATCCTTCGCCGTGTAATACGGGTGGAACGGCACGGTGTCGCTTTCCTTCTTCACTTCGACGCCGGTCGGGTTCGAAGATCCGGGAATGTGCAGCGACCAGATGTGCAGGATCACCACGCCCGCAATCACGAACGGCAGCAGGAAGTGCAGCGAGAAGAAGCGGTTCAGGGTCGAATCGTTCGGGGCATAGCCGCCGACGAGCCAGACCTGCAGCGGCTCACCGATGAAGGGAATCGCGCCAAACAGGCCGGTGATCACCTTCGCACCCCAGAAGCTCATCTGGCCCCACGGCAGCACGTAACCCATGAAGGCGGTGGCCATCATCAGCAGGAAGATGACAACGCCCAGCAGCCAGATCATCTCGCGCGGAGCCTTGTAGGAGGAGTAATAGAACCCGCGGAAGATGTGCAGGTAGATCACGATGAAGAAGAAGCTCGCACCGTTGGCGTGCGCGTATTTCAGCAGCCAGCCGTAGTTCACGTTGCGCATGATGTGTTCGATCGAGCCGAAGGCGACCGAGACATCGGCAGCATAATGCATCGCCAGCACGACGCCGGTGATGATCTGGAACATCAGGAAGAAACCGGCGAGAACGCCGAAGTTCCACATGTAATTGAGGTTGCGCGGCACCGGATAGCCCGCGCCCACCGCGTTGTAGACCAACCGCGGAAGCGGCAGTTTCTCGTCAATCCACTTGGTGAAAGCGGACTTCGGTTCATACTGATTTGCCCAGGCGAAACTCATAATGCTGCTCTCTTGCGATTTATCAGCGTGTAAAAACGTGGCTTATCAACAACTACGAAACGTCAGCCGACGCGGATGACTCCATCGGAAACGAATGCGAATTCGGGAACGACGAGATTGGTCGGTGCCGGGCCCTTGCGGATGCGGCCGGCCGCATCGTAGTGGGAACCGTGGCAGGGGCAGAAGTATCCGTCGAACTCGCCCTTGTCCTCGCCTTCGCCCGCGCCCAGCGGCACGCAGCCAAGGTGGGTGCAAACACCAAGCTGGACGAGAATGTCGGCATTGCCTTCGCCAAGACGATCTTCGAGCGACTGCGGATCGCGAAGGCCGGTGGCGTCCACCGACTGCACTTCGCCGATTTCCTCGGGCGACATGCGCTTCACGAACAGCGGCTGATCGCGGAAGGTCGCTTTCACCGACTGGCCCGGCTCAAGGCTCGACACGTCGACATCGGTGGTCGATGCGGCAAGCACGTCAGCCGTCGGAGCCATCTGGCTGATCAGCGGAAACAGTACCGATGCACCACCAACGCCGGCGGTGCTGATGGCTGCAACATGGATCCAGTCGCGGCGACGGATGCCCTCTGCAGTGGAAGCCATAACGTATTACCCTGCTCAACTTGACGCGGCGGGAGTGCCCGTCGCGGTTCTGGTGAAAACCTCCGGATCGATCAGCCGTGCCGGAGCCTTTAAGATTTATCCCAATTGCCACACGAACGCACTAGACGCGCATTCGATCCACAATCTGCGCGCCCTATACGGCAAATCGTGACGATTCCAACCGTGTTTTGAACATGCGCCGTTCACCTGTGCGCAACTGTCTGGTCTATGCGGGCCTATTTCAGCGCAATAGTACTCAGTTGCCGCCCGTAGTTCGGCTCTCCATTCAAAGCGGCCCGGCGATAGGAATGATATTTCTGATCCTGCGAAAAAGTGTCCTGAGCCAGATCGACTGCATCAACCACACCGACCCGGCCAAGACGGGCGATGATGTAGCCGGGCAGGTCGAAATGCCAACGCTCCACACCCTCTCGCATGGGAGCTGCGGCGAAATGGACATCGTCCTGATCCGTGAAATGTTCACGAAAGGCAGCGTCGACCTCGTAGCTGCTCTGCGCGATCGTGGGCCCGACCACCGCGACAATCCGATCGCGCCGGGCGCCCAGACCCTCCATTGCCGCCAGCGTGTTTTCGAGCACGCTGCCGCGTTCGGCACAGACTGCACCGCGCCAACCGGCATGGGCAGCGGCGATCACCTGCGCGTCGCGATCCGCCATCAGCACAGGGGCGCAATCGGCGGTGACGATTCCCAGCACCACATCCGTGCGATTGGTGACGACCGCATCGGCAACCGGACGATCGCGCGCGGCATCGGGCCAGGCTTTGGCAATGGTGACGACCTCGGGCGAATGGACCTGATGCGGGGCCTGCAACGGCGCACCGGGCAGGATCGCCTTGGCCGCCGCTGCGCGCAGCCGCCTGACCGCCTGCTCATCCCCCGGCCCGCCATAGCCGAACTGATGGACGCCGCCGCGTGATCCGAAGAAGCCGTGCGGAATCCCTTCAAGCAGGGGCGAACGCTCAATATCGAACGGCGTGTCGAGGGGGTCGGGATCAGCCATCAAGGCTCCTGCTTACCTGTTCATACGTGTCGCGCGAGAGATTACCGGCGGCGGCAATCCGCTCCAGCTCCGCCTTCATCAGCGCGGCGCGTCCCGGCTCGATCCGCCGCCAGCGGCCCAATGGCGAAACAAAGCGTGCCGCCGTCTGCGGATTGATCGGATCAAGCGCGAGGATCACATCGGCGATCTTGCGGTAGCCTGCGCTGCTCGCGTCGTGGAAGCCCTGCGGATTGCCCGCAAACGCCATGTAGAGCGAGCGCACGCGGTTCGGGTTCTTCATGGTGAAGTCCGGATGTTCGGCCAGCGCCTCGACCTGCGCGATCACATCGGGATGCAGCGACAGCGCCTGAAGGGTGAACCACTTGTCGATCACCAGATCATTGCCCTTGTACCGGGCGTAGAAGTCCTTGAGCCGCTCCTCACGCTCGGGACAATCGAGCCCGCACAGCACCATCAGCGCGCCCTGCCGATCAGTCATGTTGTCGGCGGTGTCATATTGGTGCGCGGCCAGCTCTGCCGCCTTGGCCGGGTTCGCGGCGGCGGCATAGACCAGCACCTGCGTCTTGACCTTGCGCGCACCGCGCCCGGCCGGATCGTCATGTGCGACCTTCTCGGCCCGGTCATAAAGGGCGTGAAGCTCATTCGCGCACTCGCGCCCGATCACCGCCTTCAACGCCTCGCGCGCCGCATGGATGGCGCCCGGATCGGCCTTGCGATCACCCACGGCCATCGCTTCGAACAGGTACGTCTCGCTCGGCAGCATCATCAGCTCGCCGCGCATCGAATCGTCGAGCGCATCGTCGGTGAGGATCGCCTTGAAAGCGCGGACCAGCGCCTGCCGCGTGCCCGCTTCGGCTTCGTCGCTCAAGGTGCCGCTGGCTGCGCTGACCAGCCGGTTGAGCGCCAGTTCCTGCAGAGCCTCGTAGCGGGCGAAGGGATCGTCATCCTCCCTTGCGAGAATCGAAAGCTCGCTGTTGCTGACATGGCGTTCGATGATCACGGGCGCGGTGAAGCCGCGATTGATCGAGATCGCATCGGCATGATTGTCGATCTGGATCGTCTCTTTCGGCTTTTCGAGGATGACCAGCCGTTCTTCCGGATCAACCCCGTTGCCGAACAGCTTCATCCGCAACGGGATGGTGAAGCTCGAAGGCTCCTCGCTGCCATCGGCTTTGCGCAGCACCTGGGTGAATATGAGGTCGTCCTCGTCATCGCGCGGGCGGCCCTTGCGGCTGATCTTGATCACCGGGGTTCCGGCGGTCGAATACCACTTGCGGAAATTCCCGAGATCGATCTCCGCCCCATCCTCGATCGCCTTGACGAAATCCTCGCAGGTCGCGGCCTCGCCATCATGGCGGTCGAAATACAGATCGGTACCTTTGCGGAACCGTTCCACCCCGACCATCGAACGCATCATGCGGATGACTTCTGCGCCCTTGTTGTAGACGGTGGCGGTGTAGAAATTGCTGATTTCGCGATAGCTGTCCGGGCGGATCGGGTGCGCGAGCGGCCCGGCATCCTCGGGGAATTGCGCCGCGCGCAGGATGCGCACATCCTCGATCCGCTTGACTGCCTCGCCCCGCATGTCCTGCGAGAACAGCTGGTCGCGCAGCACGGTGAAACCTTCCTTCAGTGAAAGCTGGAACCAGTCGCGGCAGGTCACGCGGTTGCCCGACCAGTTGTGGAAGTATTCGTGCGCTATCACCCCTTCGACCGCGTCGAAATCGGCATCGGTCGCGGTGTCGGTATCGGCCAGCACATACTTCGTGTTGAAGACGTTGAGGCCCTTGTTCTCCATCGCTCCCATGTTGAAATCCGACACGGCAACGATGTTATAGAGATCAAGGTCGTATTCGCGGCCGAACACTTCCTCATCCCACTTCATCGAGCGATGCAGCGATTCAAGCGCATGATCGGTGCGCGCGAGGTCTTCCTTGCGCACCCAGATGTTGCATTCGACCTGCCGACCCGACGCAGTGGTGAATGGCGCGGAGTTGGCCACCAGATCGCCCGCCACCAGCGCAAACAGATAGGACGGCTTGGGCCAGGGATCGTGCCATTCGGCCCAGTGCGTCCCATCACCATTGTCGCCTTCAGCAGTGCGATTGCCATTGCACAGCAGGATCGGAAACTGCGCCTTGTCGCCTTCCATTCGCACCGAATAGGTCGAAAGCACATCGGGCCGGTCGGGGAAGAAGGTGATGCGGCGGAAGCCTTCCGCCTCGCACTGGGTGCAAAGCATCCCGTTCGAGGCATAAAGGCCCATCAGCTGGGTGTTGGCGCTCGGATTGATCTCGGTGACGATTTGCACCTCATGCTTGTCACCCGGCAGGGTCAGAATCAGGTCCGGCCCGTCCATGCTCCAGTCGTTCACCGGCTCGCCATCGACCTTTACGCCAAGCGCGGTCAGCCCGTCGCCATCGAGCCGCAATTCATTGCTCGGCTCGGCCGCCGGATTTCGTTCGACTTCGAGCGTGGCGGTGACGCGCGTCTTTTCCAGCCCGAGATCGAATTGCAGCGCAGTGTTCGGCACCGCCCAGGGATAGGGTTTGTAATCCTCGCGCCGGATCAGCGGCGGCTCCTTGGGCGTGGGGGCCGCATCGGCGATTTCGGTGTTGCCTTCGGGGTTCTGGGGGGTGGTCGCGATATCCATGAGCGGTGATTTAGATTGATTTCGCCCTTCGTCCAACCGATTGACGCAAGCCATGGCGCATTTGTTGATCTTCGGGCTGGGCTACACCGCGAAACGCATCAAGGCAGCGATGGAGGCGCAAGGGTGGCGTGTCGATGCGACGGGTAGTGATGGGAACGTGGATTTCTGCGACCGCGAGTCAGTGCTCGCAGGACTGAGGGAGGCGAGCCATGTGCTTTCGTCCGTGCCACCCGATCGCAAGGCGGAATCCGACCCTGTGCTAGAAGCCTATGGCGATGCGTTGTCGGAAAAGCCGCTGTTCTACCTCTCTTCCACCGGCGTCTATGGCGACCGGGAAGGCGCGTGGGTGGATGAAACCACGCCAACCATCGCCCAAAACGGAGAGGGTCGCCGCAACGCCCGCGCCGAGGCCGACCTTGCATGGCTGACGCTGGGCGCGCGTGTGTTCCGCCTTCCGGGCATCTACGGACCGGGCCGCAGCGCGCTCGACCGGGTGCGGGAGGGCAAGGCGCGGCGGATCGATCTTCCGGGGCAGGTGTTCAGCCGTGTGCATGTCGATGACATCGCCAGCGGGGTGGTCGCCGCGCTGACCGGAGACGCGCCTGCAGGGGCCTACAACCTCGGCGACGATCTGCCCGCGAGCGGCAATGAAGTGACCGAACACGCCTGCCGACTGCTGGGTGTCGAACCTCCACTGCTCGAAACTTTGGAGGAGGCGAACCTGTCCGAAATAGCGCGCGGATTCTACATGGAGAACCGCCGCGTCGCCAACGGCAAGGCCAAGCGCGTGCTGGGCTGGCAGCCGAAATATCCGACCTATGTGGAGGGGTTGAATTCCCTGTTTTGACCTCATGCGTCGGCAGGCAGTCGCCCTTACGGCCCTGTGGGCCGATTGACCGGGTGATGAAAGACTACTTCTTCTGCTTTGAACGCAAGGCAAACACCATGCCGATCACGCCTAGCGCCATTCCGATCGCGGTCAGCAGGGTCCATTGATACCCTTCGAACAGGGTCGAAATCACCATCGCCACGCTGATCGTCAGGATCGAGTTATAGGCCGTCCGCCCGGCGCCGATTTCGCGCACCAGATTGTAATGCAGCGGGAAGGTCACGACCGAACCCACCAGCGCGAGATAGACGATCCCGCCCCAATAGGTGGCACTGGTAGGGACGGGCGGCGCGCCTTCGGTGAGGAACGCAAAGCCGAGATCGAACACCGTGCCATACAGCATCGCCCAGGCGAGCAGGCTCACCATCGGCACGCCGCGTCCCACCGGATTGGCCTGAATCACATTGGCGACCGACGCCGCCAGAATACCCAGCATCGCCAGCACAATGCCGAGCGCGACATTGCCGCCGATCACCCCGGCATCGGGATTGGCGCGCCATTCGTGCAGCAACAGGAAACTCACCCCGACAATCGCGATCACGCTGCCCAGCCAGAATCCGCCTTGCGTCCGCTCCCCCAGGAAAAAGCGCGCCAGCAGCGCATTGGGCACCATCAGCAGGCCGAACATCATCGCGACAATGCCCGAGGTGACATAAAGCTCGGCATGGTAGACAAACAGGAAGTTGCCGCTGAACTGGAACAGGCCGACCATTACCGCAAGCCTGTGCTCGGGCGCGGTCAGCGTCAGCCGCCGCTTCATCAGCGCCGCGACGATGAACAGCGCGGGCGTGGCGAGCGCGAAACGGTAGAACACCGACCACGCGGCAGGCACGCCGTCGATCTGCCCGGTGATGACGAACCAGGTCGATCCCCAGATCGTGCCGGTGATGAGGAAGGGCAGGATCACACCCAGCCGCAACATCGGCGGCCCCAGCCCGGTTTCGCCCGCGTTCATAGGCTGGCGATGGCCTTGCCCAGCGCGACCGCATCTTCCTCGCGGGTGTCCCATGCCGTGACGAAGCGCGCCAGATTCTCGCCCCAGTCATAGAATGCAAAGCCCTGCGCCCGCAGCGCCTCGCGCTCTTGGGCGGTGAGGCGCAGGAACATCTCGTTCGCTTCAACCGGGTGCAGCAGACGTTCGGTGCAACCGGCAACGATCTCCTGCGCGGCGGCATTGGCATGGCGTGCATTTTCGAGCCACAGATCGCCGTCGAGCATGGCGAGGATCTGCGCAGCGAGATAGCGCCCCTTGCATTGCAGGTGCCCTCCACGCTTGCGACGGTATTTGACCAGCGCGGCTGCTTCCGGATCGAACAGCACCACCGCCTCGGCGCTCATTCCGCCGTTCTTGATGAAGCCGAAAGCAAGGCTGTCGACGCCATGCGCCGCGTCGGCGGCAGAACCGCCCAGATATGCGGCTGCGTTGGCAAACCGCGCGCCATCCATGTGCAGGCCAAGCCCGCGCGCCTTCGCGAATTCAGACAGGGCGGCCAGTTCGCCCGGAGTGTAGGTGCACCCGTATTCGCTCGCCTGTGTGATCGCGATGGCGTGCGGCTGCACCTGATGCACGTCGTCGCGGATCGGGTCGATCAAGGCGGCAATGCCTTCGGGCGTCAGCTTGGCGCCCTCGCCCGGACACAGCATCAGCTTCGCCCCATGAAGGTAGAAACCGGGCGCGCCGCCTTCGTCCACTTCGATATGCGCCTCTTCATGGCACACCACTCCGCCATGCGGCTGGCAAAGGGTCGCAAGCGCAAGGCAGTTGGCCGCCGTCCCCGTCGCCACCCACAGCGCCGCGCATTCGCGCCCGAACAGATCGGTGAAGCGCGCGTCAAGCTCGGCAGAAAGCGCATCGCCGTCATAGGGATTGTCGGCGCTGTCCGCCGCCTTCATCGCTTCCCACAAACGGGGGTGGACGGGGGCGGCGTTGTCGGAGAGGAAGGGTTTGATCTGAGTCATCGCGGCAACCGCCTCTAACCGTGATGCGTCAGAGCGCAAGAAGGACGATACATGAGCGACACCGAAACATCTGTGACGATCACCCATCACCCGCATGGCAAGGGCGGCAAATATATCGCCGAAATCGCGGGAGAGAGCGCGACGGGTTACCTCGAATGGGAGCCGGGCGGATCGGATGATGTGCGGGTTGCAACGCACACGGTCGTGCCGAAGTCCATCGGCGGGCGCGGGATCGCAGGCCTGCTGGTCGATGCCCTGATCGCCGATGCGCGCGAAGAGGGTTTCCGGATCGTCCCGCAGTGCTGGTATGTCGCCAAGAAGTTCGACGCGAACCCGGACTGGGCCGATCTTCGGGCCTAGGCCGCCTGCTGGCTTTCAAGCCGGGAAAAATCGGTCGCCGCGATGGTTTCAAGCACCTTGCGCCGCACTTCACGGGCATGCTCAATCGGCACGCCGGGGATGGAGAATTCTCCCCCCGCCTGCCCCAGATGCAGCGTGGCATAGCCGCGCAGCCGCGCAACCGGGCCTTGCGAAATTTCGACCGAATGCAGTTTCAGCCGGGTCGCGATCTGGCTGCGCGGGGACAGCACGCCCTTCATCGCCATGATCTGCGTCGTGTCGAGCGCATGGCGCTGGCGGCTCCACGACAGCGCGTTGGCTATCGCTGCAAGCCCCGCCAGTACCAGTGGTATCCCGGTCGCCAGCGCGGTCCATTCAGGGGCATAAAGCGTCGTCGAGACGAAAGCTGCCGCTGCCCCGACAAGGAAAAAGAACGCATCGCCGAACGAAGAATCGACCAGATAGCGATTGCACGCACGGTGCCATTCGATGTCGGGGGCGGGCAAATGAAAACCGGCGGCGTCAACGATTGGCTCGATCTCGTCCATCCGGGCGAACGGCGCGACAACGTGGTTTGATGCGCCCATGTCCTGCGCGAGGCTGATGAAGCTCAGCCCGTGCCAGCCGAAACGATAGCGGATGAAGCCGGTGTCGATTTTCACCCCCTGCACCCGGTGCGCGGGCATGACGACATCGGTGCGGGTGAACAATCCGCGCCGCCGCCGGAAGCCGCGCGGCGTGCGTTCCAGCAGGAAACCCCATTCACGGGCAAAGACGCGGACCATACCGGTAAGCGATCCGATCACCAGCAGGCCGGCCAGCCCGGTGATTGCGCCCAGCAGCTGCAAGTTTGCATCCAGCGCGGCGAAATCGATGCCGTAGCGCTCCACCCACCCGCGCCAGACATCCGGGTCCCAGATTTCGAAATCGATGAAGCTGTCGGCATATTGCAGCAAGCCGGCAAGCACGGCGAACACCGCCAACGAGAATTCGAACAGGCCGAAGGTGAACAGCCGCTGCGGCCCCATGGTGAAGAGCGCGTCGGCGGGTTCGGCTGCCTGCCTTTGCGCAGTCTCGCCCTGCTGCGTGTCGAGTGTGGACGCGTCCTCTTCGCGCATTTCACGCACCAGCTGGCGCAATTCCTCGCCGCGCTCCTCGGTCAGATAGGACAGCGACAGATCCTCGCCCCCGCCCGCCCCGGTCTCGAACTTGACCGATACAAGGCCCAGCAGGCGCGGCAGCAGTTTCTGTTCTAGGCTGACGTCCTGAATGCGCTCATAGGGCACAGACCGGGCCGAACGGCTGATCACGCCGCTTTCGACGCGAATGTCTTGCGTGCCGATGGTGTAGGTCAGCCGCTTCCAGCCGATGTAGCTGAACAGCGTGCCGACAGCGATGATCCCCGCGAACACCGGCAAGGCCACCGCCAGCCCCAATCCGCCGCTGCCGAACATGACGAAGGCGGCAGGAATGACTGCACTTTGTGCGGACGACAGCACCCCCACCAGAATCGTGCGCGGATCGGTGTTCTGGCCTTCCGGTTTCGGGCCTTCGTTCACAGGGTTTCCCGTTTGATGTGCGCGCGGATTTCCTCGCGCATCTGCACCGCCAGTTCATGCCCCAGACCCGGCAGGCTGACCGATGCATTGTGGCTGCCCGCTGTGTGCAAGGTCATGGTGGCGATATCGAGCGCGCGTTCGATCGGGCCCTGATCGACATCGATGTGCTGCACCCGGCTGAACGGCACCACGGTATCGCTGTGCCACATGACCCCGCGCACCACCCTCAGCCGATCGCGGCTGATCTGGTATCCGCGAGCGTTGAAACGCGCGTTGGGTATCCGGATGACTAGAAACAGGGAAAATGCCACCGCCGGGATCATGATAATGCCGGTGGGCAGGTCGAAATTGTCGCGCAACGCCGCTTCGGCAATGATCGCTGCGACAGTAATCGCCAGCCCGGCGAAGATCGCTCCGATCCGCATGACGAGCCGGTAATTGGGGTGCAGCTTCGTCAGCTCGCCGTCATCGTCGACACCGGCAGGGATTACCGGTGGCGGGGCCTCCGCAATCGGAGTGCGGGGCGTGTATTGCGCATCGCGCGGATAGGGTGCCGAAGCGGTCGGAGCAGGTTGGGCAGCAGTGGTCGCGGGTGCGGCTGGAGATCCGGCCTCCAGCTTTTCCCAAGGGCTCGCGCCGCTCTTGTGACCGAACAGCTGGCGCGCGCGGCTGCTTTCGCCATTGCCTCCGGCTGAATCCTTTTGAGGATCGTCCTGATCGTTTCCGCTCATGTGATCTAGATGCTGGCCCCGGCGCTGCGGTGCAAGGGGCAAATTGACGATATGGAGCAGACCGGCCGGCCTATCGCATTTGCGAGGGCGACTTGCCGCGTTCACGCGAATAGGGTGCGAACAATCGCCGCAACGCGAAGGAGAAACAGATGACGATCCTGCATTCGAGCCTCGGCCCCAATCCGCGCCTGGTGCGCATGTTCATGGTGGAAAAAGGCCTGGAGGAAGGGCGCGACTTCGAGCGGGTCCATTACGACATCATAACGGGCGAAAACCGCCAGAACGCCGATTACATGGCGAAGAACCCGCTCGGCACGATCCCCACGCTGGAGCTCGACGATGGCACCTGCCTCACCGAAAGCTGGCCAATCTGCGAATTCATCGAGGAAATGCACCCCTCGCCCAACCTGTTCGGAGAGACAGCGAAAGAACGCGCCGAAGTGCGCAAATGGGCGCGGCTGTTCGATCAGGAAGTCGTCGTGCCGATGACCATGGGTTTCCGCGCAGGCGCTGGCCGTCCGATGTTCGAACCGCGCATGAGCGTGGTTTCGCCCGAGGCCGGAGCCGAGCTTTCGGCAATGTCGGATGAAAAGTGGCGCTATTTCGACAGCGTTTTGGGGGCAAGCAACCACATCGCGCTGGGCCGATTTACCTTTGCCGACCTGCTGATTTTCGCCTTCGCCAATTTCGGCTTCACCGTGGGCTGGAAAATCCCCGAAGGCGCGGACAATCTCACCCGCTTTGTCGAGACCCACAACAAGCGCCCCTGTGCGGCGATCTGGCAGCAGGCGGAATAATGCCCGACCTTTCGGGGAAGATCGCCATCGTCACCGGCTGTGCCAGCGGCATCGGCGCGGCGACCGTGCGGCGCCTGCGCGCTGATGGGGCCGAGGTGCTGGGGACGGACATCAACGCCGAGAAGGGCGCAGCGCTTTGCGAGGAAACCGGCGCGACCTTCGCGGTTCAAGACGTGGCTGATACCGCAACATGGCCGCAGATCGTCGCGCAGGCGGTGGAGCGTTGGGGCAGGCTCGACATCCTCGTCAACAACGCCGGCACCGTCTCCTCGCTTTCGATCGAGGATGTCACCGATGCGGCGTGGGACCGCATTTACGACATCAACATCAAGGGAACGATGGCCGGGTGCCGCGCGGCCATCGCCGCGATGAAAGACAATCCCGGCGGTTCGTCAGGCGCGATCGTGAACATCGCATCGACCTCCGCGATCGCCGCCCTGCCCACCGATGTCGCCTATTGTTCGAGCAAGGGCGCGGTGCGGGTGTTGTCAAAGTCAATCGCGGTGCATTGCGCGCAAAAGGGCTACAACATCCGCTGCAACACGGTGATCCCCGGAGCGACCGACACCGATATCCTTGCTCAGGCAGAAAACCTTATGCCCGGGCTGAAAGCGGCCGTGGCGCAGACCTCTCCTTTGAAACGCCTAGCCGATCCGGCGGAAACTGCGGCCGCGATCGCCTTTCTCGCAAGCGATGAATGCCCCTACATGACGGGCGCGGAAATGCTGGTCGATGGCGCGATGATGGCGGTGCATCCGGGCTTCTGACCTCGCCCTCTAAGCCTCCCGCATCCTTTCGAGATAACCGCTCGGCCCCATTTGCGCGGCTGTCCACGCGAACACCGCCATCGACACGATCCCCGCGACAAGGCACACTCCGAACACCGCGATGCTGAGCGAATAGGCCCCTTGCGTAGGAGCAAGCCAGTCGCTGACCCAGCCGATCACGGCAAGACCCAAAGCTTGTCCGACAAGGTTGTTCATGAACAGCGCGGTCGCCACTGCAAACCCGCGCTGCGATGGCTCGACGGCGGCCTGAATGCCCGAAAGGATGCCCGCCTGACTGGCGACATAGATGGCATAGGCCAACGCGAACCAGCCGAGAAAGGGCCAGAAGGCGTCCGAAGTAAGGCTGAGGGCAAGCGGGGCGACGCACAGCAGGCTCGACAGGCCCGGCACCAACGCACGCCAGTGTTCGTGCCGGTTGGTCAGCCATTGCGTGACGTATCCGCCAAGGATCGGCCCCGGAATGCCGCCGATGAAGAATGCGAGGCCGAGGTACAGACCGACGTTGCCGGTCGAGATGTCGAACTGGCGCAGCATCACTGCGGCCATCCAGAAGGCAAGGCCGTATCCGATCAGCAATTGCAGCGCCCAGCCGGCCGAAAGGCCCATGAACACCCGGTTGCCGAGCAATTGCGTGACGGTTTCGCGCAGGCCCTGTTGCTCGATGCGTGCGCCTTCGGCGGCATAGCGTCCGCGCCGGGGCTCGCGCACGGTCAGGTAAAGGAGCAGGCCGATCAGGACACCGGGCAGTCCCATCAGCACAAAGGCATAGCGCCAGCCGAACATTTCGGCGAGCTGTCCGCCGACCACCAGTCCACCAGCGGTGCCCATGCTGGCCCCGATGGTGAGGAAACCCATCGCCTTGGCAAGCTCACCCCGGCGGAAGAAATCGGCGACAAGGCTTTGCGAAGCCGGGCCTGAGCACCCCTCCCCCACGCCAACGCCGACACGGGCAAGGAACAGGGTCCAGAACCCGATGGCCAGCCCGCACATCGCGGTCATCACGCTCCAGAAACTGATCGCGGCGGCAACGATGTTCTTGCGCACCGAACGGTCCGCCAGCCGCGCGGCGGGGAAGCCGGCGATGACATAGACCAGCGAAAACGCCGCCCCGCCAAGCAAGCCGAGCTCGAAATCGGAAAGCCCGAATTCCGCCTTTATGTCCTCGACCAGAATGCCGAACACCAGCCGGTCCGCGACGGAGAACATGCTGGTGAGCGTCAGCAGCGCCAGCACGTACCAGCGATAGGAGCCTTCCGGCGCATCAGCCGGGTCGGGCGATGCCTCAGTGGTGGGGGCGGGCGTCGAGGCCATTGTCCACCGGGATCGTCAGGCCGTTGAGGAACCGCGCGTCATCCGAAGCAAGGAAGGCGACGCAGCCTGCCACGTCATTGGGATGGCCCAGCGCATCGGCGGGCAGAGGGCCGGGAGGAATTTCCATCGGCTGTTCGCCTGCGCGGCCCGACACGCCCATCACCATCGGGGTTTCGATCCCGCCGGGCGCCAGCGCGTTGCAGCGGATGCCGTAACCTTCGTCCTGGCAATAGGTCGCGATGCTGCGCGTCATTGACGAAATGCCGCCCTTTGCCGCGGTGTAGGCCGGGATATTGCCATATCCCATCAGTGCCGCGGTGGAGGCCATGTTGATGATCGACGACCCGCCTCCGCCATTCACCTTGTGGCGGTGTTTCATCAGCGGCAGCGCGTATTTGCAGCCGAGGAAGGTGCCGACCACGTGAATGTCGAGATGCAGCTTGAAATGCGCAAGCGAGCATTCCTCGACATTCTCGAAGATCACGTTGCCCGCATTGTTGACGAGGATGTCGAGCCCGCCGTGGCGTTCGGAAACGGCGGTCATGACTTCCTGCCATTGCTCTTCGCTGGTGACGTCGAGCGCCATCGCGTCGCCATTGATCGAATCGGCCACCTGATGCGCCAGTTCCACCTCGCGGTCGGTGACGATGACGCTGGCCCCTTCGGCGGCAAGCCTTTCGCAATCGGCCTTGCCCAGCCCCATCGCTCCGCCGGTGACCAGCGCAATCCTCCCTGCCAGCCGTCCCTTCTTGTTGTCGTTCATCGCCCTCTCCCAAAAGCGTTGTGTTTTCATGGGAGAGTAAGAGGCGCTGCGCTTCGCACCACTACTTAAAGCGATGGGAAAAATGTGAGGTGCGTCGGGCGGCGAGCGGTCTATCGTTAAGTTCGGGAGAGCGAAGATGCTGGAAGATGCCGAAGTCGCGCGCCTCAAGGCGCTGATGGAATGGGAAGGCCGCCGCACGGCTCCGCCAAAGGGATTTCCCAAGCTCCCCGACATGCCCGCCGCGCGCTACACCAGCGAGGAATATTTCGCGCTCGAACAGCAGCACATCTTTCGCAAGAGCTGGTTGTTCGCAGGTCATATCGACGAAATTCCCGAGCCGGGGTGCTACATGCGCTGGCACAATGCCGGCGATCCCATCGTCATCGTGCATGGCATGGATGGCGTGGTTCGCGCCTTCTACAACACCTGCCGCCATCGCGGCGCGCCGGTGGTGACGCAGGATCGGGGCAAGTCCTCGCGCCTGATGTGCGGCTATCACAACTGGACCTACAAGACTGACGGCAGCCTGGTGGGCGTGCCCGAACGGCAGGATTTCCCGGCCGACTTCGACCTTAGCTGTCGCGGGCTGATCCCGGTGCGGTGCGAGATGCTGGGCAATGTCATCTTCGTCAATTTCGACGACGAAGCCATGCCGCTGACCGAATGGCTCGGCCCGCTGATGAACGAGTGGGACGAATTCGCGTTTGACCGCGTGCGGCTGGCGGCGCGCCATTCCTTCGAGCTCAAGTGCAACTGGAAAGTCGCGATGGAGGCAAACATGGAAGTGTACCATGTGCCGTTCATCCATCCCGATACAGTCGCCCCGCTGGTGGACAGCAAGCGCAACCTCAACACCATCTATCCCAATGGCCACGCCCGGATGCTGGCCCCCGCCCCGCGCCAGACCGATCGCGAGCATGTCCGCGCGATCGACAGCCCGCCCGGATGGCAGCAGATCGAAACCGTGGGCGAACTGGGCCGCACCTGCACGCAAAGCTACACGCTGTTTCCCAACTGGGTTTCACCGCTGTCCAATTACTTCGTGCCGCCACTGGTGTTCTGGCCGACTTCGCTTGGCACGACCCGGCTGGAACTGGTGACAATGGCGCTCGACTGGGGCGATGCACCCGCGCCCGACCTGTGGACAGTACCTGACGATAGCCAGCCGAACGGCCGGCAGATGAGCCCGATCATCCTTGAAGACACGCAATTCGGGGAAGCGATCCAGCATTCGATGCAGAGCGCCGCGTTCAAGAGCGTGCCTTTGTCCTATCAGGAAGCGCGCATCTATTCGTTCCACCAGACGCTCGACCGTATGATCGGGATCGAGAACGTGCCTGATGGCTTGCGCGTCGAACCGGTGATCGACGAGCGCTGGGTCTGGCCGAACGATCCGCGCGTCGAGGAAATGGCAACCGGGGTGTGAACCCGCTCGCTAGTCTTTCCGCTTACGTAAAATGACGCTACGGAAAACAGGATTTGCCGGACATAGTGGCAAAATTGGCGCACTTTGCGAGGCTTACTATCCCTTTTGCTAGATGAGCGGAGAAACCCCTCTCCATACAGTCTCAGGCCTACTGATAGCCGTGGGGAAAAACGGCACAGGGACTGGGGAACTGGGCGCCGGGGCGATGCTTCTGCGCCGTCAAGGGAGAGAGCATATGACCACATATAACACCCGGATTGCCTCCAAATTCGGCGCCACAGGATTGCGGCGCGCGCTTTTGAGCGGGGCCGCAATGGCTGCATTTGCCGCCGTGCCGCAAACCGCGATGGCGCAGGACAATGAAACCGCGGAGGACGGTAACGAATTTGGCGAGCGGGTGATCGTGGTGCAGGCCCGTCGCCAGAACGAAAGCCTGCAGGAAGTGCCCGTCACCGTCACCGCGATCGGCGGCGATGTGCTGGACAAATTCAGCGTCGACAATGTCGCGGACGTGACCAGCCGCGTTCCCACGCTGAACGTTCAGGTCGGCGGTTCGGGTTCGGGCGGCCAGCTCAGCCTGCGCGGCGTCGGCTCCTCTAACATCTCGGCCTCGTTCGATTCGGCGGTCGCCTTCGACTTCGACGGCATTCAGGTTTCGACCATGCGCCTCGTGCAGGCCGGGTTCTTCGACACCGAACAGATCGACGTGCTGAAAGGCCCGCAATCGCTGTTCTTCGGTAAATCGGCCACCGCCGGCGTGTTTGCGATCCGTTCGGCCAACCCGACCCCCAACTGGGAAGTCGGCGGCCGGGCCTCGTATGAATTCGAGGAAAAAGGCTACCTGCTCAGCGGCTACGTTTCCGGCCCGATCAGCGACACGCTGGGCGTGCGTCTGGCAGCGCAGTGGAACGATATCGACGAATTCCAGATCCTTCAGGATGGCACCCCCGCCGTCAATCAGGAACGTGGTCTCACGGACCTGATCGTGCGCGGTACGTTGCAGTGGGACCCGTCCGACCGGTTCGATGCGAACCTCAAGGTACAATATACCAAGAACGAGAATGACGGCGCAATCGGCACCGCCGAAATCGGCTGCGGCCCCAATGGCCTCCCCGATCCGGTCTTCCTTCTCAGCGGGGGTCTGGTGATCCCCGGCGGACACGACTGTAACGTCACCGATCAGCGCTATTTCATCCCTGATGCGGCGCCGCAGCTTGCACCGGGCGTGCCGACCCCGTCGGAAGCGGCCGGACGCAATGGCGTTCCCTTCGGCGAAACCGAAATCTGGTTTGCACGCCTCCTGTGGAACCTCGATCTTTCGGACACGCTGACGCTGACTTCGACCAGCGGCATTCTCGATATGGAAGCGGTCGATTTCGATTGTTATTCCTATGTCGGCGTGTTCCCCGGTGGCGTCCCCGGCGGTGCCGGTTGTTCGGACCCGATCAACGCGCTGGAGCAATACAGCCAGGAACTGCGTCTGACTTCGGATTTCGACGGCCCATTCAACTTCATGATCGGCGCCTTCTACGAAGACCGCACCATCGTGTTCGACACTGCCCAGCAGGGCGTCAACATCTCGTTCCTGGGCGCGGACCCGGTTACCGGCTTCACCTATGACTGGGACAAGATCCAGACCACCAAGACCGAAGCGCTGTCGTTCTTCGGGTCGACGATCATCGACCTGACCGACCGGCTCGAGCTTTCGGGCGGCATCCGTTGGACCGACGAAACCAAGGTGTCCTTCATCGAAGTGCCTTACCTGCACACCTTCCTGCAGGGCCCGGCTTTCGTGTCGCCGGGCTTCTTCTCGGGCCCGATCAACTTCCAGGACGACAATTTCTCGCCCGAAGTCACCCTGCGGTATCAGGCGGCTGACGACATCAACGTCTTCGCCTCGTTCAAGACCGGCTTCAAGTCGGGTGGCATCGACAACTCCGCACTGCCGTCCAACAGCCTCAGCGTCGCGGCGCTGTCGGGTGACTTCGGATCGCTGATCTTCGACTCCGAAGAGGCGATCGGCGGTGAAATCGGCTTCAAGTCGCAGTTCGATGATCGCAACATCACGCTGAACATGACGGCGTACTACTACGTCTTCACCGATCTGCAGGTGCAGAACTTCAACGCCACCACCATCCAGTTCGTCACCAGCAACGCGGGCGAGCTGACGACCAAGGGTGTCGATCTGGAATTTGCATGGCGCACCCCGGTGGAAGGTCTCAATATCTCTGCCAACCTCGCCTATCTCGACGCGCAGTATACCGACACCTTCCTGCAGCCGGGCGGCGCGGGTGGCACGATCGACCTTAACGGTCGCCGCGCCAGCCAGTCGCCGGAATGGTCGGGCAATATCGCCGCCGACTGGACGGTGCCGATCAACGACAGCCTGGAATTCCTGTTCTCGGGCAACGCCGCCTATAACGACGGCTACATCACCGACGAAGCCACGCTGAACGACTTCGTCCAGCCCAGCTTCTGGACGCTCGATGCGACCGCGGCGATCGGTCATCCGGACGGCAATTGGCGGCTTTCGCTGATCGCGACCAACCTGACCGACGAAATCTTCGTCATCACCTCGGGTGGTCGTCCGTTCCTTGCCCCGGCAGGCAACGCTCTCGGCCTTCCGGCTGGCGACGACCTCGTGCTGACGCAGAACCGTGGCCGTCAGGTCTTCGTGGAGGCGAGCTTCCGCTTCTGATCACTTCTCCACTCCCCCATGTTCCTCGTGGGGGCCGAGCGGGCGGGCCGAAAGGTCCGCCCGTTTTCGTTTGATCATCCGCGGCGTGCGCGCCTCATAAAAACACGCATTGCGGCAAGCGATCATGACAGCGCATCCTGTCAGGCAAATTGGGAGGACGGACACATGTCGCGCGAAGAACTCATTTCGATGACCCGCAACCTTGTCGCGCACGGGGCGGCGGACACGATGGAATATGCCGACGAGATCGTGCGCATTCCGGCAAGCAGCTACACCGACCCCGACCTGTTCGAGAAGGAAAAGCGCAACATCTTCCGCCGCCTGCCGCTGATGGTGGCTCCTTCATGCGAATTGCCCGAGCCGGGCGATTACAAGGCGATGGACATCTGCGGCGTGCCGCTGCTGCTGACCCGCCAGCGCGACGGCAGCGTGGGCGCATTCCTCAACATGTGCACCCACCGCGGCAACCCTGTGGTTCCCAACGGTACCGGCAAGGGCACGCGCTTCACCTGCGGCTATCACGGCTGGACGTTCAAGAACGACGGCGATCTGGTCGGCGTTGCCAGCCCCAAGGATTTCGGCGCGGTGGACAAGGCCGCGCTGTGCCTCAAACGCTTCCCGGTCTACGAAAGCGCCGGGCTGATCTGGGCGACGCTCGATCCCGACAGCAAGCTGTCGATCGCGGACTACCTGTGTGGCTATGACGATTTGCTCAAGGCGTTCGAATTCGAAGGCTGGACTTTGTTCGCGCAGCGCACCCTGGCTGGGCCGAACTGGAAGACGGCCTATGACGGCTATCTCGATTTCTACCACTTGCCGGTGCTGCACAAGGACACTTTCGGCGCGGATTTCTACAACCGCGCCAACTATTTCGCCTTCGGCCCGCACCAGCGGCTTTCGACCCCGTCGAAATTCGCGATCAAGGTATCGGGCGATGATGATCAGCAGATGGACCTTGAGGTGCTGTCGGATGACGAGCTGCCGCAGGAAGTGCTGGTGCAGGGCGTGTGGACGATCTTCCCGCATATCTCGATCGCCAGCTTCTACGGCGGCGGACAGCGCGGGGCGATGATCTCGCAATTGTTCCCCGGCGAAACCGTGGGCGAAAGCTACACCACGCAGTTCTATGTCATGGAAAACCGGCCCGAAACCGAAGCCGACGTCAAATCGGCGCACGAACAGTTCGATTTCCTCGAAATCGTGGTGCGTGACGAGGACTACAAGACGGGCAAGCGCCAGCACGAGGCGCTGCAATCGGGGCTGATGAAGGAAGTGCTGTTCGGCCGCAACGAGCGCGGCGGGCAGGTCTTCCACCAATGGGCTGCCAAGCTGACCAATGCGAGCGACGAGGAACTGCTGGAAATCTTCGCCGCAGAGCAGCGTCAGGCGGCGGAGTAGCGCTTCAGGCGGAGTTATTGGGCGGTGTAACCACCATCCACGACGAACTCCGCTCCGTTGACATATCCCGCTTCATCAGAGGCGAGGAACAGCACGCAATTGGCGATGTCTCGCGGATCGCCCAGCCGCCCGGCTGGAATGGCCGCGACGATGGCATCGTAATTGGCGGAATTGTCCTCCAGCCCCTGCTGCTGCATGTTCGTTCGGATAATGCCAGGATGGACCGAGTTCACCCTGATGCCCTCTGGCGCGGTTTCGAGCGCGACCGACTTCGTCATCAGCTTCACTGCGCCCTTCGTCGCCGCGTAGGATGCGCTGCCGCGAAAGCCCACTTTCCCGGCGACTGACGAAAGATTGATAATCGCCCCGCCGTTGCCGCACTGGCGCATTGCCCGCACGCCTGCTTGCGTTCCCATGAAGCAGCCGACGACATTGACCTCCAGCTGCCGTCGCAGCCCGGCAAGCGCGTGATCGTCGGCAATCGCGGCAATGTCGAGGATACCCGCATTGTTGACGAGGATATCGAGCCTCCCGTGGCGGGCAAGGATGTCGTCGACCACCCTCGTCCAGTCGGATTCCGAGGCGACATCCTGCGGCATGGCCTCAGCCGCGAGGTTCCGCTCGCAGATCAGCCGCGCGCTTTCCTCGACGCCGGCGGCATCGACATCTGTCAGGATTACGATCGCGCCTTCTTCGGCGAGCCGTTCGGCAATGGCAAAGCCAAGACCGGGGCGCGATGCGCCACCGGTCACCAGAGCGACTTTGCCTTCAACCCTGCGGGTCATGCGCCAGCCCTACCCGAAGGCAGGCCGGAAGTTGCTTTCGCCCCAATCCTGCCGCTTGGTCCATTCGCCCAGCGTTTCCAGCTTGCCGTCAAGTTCGGGGAAGCGTTCGTAGACGTGGTCCATGTCGACTTCAAAGGGCCGCGTGGGCGCTTCGTTGTTGTATTCGTAGAAGGCCTGAATCCCCTTGGCGAAATCCTCGCGCATTTCGGGCGGCATCGAATCCCCGGCGGCTTCGACGAGATAGCGGCCGAATTCCTCGGGCGTGCAGGGATCGTAGGTGATATCCTTGTCGAGCGCCTCGCACAGGTATTGCGTCACCTGCTTACCCACCAGCCGCTCCGGCCCGCCGATGTTGAGCCATGCGCCTTCCATGTCGGGACGTTCAAGGCTGGTCAGCATGAATTTCGCCACGTCATCAAGGCTGATCCAGTTGGCCTGGAGGTTGGGGTTGTGCGGGTACACATAGCGCCCTTCGTTGACGATGAAGGGGCGCGCCCAGTTGGTGAGCAGATTGTCCATGAACAACACGCTGCCGAACACCGTGCCGGGGCAGCCCGAGCGCCACAGCGCGTTGATGCCCTTGGTGTTCTCGCCATAGGTGAAAGGATCGCCGGGCTTGTCCGGAATCCAGCTGGAGGTGTTCCACACCAGCCGCTTGACCCCGATCTCCGCCCCGACCTTGCCGAGATCGCCGATCAACACGGCGCGATCGGCGCGGGCCTGCAGGGGATGGGTGTAAAAAATGTAATCCGATCCTTCGAGCGCGGGCTTGAATGTCGACGGATCATAAAGGTCCATCGGGCGCACTTCGACCCGTTCGATCCCGTCGATCTTGGCGCCGCCGAAGGGGTCTTCCTGACGCGAAATCGCGCGCACGTCATACCCGGCCTTCAATGCCTGCCGGACCTGCGCCATGCCCTGCCTGCCCGATGCGCCGACCACCGTGATAAGTGCCATGTTCTCTCTCCCTCAATTCGTTTGTCCAAGACTACGAAGGAGAGCCGCGCCCCGCACCGCGCCAAAGTGATAGCACCCTAGCAAAAGCGCGGCTTGTCGTAGCGTCGGCGCGCTTGGACAACCGGATGCATGGACAACAGATACTGGCGCATAGAACGCCGACCGGAGGGGACGGATTTCGCAGGCGCACTGGCGCTGGTGGAAGAACCGCTGCCCGAACTCGGCGAGGGCGAAATCCGCATCCGCAACGCGATGCTTTCGATGGATGCGGGCACGCGCCTTTGGCTTACCAGCCGCGAAGACGGATACCAGCCACCGCTGCCCGTGGGCGCGCCGATGACGGGGCTCGTCCTGGGTGAAGTCATCGCCAGCCGCGCGCCCGGTTTTGCCGAAGGCGATCTGGTGCGCGCATTCGGCGTCTGGGGCGACATCAGCCAGGTCGATGCGGCGATGTCGGGCGCGGTGAAGCTTGACCCTTCGGTCGCGGACAGGCGGGCATGGTTCGGCCCGCTCGGCATGAATGGCTGGACCGCGCTGTGGGGGATCGAGGAAACCGGCGCTGCCAAACCGGGCGAACGCGTGCTGGTATCCGCCGCCGCCGGGGCGACAGGCATACTCGCGGTGCAGATCGCAAAACTGCTGGGCTGCGAGGCCTGGGGCATTGCCGGAGGGGCGGAGAAATGCCGTTACCTGACCGGCGATCTGGGGATTGCCGGGGCGATCGACTACAAGGCCGGCGGCGTCGGGACGCAATTGGACCAGGCCGGCGGGTTCGATGTCTATTTCGACAATGTCGGCGGCAATCTGCTTGACGCGGTGCTGACGCGGATGAACCATTATGGCCGCATCGCCGTGTGCGGGCTGCTGGCCGATTATGGCAGCACCGCCAGAACCTCACCGCGCGAATTTGATCAGGTGCTGATGCGAAGGCTCCGGATCGAAGGCTTCTTCAGCCCGGATTTCATGGATCAGGGCGAACGGCTGACCGCGCGGCTCAGGGGCTGGGTCGACGAAGGCAAGCTGATCATGCCCTATGACGTCACGAACGGGCTAGAGAACACGCTGGCCGCCTACTCAAAGCTGTTCACCGGCGGCAATATCGGCAAAGTCATAGTGGAGCTGGACGCATGAGCATCAGGATCGAAGACCGCGAAGCTATCCGCGACATTATCACCGCCTATGCCCATGCGATCGACCGGCGGCGATGGAGCATGATGGAGCATCTGTTCCACGCGGATGCCCGATTCCGCTTTGGCGTGGTGGAAGGCGACTGGCGCGGCTTCGTGGATCAGGCGCGCGCGATCATCGATCCGTGCCTCGCGACACAGCACCAGCTGGGACAGGTGCAGTTCGGATTTGACGGCGATACGGTCTGCCACACCGAAACCTACATGACGGCAATGCACACGATTCCCGCCGGATACCCGATCCCCGATGTCTTCCCGGACAAGGGCAAGATCTATTCTGCCGTCATCGCGGGTCGCTACGTCGACCGGTTCGAAAAGCGAAGCGGCGAATGGCGCATCGCTCAGCGCACCGGCCTGTATGACTGGCGCGAGTTCCGCGAAGTTGAAGGGGTTGACCTGTCTGACACGCCGGAGGGCGCATCGGGCTTTCACGATGAACGCGATCCTTCGACCCCGGTGGTGGCGCGCTTTCTCGGCTAGGGCCGCAGAATCGCGAAGACCCCGCTCATCGTCGCCACGGCTTCGCCATCGCACACGATTTCGCCGCTGGTGTAGGCCGTGCGCCCGCCAAGGCGGTCAATCCGCACCTGCGCCTCCAGCCAGTCGCCAAGGCGAGCCGAACGCAGGTAATTGACCTGCAAGGCTATGGTTGACGGGGCAAGCCGCGGGCGCTCCGCATCATAGATCGCATGGCTGAGAGCGACATCGGCAAGGGTAGAGATTACCCCGCCATGCGCTGCATCCTGATAATTGATGTGGTGCGGACAGATGCGCAGACCCACCAGCATCGGCCTGCCGGGGCGGGCTTTCAGAAAATACGGCCCGCCATGATCGAGAAATCCCGGCGAAAAACCGGCGGGTTCGTACCCCTCGGGAATGTCGGCGTCTGAGCTGTTCCGTTCGGCCATGATCGCCACCTTACCACCGCGCGCGGCACTTCCCGCTATGATTTGTGCCAATGCCCCATGCGCTGCGCTGCGCCTAATCTTGCGCCCATGGCACAAGACACACTTACCCGCGCGCTCGAAAGCGCAGCTTCCTTTTGCGATATCGTGCGTGAACACGCCTTGCACTCGGGCGACACCGCCGCCTTTACCTATGGCGACGAGGTGATCACTTTTGCCGAGCTGAACGAAGGCAGCAATCGCGTGGCCAATGCGCTGGTCGCGATGGGAGCCGAAAAAGGCGACCGCGTCGCCTTCCTCGGCAAGAACCACCCGCTTTACTTCGAGGCGTTGCTGGGCGCAGCCAAGATCGGCGCGGTGATGACCCCGGTGAACTGGCGCCTCGCCGCGCCCGAAGTCGCCTATATCCTCGACAATTGCGAAGCGCGGATCGTGTTCGTGGGTGAAGGCTTTGCCGACATTCTGGCAAAGGTGCGCGGTGACTGCCCGAAGGTCGAGCAGGTCATCGGCATCGACGCGCCTGACCATTCCGGGGCGGATTACCGCACCTGGCGCGACGGCTTCCCACCGGACCCGGTGCCTGCGCGCGTCGGGCTGGAGGATGACGCGTTGCAGCTCTACACCTCGGGCACCACCGGCAAGCCCAAGGGCGCGGTGATGACCCATGGATCGATCCTTTCGAGCCGGGCCGAAGGGTATGACCGCGAATGGCAGGAGCCGATCCCGGGCGATGTCACACTGCTCGCCATGCCTTGCTTCCACATCAGCGGCACCGGAACGGGCATCGGCACGATGGTGGCAGGCAGCAATTCGATCGTGCTGCCCGAATACGATCCGACCAAGGCGCTCGACCTGATCGAAAATTACAACATCTCTAAAATCTTCCTTGTCCCCGCCGCGATCCAGATCCTGCTCAATCATCCGCGCGTGCACGAGGTCGATTTCAGCCGCCTCAAATACATCACCTACGGCGCCTCGCCGATCCCGCTCGAACTGATGAAACAGGCAATGCGGGTGCTCGGCTGCGGATTCGTGCAGATGTACGGCATGACGGAAACAAGCGGCACGATCGTCGCGCTTGATCCCGAAGATCACGTGCCCGAAGGCTCCCCCCGGATGCGCAGCGTGGGCAAGCCGCTGGCGGGCGTCGAAATCAAGATCATCGATGAAACGGGCAATCCGGTCCCGACAGGGACGGTGGGTGAAATCGCCACACGATCGTCGAAGAACATGCGCGGTTACTGGAACAACCCGCAAGCCACCGCCGACACCATCGACGCGGACGGCTGGCTGCGCACCGGCGATGCGGGCTATCTCGACGAGGATGGCTATCTCTACATCCACGACCGGGTGAAGGACATGATCATCTCGGGCGGCGAAAACGTCTATCCGGCGGAGGTCGAAAACGCGATCTACGCCCACCCCAAGGTCGCCGATGTCGCGGTGATCGGCATTCCGTCTGAGAAATGGGGCGAGGAAGTGAAGGCCTGCGTTGTCGTCAAGGCGGGCGAAGAGCTGACCGAGGCCGAAGTGATCGCCCACGCGCGGGAGCATATCGCGGGCTACAAATGCCCCAAGTCGGTCGACTTCATCCCCGCGCTGCCGCGCAATCCGAGCGGAAAGATCCTGCGCCGCGAACTGCGTGCGCCCTATTGGGAAGGGAAGGATCGCGCGGTCAACTGATGCAGGACGCAGGCAGTCTTGCGATCCGGCAGGTCGCCTATTTCGTGCCCGACATCGAAGCCGCCGCACGCGCTCATAGCGAAATCTTTGGCTCAGGCCCGTTCTTCGTGCTGCGCCACATCCCCCTCGCGGCAAGCGAACATCGCGGCGTGCCGCATCGTTTCGATCATTCATCAGCCTATGGGCAATGGGGCGGTGTCATGATCGAATTCGTCGAACAGCACGGGGACGGACCCAGCGCGATGCACGATCTCTTTCCTGCGGGATCGGGGCGATTCGGACTGCATCACATGGCCGTGTTCGTCGAAGGTCTCGACGCCGCCATCGCCGATTTCGAAGCACGCGGGCATCCGCTCGCCCAGCTTTCCGAAGTGGAAGGCGGGACGCGCTTTGCCTTCATGGATGCGAGCGCCACCCTCGGCCACATGATTGAACTCTACGAGCCGGGCGAGGCGCTGCTCGGCTTTTACGCGATGGTGCGCGATGCAGCGCGCGACTGGGACGGGACGGACGTGCTGCGCGAATTGCAGCGAAGCTAGGCGCTCAGCCCTGTCAGCCCCACCTTTTCCGCCCGGCATTCGGCATCGGCCAGCGCGGCGACCACGCTGAACGCAACGAAACGCTCCTCTCCTAATTCGGCCACCACCGCGGCGGCTTCCTCGTCGGTGATCGCGGTGTGCTCGAACGGAATGCGCCGGGCATAGGCCAGCGTTGCGGGGGGCGCGGTTCCGACAGGCGGCGGAAGATCAATCCCGTGCACCCCGGCCACTGCGTGACGCACCTGCGCCGTCAACTCCTCGCCCAGCGCCTCGTGTGCGGCCTTTCGAAATTCCTCGAACCCCGTGCGCAAATCGGGATTGGCGGCAAGCGCCTCGGCCACCGGGCCGTTCATTGCACCGGCTCCGTCGGAGCTGGCGTGGGCAGGACGGTGCGATCCATCACTTCGGGTTCCAGCCCCATCGTGATCAGCGCCTTGGCCAGGGCCAGAAACAACGTCAGCCCGAGGCCCAGTTCCGCGATCTGTTCGGGCGAAAGATGGCGCTTCAGCGCGGCTTCGGCATCGCCGGTGAGCAGTTCGGGATCATGGATGAAGGCATCGGTGAATTTCAGCACCGCCTTTTCCGCCTCCGTAAGCCTGTCCGAGCTTTCATAGCCCCAGTCGATATCATCGACGACATCCTCTCCCAGACCCTGCCCCAGCGCCTTGTCGAAACGCACATTGCGACAGAACCCGCATTCGGTGACCCGCGCGTTGCGCATCCGGGCAACTTCCTTGAGTCGGGCCGAAAGCACATCGCTGCCCCAGAAGCGGCCATACAGGCGGGTGAAAGCGGCGGCGATCGCTGGTTGGTGCGCGAGGACCGAGCCGAAGTGCGCGGGCTCTCCCGTCAAGGCCGAGGAAACGCGGGGGATGGTGGACATGATGTCTCTCCTTTGCGGGATCCAGGATAGCCCCGGCTCCGGCGCGATGGCCCCTCCACATTTTCGCAGGGGTGCAGGCTGCGCCCTTCGTGGCATTGTCGCTCCAGCAAGGGAGAGTGGCATGGCAGGCGAAGCGCAGCGCGTGATCGAGCAATTCTGGGCAATCCAGGACGAAGGCGACTACACCAAACTCGCCCCGCTGTTTGCCGAGGATGCCGTGGTCGAAGACCCGGTCTGGGGCACGTACAACGGGCGCGAGGCGATCCTGGGTTTCATGACAATGATGATGAAGGAAATGGGCGAGCGCCAGATCCGCTTCACAGTCGATGAAATCTGCGGCGACGATAACGCCTGCTGGGCGCGCTGGACAATGCATTCACCCGAGGGATCGCGTGGCGGCTGCGGCATTTACAAGGTCGCTGGCGGACAGTTGACCTACTACCGCGACTACATGGACCCGCCGGTCGAGGCCTAAAGCTTGCGATAGGCCGGATGCCCCGCCGCATCGATCCGATAGGTCGGCAGCGGGAAATCGGGATCGGGTTCGAACAGCGGCTGGCCGGTGAGGGGCGATTTCCAGTCGAGGATATAGGTGCGCGCAGAGATGCGCCATTCGTCCCCGTTTTCTCCGGCGCGTTTCTCCCATTCGTCGAGATAGCGCCCGCCGATCATGTCCCCGGCGATAGTGCCGTCATCCTGCCACCGGCCACCGCCGAAAATGCCGTAGCATTCGCTGCTGGCGGACGTGGGCGAATGAAACCGGATGAGCGGCTGCGAAAGCATGTGCCAGCGCCGCGCCAGATTGCTCTCGGTTTCCATCACGACGGGCAGGAAATCCTCGGCGCGCCCGGTGAAGAAGCCGTATTCGATCCGCGCATCGGGCCAATAGCAGCTCGCCTGCCCTTCGGCGTCGAGCCAGTCCAATGTGCGGCAATACCGCTGGATCACCTCGCCGATCTCCTGCTTGTCGAGCAGTTCCTGAAGTTTCGCGTCCATCGCACCCTCTCCAATCCGTCAGTTGTTGTCAGACACTATCGGACTGATCCTGACTGCAACGCCATTCGCAGTTTCGGGAGGGAAACTTGGCCACGAAAAGCGACATCAACCTGTTCGATCCCGACCTGCAGCAATGCCCCTATGACGCGTACAAGCGCCTGCGGGACGAGGCCCCGGTCTACAATATTCCGGGCACGCCGATGTATGTCGTCAGCCGCTATGACGACGTGCGCGAAGTGTTGATGGACCCGGCGCGGTTTCCCAGTTCGGCTTCCGAAACGCAGTTCCGCGCATCCGATGGCGATGTCGAGCGTGCGCGCAAGGTGATGGAACGCTTCGAGGCGAATGGCTGGGTGCCTGCCCCCACGCTGAATGGCCGCGACGATCCCAATCACAAACAGATGCGCGCGATGTTCAACGAGGCGTTCAAGGCATCCAAGATCAAGGCGATCGACCCGCAGGTGGAAAGCCTCGCCTATGAACTGATCGACGGGTTTCTGGCCGAAGGCAAATGCGAATGGGTGCGCCAGTTCTGCGTACCGCTGCCGCTGTTCATCATCGGCGAACAGATGGGTGCGGCACGCGAGGACATGTGGCGGATCAAGCGCTGGACCGACGCTTTCTTCCAGCGCATTTCGATGATGCTGCCCGAAGACAGGCATCTGGAGATGGTCGACCGCGAGATCGAGGCGCAGCACTATTTCCAGCCGATCTTCGAAAAGCTGCGCGCCAACCCGGACGACAGCCTGATCAGCGTGCTCGTCAACACCGTGATCGAGGAATGGGGGCGCCCGCTCACCGATAACGAACTGCATGCAGAAATGATGGCGGATACCTTTGTCGGCGGGAGCGAGACGACCACCAATGCGCTGGCGGCGGGGATGAAGCTGCTGATCGAGAACAAGGACGTGTGGCAGCAGCTCAAGTCCGATCCCGATCGTTACATGAAGACCTTTGTCGAAGAGGTGGTGCGGCTGGAAAGCCCGGTGCAGTCGCTGATGCGCTTCGTGAAGGAGGAGACAGAACTGGCCGGGGTCACGATCCCCGCAGGCGCGATCGTCAATGTCCGCTTTGCCGCCGCCAATCGCGATGAGCGCGCTTTCGAATGCCCGGAAAAACTCGATCTCGACCGGCCCAAGGCGGGCAGTCACATGGGCTTTGGGTCAGGCACGCATCACTGCTTGGGCGCGCCGCTGGCACGCAGGGAACTGATCTGGGGCTTTACCGCCGTGGTCGAGCGGTTCGAGGACATGTGGTTCGCGCCGGGCAAGAACGATTTTGCCTATCACCCGCATTTCCTGCTGCGCTCGCTCAAGGAGCTGCACATCGAATTCGAGCCGAAGCGGCGCTAGAGCGTTTTCCGACCATTCCGGGTTATCTGGATTGGTCGGAAAGCGCTCTAAGCATTGGCCCGCGCCGCGCTGCGGCCGGCGATGTATCCGAATGTCAGCGCCGGGCCGAGCGTCCCGCCCGCCCCTGCATAGATCCCGCCCGTGGGGCAGGCGATGGCATTGCCCGCGCCGTAAAGACCGGGAATGGGTTTGCCGTCATGCCCCAGAATGCGGGCCGAGCCATCGGTTCGCGCGCCGCCATTCGTGCCCAGCAGCCCCATGCGGATCTCCACCGCGTAGAACGGCCCGCGCTCCACAGCGCCCAGTGTTACCGCAGTCCCTTCACGCGTCCGATCTCCATAGAAGTGATCGTAGGCCGAAGTGCCGCGCTGGAAATCGGGATCATGCCCGGCCCTCGCATGATTGTTGAAGCGCGCCACCGTAGCCTCCAGCGCATCGGCGGGAACCTCGATATGCCCGGCCAGCGCGTCAAGCGTGTCTGCGCGCGTGACCCAGTCAGGCACCGGCTGCCCCGGAAGGCGCGGCCCGATGGGATAGCGATCGACATAATCCTGATCGAACACCAGCCACGCGGGCAGGTTGGGATAATCATAGGTCTGCGGATCGAACTGGTGGAATGCGCCCGCCAGCGCGGAGTAATTCGCCGCTTCGTTGCAGAACCGCTCGCCCTTGCGATTGACCATCAGCGAATGCGGCACTGTCCGCTCGATCAGGACAGGGGCCGCGCGCTGCTGTCCGGCGAATTGCGGGGCGGGCCATGGATTGTCGGGGATCACGAGCGTCGGCGCCCACCAGGCTTGCGTCATGTTGCCCAGCTTCGCGCCGCTCGTCAGCGCCAGCTTCAGCCCCTCTCCCCGTGCAGTGGGGGGGGAGGCGGGCGCATCCATCGGGCCGCGCAGGAACGCCTGCCGCATGTCCTCGTCCCATTCGAAGCCGCCGGTGGTGATGATCACGCCGCTTTTCGCGCTTAGCGCATACGGCACGCCCTCGCGTGTTCCCTCGATCCCGCAAATCCGGCCATCGCGCTGCACCAGTCGGTGCGTCTCGACATTCAGGATCGGCTCGATCCCGCGGACAAGGCACGCCTTGAGGAGTCGCCCGACCATCGCCTGCCCGAACCCGCGTTCATTATTGGCGATGCGGCGCTGCAATTCTTCCGGCGGGACGATGCCGCTGCCCCCACCCAGAGGGGTTTCGCGCAGCATCATCGGCTTCAGTTCCTCGATCGCGGTGATGCGGCTCGCCCATTCGCCCAGTTCGCCCAGCGCAAACAGATCATGGTCAAGCGCCCGCCCGCCTTCGGGTTTCGCGCCGGGCCGGTCGAGATAATAGTCGGGATAGCCGTCAAGCAGCGCGACCTTGAGCGCATCGATCCCTTCGAGGAAGGCAAGCGCATCCGGTCCGCTGTCGACAAATGCCTCAAGCGTTTCATCCACCAGATCGCCGTGATCAAGCGCGCGGAAATAGGCGAGCGCCTCCTCGCGGCTGTCGGCCATTCCGGCGGCGCGCTGGCGCGGATTGTCCGCCACCCAGATCACTCCGCCCGAAATCGCCCCGGTTCCGCCCACGCGGTCAAACCGTTCGATCAGGGCGACGCTTGCTCCGGCTTCGTGCGCCGCGAGCGCGGCTGTCATTCCGGCAGGGCCGCATCCGAGGATGATGATATCGGGATCGCTCATGGGCACATAGACGCTGCGCGCGGCCAATCGGGCAACCCGTCATTTTGGCAAGGTGCACAGCGCCCGTCCTCTCGCTACGCATCCTTGCAAAGGAGAGACGGCATGAAACTCGAAGGCAAGGTTGCAGCGATCACCGGCGGCACGGCGGGGCTGGGGCGCGGAATTGCAGAGGCATTCCTGCATGAAGGCGCGAAGGTCGCGCTGTTCGCCCGCAATCCCGAAAAGGGCGCGCGCGTGGTCGAGGAATTGCGCGTCGGCCGCGGCGGCAAGGACCGGGTGATATTCGTGCCCGGTGACGTGATGAACCAGGCCGATGTCGAAGGCTTCATCGACAAGACCGTGGAGGCTTTCGGCACGCTCGACATCCTCGTCAACAATGCGGGCGGCGCGGGCGACCTTCAGCCGATGGTAAACCTGTCCGACGAAGCCTTTGACGAGGCGATGAAGTGGAACGTCTATTCCACCTTCTGGGCGACCCGCAGGGCCCTGCCGACAATGCTCGCCAAGAAGGACGGGCGGGTGATCAACATCTCTTCAATGGAGGGCAAGCACGGCAAGCCGGTGTTCACCGCCTATACCGCCGCAAAGCACGCGGTGAACGGCCTGACCAAAAGCCTTGCGCGCGAAGTCGGCGAACAGGGGGTGACGGTGAACGCCATCTGCCCCGGCCTCGTCGTCACCGACATCATCAAGAACAACGGCCCCGAAACCGCCAAGGCGATGGGCATGGAGTTTGACGACATGATCGCGATGTTCGCATCCGAAGCCGCGATCAAGCGCCCCAACAAGGTCGAGGAAATCGCGGCCATGGCGCTGCTGCTGGCGAGCAAGGAAGGGGCCGGGATTACCGGCGCGATGCTGAGCGTTGACGGCGGAACCGCGCAATACTGACGCGGATCGGGTCAGCCTTCCTGCAATTTCGCCATCGCAGCGCCCACGGCGGCTTCGATATCCCTTGCCTGCGGATTGCCGCGCAGGGTCAGGCCGCCGTTGGGCTGGATGTTCTGCCCGGTGACAAAGGCATGATCGGTGCACAGCCACAGGCAGGCATGCGCCACATCCTCTGACGTGTTGAGCCGCCCCAGCGGGTATTTCGGCATGAAGGCATCGACAAGGCCGGGTACCTGAAAGCTTTCCGAAGTCATCGGGCTTTCGGTGAAGGCCGGAGAAACCGTGTTGGCGCGAATGCCCAGATGGCCGAAATCATTGGCGACGCATTCGATCATCGCTTCGCCCGCCCGCTTGGTACCGATGTAGGCCGCGTGATTGTTGATCAACGCCTTGGTCGTCGCCGATGACAGCGAGATGATCGAGCCGCCGGTCGGCTCCTGTTCGCCCATCACCTTGACGAAGGCTTGCAGGAAATGGTGCACGCCCTTGAATTGCAGGTCGGTGATCTGGTCGAGCTGTTCCTGCGTGGTTTCCAGCAGGTTCGCCAGCAGCCCCCAGCCGGTGCAGTTGATCGCGGCATCGACCCGTCCGTATTCCGCCTTCGCCTTCTGCGCGAGCGCGTGCACCTCGTCATGGCTGGTGATGTCGCACAGCGCGTAAGTGCCGCCGATTTCCTCTGCCAGCGCGGCAAGCGGGGCTTCCTTGCGCCCGGCAACCATCACTTTTGCGCCTTCGCTGGCGAACAGGCGGGCGATCACCTGCCCCATGTTGCCCTCGCTTGCAGCCCCCAGAATGACCGCGCTCTTGCCTTCCAACTGGCCCATGCTTTCTCTCCTGTCTCTATTACCCGCACACTAGCTGCGGCGGGCGACCCATGCCCTTCCCAAAAGTGTTCATTGTTCATCCCCGCACGCTCTTGGATAGGGGCAGGGTATCAAGGGAGAGGCCAGCTATGTTCAGAGGACCAGCCGAAGACCGTCAGGCGATCGCCGAACTCAACGGAACCTATGCCGATGGCGTGGTACGCAAAAGCGCGGCCACATGGGGTACCGTCTGGGCCGAAAACGCCACATGGGATTTCTTCGGCAATCTGTTCGAAGGCAAGGCGGCGATCGTCGGCTTCTGGGAACAGGCGATGAGCGGGATCGAAGCTGTCAGCTTCCATTGCGTGCCCTGCATGATCGAAGTCACCGGCGACACCGCCACTTCACGCGTGCAGACGCAGGAAATCCTCCACATGAAAGACGGCAAGACCCGCGTTGTCGGCGGACTTTACGAAGACGAATTGGCGAAGATCGACGGCGCGTGGGTGTTCACTCACCGCAAGTTCGGGATCGTCGCCGAATACAACCCGCAAGAAGGATAATTCGATGGCCAAGATTGTCATTGCCGCCCAGATCGACCTTGACCCTGCTCAGCGCGAGGAAGCGCTAAGGACCGCCAAGCCGCATATCGACGCCGCGCTCGCGCAGGACGGCTGCATCGCATACGACTGGAGCGCCGACGGCAACGATCCGGCACGGGTCAACGTGTTCGAGGAATGGGAAAGCGAGGAAGCGCTGGCCCACCACTTCGCCAATGCCGCCTATGCCGGGATGCGCGATCACATCGGCCAGTTCGGGCTGACGGGCGCCGCCAGCAAGAAATACCGCGTCGATGCGGAAGGGCCGGTCTACAACGCCGAAGGGCAGGCGACCGAGGCGTTCGATTAGGCTGCTCGGAGCGATCCTTGCCGGGGGACAGGCACGCCGCTTTGGCAGCGACAAGGCGCATGCGCGCTACAACGGGTTCCGACTGATCGATCTCGTATTCGATCATTTGAGCGCCCAATGCGATGCCATCATCGTCTGCGGACGCGAAGAGCCGGGCTTTGATTGCATCCCCGATTTGCCGGAAGCCGGAATGGGGCCGCTCGGTGGATTGAACGCGGCGCTGCACCACGCTCGCGCACAAGGTTTCAGCCACGTGTTGAGCGCGGGGTGCGATGCCCCCAACCTGCCGCCCGACCTCGCGCAGACGCTTGCCGGAGACGGTGCGGCGATCGTGCAGAGCCAGCCGGTCGTGGGGCTATGGCCAGTCGAGCTTGCGCCGGTTCTGGCCTCGTTCCTCGATGATGGTGGCCGCGCGCTTTATCGCTTTGCCGAAGGTGTCGGGGCACGACGGATCGCGTTCGACCCGCCGCTGCTGAATGTGAACACTCCGGGCGATCTGCCGCCTACAGCTTGAGCATCTGTTTCCCGCGGTTCTTGCCAGTGAACAGCCGCTGGAGCGTATCCGGCGCGTTCTCGAAACCGTGCTGGATGTCTTCCTGATATTTCAGGCTGCCATCCTTGACGAACCCTTCGAGCCGCTTGCGGATGCCGGGAAATTCGCTGGCCCAGTCGAGCACGATGAAGCCCGCCATAGTCCCCCGACGGAACACCAGGTTGAAGTAATTCTCCGGCCCGGCAGGCAGGCTGCCCGTTTCGTACCGGCTGATCCCGCCGCAGATCACCACGCGGGCGCCGGTGGCGATGCAGGCGAGCATGTCGTTGAGGATTGCGCCGCCGACATTGTCGTAGATCACATCGACGCCGCGCGGGCACAGCTCCTTGATCTGCGCCTTCACATTGCCCGCCTTGTAATCGATGGCGGCGTCGTATCCGGCTTCCTTGACCAGCCATTCGCACTTTTCCGCGCCGCCCGCGATGCCCACGGCTCGGCACCCGGCGATCTTGGCGAGCTGGCCGACGATGCTGCCCGTCGCCCCGGCCGCGCCCGAAACCAGCACGGTATCACCGGCCACCGGCTTGCCGACCTTGAACAGCCCGCAATAGGCCGTCAGCCCTGTCGTCCCGAGCACCGAAAGAACGGCGGTGGGCGACAGGTCGGTTTCGACCTTGGTCAGTTCCTTGCCATCATGGATGAGATATTCGGTCCAGCCGGTCGTCCCGAACACGAAGTCACCGACCGCGAATTTGCCGTCATTGCTTTCGACCACTTCGCAAATGCCGCTGCCGCGCATCACGTCGCCGATCGCCATCGGCGCGACATAGTCGGCGATGTTCTCCATCCAGCCTTTCTGCGCCGGATCGAAGCCGAGATAGCGGGTCGCCAGCACCATTTCGCCGGGCCCCGGATCGGGCAATTGGGTTTCTGCCAGCTTGAAATCATCTTCGGCGATACCCCGGCCGCGCGGATGTCCGTTCAAGAGCCATTGGCGGGTGGTGGTAGGCATGGGCGTTTCTCCTTCGCCGCCTGTAATGCGCACCTCACCCCGATGCCTCCACGGACAAAAGTGTCAGTCGCTGCACGGCGGCGCTCTGGTATCTCTTGCACCAAGGAGAGAAGTCATGGGTGTCGAGACTCACAAGACGTTTTGCCGTTTCTGCCACGCCAATTGCGCGATGGAAGTCGATGTCGAGGTGACCGAAGCCGGGCGCAAGGTCATCGAAGTGCGCGGCGATCCCGATGATCCCGCTTTCGGCGGATACACCTGCTTGAAAGGGCGCGAGCTGCCGGATTCGCACAATGCGGAACATCGCCTGCACCACAGCCTGGTGCGCGATGCCAATGGCGAATTTCAGGAAACCGCCATGCCCGATGCGCTCGCCCATGTGGCCGAGACGATCCGCCGCGTGATCGACGAACACGGGCCGCATGCGGTCGCCGTGTTCATGGGATCGGGCGGGTATCAGAACAGCGCCGCCATGGCCGCCTCGCTCAGCTTTGCGCAGGCCATCGGCACGCGCAATTTCTACACCTCGGTGACGCTCGATCAGCCCGCCAAGGTGTTCACCACCGCACGTTATGGCAAATGGATGGGCGGGCCGAACACCTTTTCGGAAAGCGATGTCGCGCTGCTGGTGGGCAACAACCCCATTGTCTCGCATTATTCCCCGCCGGGCGGCGTTCCGCCGTTCAGCCCGTCGCGCCGCATCCGCGATCGCAAGGCCGAAGGGATGAAGGTGATCGTCGCAGACCCGCGCGAAAGCGATGTTGCGCGGCTTGCAGACATATACCTGCCGGTGAAGCCGGGCGAAGATCCCGCGCTGCTCGCCGGGATGCTCAACGTAATCATTTCCGAAGAGCTGTATGATCGCAATTTCGTCTCCGCCCATGTCGACGGGTTTGAAGAACTCGCCGAAGCGGTGAAGCCGATGACGCCCGAAGTGGCGGCAGAGCGCGCCGGGGTGGACAAGGATCAGCTCGTCGCCGCCGCGCGGATGTTCGCAGGCGGATCGAAAGGCTGCGCTGTCACCGGCACCGGCCCGGAAATGGCGGGCAACGGCACGCTGACCGAATATCTCGTCACCTGCCTCAACACCATCTGCGCCCGCTTCAAGCAGGAGGGGGAGAAAGCCGCGATCCCCGGTGTCTTCACCAATATCAACGGCCCGCGCCGCGCGCAGGTCGGCCCGCCGATGCCGATGTTCGGCGCCGAAGGCATGGCGAAATCGCGTTTTCGCGGGCTCGGGCAGCTCGGCTTCGAAATGCCGTGCAATGTGCTGGCGGACGAAATCCTCACCCCCGGCGACGGCCAGATCCGGGTGCTGATCTCGGTCGGCGGCAATCCGGTGGTGGGCTTCCCCAACCAGCAGAAGATGGTGCGCGCGCTCGACGATCTCGACCTGTTCGTGCAGATCGACCCGTGGATGAGCGCCAGCGCAAAGCGCGCCGGTGTCGTGCTCGCCCCGTCGCAATGCCTTGAGCGTGAAGACATCACCAACCTGTCGGAATGGTGGCACGAAACCGCCTACGCCCGCTATGTCGAAGCGGTCGCGACGCCTCCGGGCGACGTGATCGACGAATACGAGATGTTCTGGACGCTGGCGCAGCATCTGGGCGTGCAGATGAACCTTGCAGGCGGGCCGCTGCCGATGGATCGCAAGCCGACGAAGGAGGAATTCCTCGATCTGATGACAGCCGGCTGCATCGTCCCGCCCAGCCAGGTGCGCAAGGATGCGCAGGCGACGGGCGGCGCGGCGGTGGTCTATGAAGACAAGCACCCCGTCGTCGGCCCGGTGGAGGAAAGCGAGTTCCACCGCTTCAACCTTGCCGCAGGCGACATGCCCGCCGAATTGCTGCGCTATGCCGACAATCCGGCGGCGCGTGCGGGTTACGAATTCAAGCTGATCAGCCGCCGTTCGAAAACCCGCTTCAACTCGATCGGGCATCCGCTCAAGAAGCTGCGTGAAAAGACGACGACCAACCCGGCCTATATCCACCCGGACGACATTGCCGCGCTGGGGCTGGAAGAAGGCGGGATTGTCGAGATCACCAGCCCGCACGCCACGATTCACGGCGTGGTCAAGGCCAGCAACAAGGTGCGCCGGGGCCTCGTGTCGATGGCGCATGCCTATGGCGATGCCGACGCGTCGAAAGAGGATGTGCGCGAGCGCGGCTCTTCGACCAACCGTCTGACCAGCGACGAGGTGGATTACGATCCGATCACCGGGCAGGCGCTGCAAAGCGCGATCCCGGTGAAGCTTGTCGCCGCCTGACCCGTAACGAACAAAAGGAATTCCCATGCCCGACAACCGGCGCTTCCTCCTCCAGCGTCGCCCCGATGGCGAACCTGTCGCGCAAGACTTCGAGCTTGTTACCGAGCCGACGCCCGAACTGGCGGAGGGGCAATTCCTGATCCGCAACCATTACGCCTCGCTCGATCCGGCAATGCGCGGATGGATGGACGCAGGCGGGAACTATATGCCGCCGATCCCACTGGGCGATCCGGTGCGCGCCAGCACCATCGGCGTGGTCGAGGAAAGCCGCGCCGACGGGTTCGAAAAGGGTCAATGGGTCATGGGCCTCAACGCGCTGGAGGACTATTCCATCGGCGTAGCAGGCGGCTTTACCCAGCCGATCGACCCGTCATTGGTGCCGAGCGTCACCAATTACCTCTCGATCTTCGGCGCGGTGGGGATGACGGCCTATTTCGGTTTCCTGGAAGTGTGCGAACCCAAGCCGGGCGAAACCGTGCTGGTATCGGGCGCGGCGGGCGCGGTCGGCAGCCTTGTCGGCCAGCTGGCGAAAATCCACGGTTGCCGCGCTGTCGGCATTGCCGGCGGGCCGGTGAAATGCGCGCGGCTGACGGAGAAATACGGCTTTGACGCCGCAATCGACTATCGGGGCAAGGACGAGGCCGCGCTGACCGCCGCCATAGCCGAAGCCTGCCCGGACGGGGTCGATGTGATCTTCGAAAATGTCGGCGGGATCATCCTTGATGCCGGGCTGATGAACCTCAAGCTGCATTCGCGGGTCGGGCTGTGCGGCCTGATCAGCGAATACAACACCGAGCCGCGCGGCATCCGCAACCTGTGGCAGCTGATCGTCAAGCGCGCGCATATCCGCGGGCTGCTGGTGGCGGATTATGTCGAGCGTTTCGGCGAAGGCGCGGTGAAGATGGGCGAATGGGCCGCTGCCGGGAAACTCACCATCGACGAACATGTCGATGAAGGGCTGGAACATGCTTTCGACAGCTTCATGCGGCTGTTTGCCGGGACCAATGACGGCAAGATGATCCTCAAGATCGCCTGATGGGATCGCTGCTCGTCCTGTCAGGTGGCCATCCCTATGAGGAAGGACCGTTTGACGAGCTGATCCACGCACTCGGCAACTGGGACGTCACCCATCTGGTGCATCCCGAAGCGGAGCAGAAGGTCGCCGATGGGGCGCTGAACGAAGCCGACGCGCTGCTGTTCTACGACATGGGCGGGTACACTTTCGCCGATGGGGCGGTGGCGGTGCGAGCGCCTTCGCAAGCCTTCCGGAAGGCGATCACGCAGCGGTTTTCGTCTGGCAAAGGCGCGGTGGCGATGCATCATGCGCTCGCCGGTTGGGCCGAGTGGCCGGAATGGCATGACTGGCTGGGAGGGCAGTTCCACTACCAGCCCGGAAAGCACGGCCCGGATTCCGGCTATCGTCACGATGTCGCCTACGATGCGCGTATCGTGGCCAGCCATCCCGTGACGCAGGGCCTGCCCGAAAGCTTCTCCGTTACCGACGAGCTGTATCTCTGCCCGATCGATGAAAGCGCGATCACACCCTTGGCACGCGCCGAAGGGTTCGATTTCACGCGCGACAATTTCTACTCAGCGGCAAATGCGGTCGCAGGCGAGATGTTCAGCCGGGAGGGGTGGGATCACCCTCAGGGCAGCAATTGCGTCGCCTGGGAAAGCCGGACCTGCCCCGCCCCGCTCGTCTATCTGCAATTCGGCGACGGGCCCGATACCTATGCAAACCCGCATGTGCGCCGGATGCTCGAACAGGCGCTCGAATACACTTCAGGAGGAACCGCATGACCCCGATCGAAACCATCGAAGCCTTTATCGCCGCTTGGGACGAATATGATCTGGAGAAGATCTATTCCTTCATGGCCGAGGATATCGAATGGAGTGACATCCCGCTTTCCACCGTGAACGGGATTGCGCAGGTCCGGGCCAAGATGGACGGCTTTCCCGGCGTCGAGGCCTGCGGATTTGAAACCCACCATATCGCCGCCAATGGCAATGTCGTGCTGACGGAACGGACCGACTGGTTCCAGATGAAGGGGCGCAAACGCTCGATCCGGGTGATGGGCACCTTCGAATTGAACGACGAAGGCAAGATCGCCCGCTGGCGCGACTATTTCGACAGCGCCGAATTTGTCCGGGAATTCGGCGATCTGGCGGGTGGCTGAGCGTCGCGGCAGCCTTTTGACACCACGCAGATGACGCAACCCTAACACATTCGCGCATCGCGCTGGCGGGTGGGGAGTGGCTAGAAATCAGGCTCGAAATTCCTTGCGATGGGAGCCGCCCGCATGAACAAGCCCGAAGCCATCAAGGACGCGCACATCTTCGCGCCGGAAACGCTGCTTGATCCGTTCGACTACTACCGCGCGATCCACGATGCCGGGATCGCGATCGAGCATCTGCCGGAGATGAACACCTACGTTGTCTACAGCTACGACCTGTGCAGCGAGGCCAACACCAAGCCCGAGGTGTTCTCGAACGATTTCACCGCTCTGATGGGGCGCGAGGAGGATGAGGAGATAAACGCCATCCTCGCCGAAGGCTGGCCGGATGAGCCCACCCTTCTGACCGCCGACCACCCCGTCCACACCCGCAACCGCAAGCTGGTGAACCTCGCCTTTTCCGCCCCGCGCGTGAACGCGATCGAAGGGACGATGCGCGAAAAGAGCGTCAGCCTGATCGAAGCCTTCGCCGACAAGGGCGAGTGCGAGTTCGTCGAGGAATTCGCGATTCCTCTGCCGGTGTTCATGATCGCCGGGCAGATCGGGCTCGACAAGGATCCCAAGCAGGTGAAGATGTGGTCGGATGCGGCGGTCGACCGGTTCAGCCAGATGGTCGATCACGAGCGCAAGAAGGAATGCGCGCGCAGCCTCGTCGAATACCAGCATTACATGAAAGGCCTGATCGACGATCGCCGCGCCAATGGCGGTGACGATCTGCTGACCGATCTGGTCGAAGCGCGGGTCGAAGGCGAAAAGCCGCTGACCGATCCGGAAATCATGTCGATCATGCAGCAATTCATGGTGGCGGGTAACGAAACCACCACTTCGACGCTGGCTGGCGGGCTGTTGCAGCTGATCCGCAATCCCGAACAGATGGAAAAGGCCAAGGCCGCAGCCGGCGGACGCGATCCAAAGCTGATCGGCAATCTTGTCGAGGAGGCGCTGCGTTACGAAACGCCGACGGCGGGCATGTGGCGCATCGTCAAGCAGGACACGCGGCTGGGCGATACCGACATCCCGGCAGGGGCCATCGTGCAATTGCGCTATGCCGCCGCCAACCGCGATCCGAAGAAGTTCGAAAACCCCGACAAGTTCGACATCGAACGCACCAATGCCCGCGCGCATCAGGCGTTCGGCAAGGGGCCGCACATGTGCGTGGGCAACATGCTCAGCCGCAAGGAAATGCTGGTCGCCTTCGACGAGCTGCTGGAACGGCTCGACAATTTCGCCGTCGCCGATCCGGACGGGATCAAGGTGCTGCCCAACATCCTGCTGCGCGGCGTCACCCGCCTGCCAATCACCTTCACCAGGAAGGGCTGAATCCCGTGAATTTCGATCTGTCCGAAGAACAGGAAATGTTCCGCAGCTCGGTCGAGAGGTTCGCCGCGCCGATCGATGTCGAGGCGCGCCGCCGCTTGCGGCTGTCGCCCACTGGCTATGATCGTGGGCGCTGGAGCCAGCTTGCCGAGATGGGCCTGATCGCGCTTGCCGCGCCCGAGGATGCGGGCGGCATGGGCGGTTCGGCCATCGATCTTGCGCTGGTGGCAGAAGCCATCGGCAAGGCCAATTCGCCCGATCCCTGGCTGGAGCACGGCGTGCTGCCCGCTTTGCTGCTGGCGGCAGGCGGGGGTGAGGCGTTGCTGGAGCCGGTGTTGAGCGGAGAGACAATCGCGACCCTCGCATGGGCCGAACGGGCGCAACGTTACAATCTCGAACCGGCCGCCACCGTCGCCGAATACACCGGGGACCGTTTTACGCTGTCGGGTGAAAAGACGTTCGTGATGGGCGCGCTGCTGTCCGACCTGTTCCTCGTCACCGCAAAGGCCGGATCGCAAACCGCCTGTTTCGTGGTGCCGCGCGATGCCGAAGGTGTCGAAGTGCGCGCCTATCGTCTGGCGGACGGCAGCATTGCGGGCGAACTGCGACTGACGCGCGTGCAACTGGACAAGGCGGCGCGGCTCGATCTCGATCTGCCCGCGATTGAAGCGGTCATCGCCGATGTCCGGACCTATGCCGCGGCGGAGATGGTCGGTCTGGGCCAGCGGCTGCTCGACGATACGCTCGCCTATGTGAAGGAGCGGGAGCAATTCGGGGCGGCAATCGGGACGTTCCAGGCGCTCCAGCACCGGCTGGTCGAATGCTACGTCCGGATCGAGCAGTGCCGTTCGATGCTGTATCGCGCCGCGCTGACTGATCGCGGCGATGCCGGGGCATGGCAGCGCGCCTCTGCCGGGGCCAAGGCTTTCATTGGCGAGAACGTCGACGCGGTCGCGCGCGAAGCGGTGCAGATGCACGGCGGCATGGGGATCACCGATGAACTGGCGATCGGCCACGCGATGAAGCGGGTGATGGTGCTCGCCCGGCTGTTTGGCGACACCGATGCCGCGCTGTCCGAATACGCGCAGGCAGCCTGACAAGAACTAGGGACAGGAGCCGAAATGGGCCAGAAAATCGATCCGAACCTGTGGAGCGACGATCCGCAACCGCACCTGATGGGCGGCAGGCTGCCTTCGGGCGAAATCGTGTTCCCCATGCCGCAGGGTGACGCGGCGAAGGATGTCGAACCCTACAAGCTTTCACGCCACGGCAGACTGTGGTCTTGGACTTCGCAAGGGTTCCTTCCCAAGGAGCCTTACGAAGGCCCCGGCTCCGGCCCCGATCAGGGACCGCCCGATTTCGTGCCCTTCCTGCTCGGCTATGTCGAATTGCCCGGCGAAGTGATCGTCGAAAGCTACATTGTCGATGCGAAGCTGGAAGACCTCCATCTCGACATGCCGATGGAGTTCTGCGTGGTGCCGTTCAACGATACGCACGACACCTTCGCCTTCCGCCCCATCGCCTCTTCACAGGAGAAAGCCGCGTGAGCGAGAATGTCTATATCATCGGCGCAGGCATCCATCCCTTTGGCCGCACCGACGAACGATCGGGCCGCGAACAGGGCGTCTATGCCGTGCGCGAGGCGTTGAAGGACGCGGGGCTCGAATGGGCCGACATGGAATGCGCCTATGGCGGCAGCGCGGCGGCGGGCAATGCCGATATCATGGTCAACGAGCTGGGCCTGACATCGCTGCCCTTCACCAATGTCGCCAATGGCTGTGCGACGGGCGGCAGCGCGCTGGTATCGGCGCAGATGGCGATTGCGAGCGGGATGTATGACCTCGCTCTGGCGGTGGGTTTCGACAAGCACCCGCGCGGCGCTTTCAACGCCAAGCCCGCCGATTACGGCCTGCCCGAATGGTACGGGCAGACCGGCATGATGCTGACCACGCAGTTCTTCGCGCTCAAGATCCAGCGTTACATGCAGTTGCACGGGATCAGCCGCACGACGCTGGGCCGGGTGGCGGAAAAGGCGTTCATCAACGGCGCCGTCACTCCGCATGCATGGCGCAGGAGCGAGATCGATCTCGACACGATCATGAACGCGCCGATGATCAATGATCCGCTCACCAAGTTCATGTTCTGCGCTCCGGCGGAGGGCGGTGTCGCCCTGATCCTCGCGAGCGAGAAAAAGGCGAAGGAGCTGGGCGCGCTCAATAACAATGGCGCGGTGAAGATTTCCAAGATTGCGGTGCGGACCCGTCCGCCTGACAGCTTCGAGGTGTTTCAGGCGGGTGTCAGCGTGAAGGAAGGCGGCAAGCCGACCGTGCTCGCGTCAAAGGCCGCGTTCGAAGGCGCCGGGATCGGCCCCGAAGACATCGAAGTCGCGCAGCTTCAGGACACCGAAAGCGGCGCGGAAATCATGCACATGGCCGAAAACGGCTTCTGCAAGGATGGCGATCAGGAAGAATGGCTCGCCAATGGCTGGTCGCGGCGCGACGGAAAGCTGCCGATCAACACCGATGGCGGATGCCTCGCCTGCGGGGAACCGATCGGCGCATCGGGCCTGCGGCAAGTGTACGAGAATGTCGAGCAACTGCGCGGGCGCGCGGGCGAACGGCAGGTGATCAAGGCCCACGGCGGCGCACCAAAGACGGGATACAGCCACGTCTACGGCGCGCCGGGGCTTTCGGCAGTGGCGATTCTGGAGCGGTAAATGGGCAAGATGACAGGCAAGGTGGCGCTCGTCACCGGCGGCGCGGAAGGGATCGGAGCCACGGTCGGCCGGATGATCGTGGCCGAGGGCGGACAGGTTCTGCTGTGCGACATTCAGATCAAGAAAGCGCGCCAGCTGGCGGATGAGCTGGGCGACAATGCCGAAGCGTTCGAGCTGGACGTGCGCAATCTCGATCAATGGCACGCAGCGGTGAAATTCGCGCAGGAGCAGTTCGGCAAGCTTACCGTGCTGTGCAACATTGCCGGCATTTCAGAGCCGGGCAATGTGCCCGAGGGCGCGCTCGACGTTTGGGAGCGCACGATCGATATCAATCTCAACGGCCCGTTTTACGGCATGCGCGCCGCAATCCCGGCGATGGAGGCCAGCGGAGAACCCTGTGCCATCGTCAACATCGGGTCGATGATCGCGATGCGCCCTGCCGCTTTTGTTGCGGCCTACAGCGCCTCGAAATCCGGCCTTCGCGGTCTTACGCAGAGCGTCGCGCTCGATTGCGCCGAACGCGGCGTGCCGATCCGCGCCAACATGGTTCACCCCGGCGCGATCCGCACCCCGATGTATGAACGCTACAAATATTCGGGCGCGGACACGCCGGAGAATATCGAGACGAACTTCGCCGCCACGCACCCGATGAACCGCATCGGCGAGCCGGAGGAAGTGGCCAAGGCGGTGGTGTTCCTTGCCAGCGACGAAGCCAGCTTTACCACCGGCTGCGACTTTACCGTCGATGGCGGCGGGTCGATAAGGAACTGACATGAGCGAACAACCGGCAAAACGCATCGACGCGCATTTCATCGCCGCGGGCAAGTATCACGATATCGACTATCCGCGGCTGGAGGTGCTCAAGCTGCTGGCCGAACACCCGCATATCCGCACCACGGTCGCCTGCGATTATTCGGGGCTGGAGCGGCTGGACCAGTGCCGTTTCCTCGTCACCTACACCTGCGACCTGATGCCGACCGAGGAACAGGCGAAGCAGCTTCGCGCGTGGCTGGAAGCGGGGGGCAAGTGGCTGGCGCTGCACGGCACCAATTCGATCCTCGTCTTCACCGAGGACGGTCTGGTCGATGCGCCGGAAAACCGCCCCGACGTGTTCGACATGCTCGGCACGCAATTCAAGGCCCACCCGCCCATCGGCCCGTTCGAAGTCGAAGTGGTGAACAAGGATCACGAGCTGACCCGCGGGATCGACAATTTCGAAGTGGTGGACGAGCTGTACCTGTCCAAGACCACCGCCGAAATCGACACGCTGATGCAGACCACTTTCGAAGGCGAAGCGACCGGCTTTGTCGACGGGCAATGGGACAAAACGGCGGTGCCGATCCTCTACACCCGCGACATCGGCAAGGGGCGGATCGTCTACAACACGCTGGGCCATTGCCGCGGCCATTACGACCTGCCCGGAATGCAGGATTTCTACCCGCACAAGGAAATGTGCGCCTGGAATTACGATGTTTATTACGATCTTCTGCGCCGCTCGATTGGCTGGGCGATGCGGGAAGACTGAAGGACACAGCCAATGGATATGACATTCTCCCCCGAAGACATCGCGTTTCGCGAAGAAGTGCGCGATTTCCTCGCCGAAAAGCTGCCGCAGCACCTGCGCGATGGCGCCCGCCGCACGCCCGGCGTGTTTGTCGAACCCGACATCGGCATGGAATGGCACCGCATCCTGAATGAAAGAGGCTGGGTCGCCCCGCACTGGCCCAAGGAAGACGGCGGCACGGGCTGGACCCCGACGCAGAAATTCATCTTCGAAAAGGAATGCGCGCTGGCCGGAGCGCCCGCGCTCGCCATCCTCGGCCTGCGACTGGTCGGCCCGGTGATCTGCGCATTCGGCACGCCCGAACAAAAGGCACGCTTCCTGCCGCGTATCCTTTCCGGCGACGATTACTGGTGCCAGGGATATTCAGAACCGGGCAGCGGATCGGACCTTGCCAGCCTCAAGACTTCGGCCCGGTTGGAAGGAGACGAATATGTCGTCAACGGCTCGAAAATCTGGACCACCCACGCGCATCACGCCAACTGGATCTTCGCGCTGGTGCGCACCGATCCCACGGTGAAGAAGCAGGCGGGCATCACTTTCCTGCTGCTGCCGATGGACCAGCCGGGGATCGAGGTGACGCCGATCCATTCGATGTCGGGCGATCACGAGGTCAACGCGGTGTTTTTCACCGACGCCCGCACTCCGATTGAAAACCGTATCGGCGAGGAAGGCCAGGGCTGGACCATCGCCAAGTTCCTGCTCGAGAACGAGCGCGGCGGATCGTGCTTTGCCCCGCGCCTGTTGCAGAGCATCGACAAGCTGGCGGAGCTGGCGGAAACGCAGCCTTCGGGCGTCAACGGGGCGATTGCGCATGATCCGCGCTTCCGCGACCGGCTGGCGCGCACCCGGCTTGAGGCCGAAGCGCTCGAATTCACCGAACTGCGCATCCTTGCCGAACTGGCGAAGGGCCGCTCACCCGGCCCGCAAACCTCGCTGGTCAAGATGCTGGGGGCGAACATCGGGCAAGCGGTCGACACGCTGCGGCTCGAACTGCTTGGCCCCGACGCGCTGCAATTGCCGCTGGAGCGCCCGCTTTACGGCAATGAAGCGCCCGAGCCGGTGGGCAGCGAAATGGCGCAGACTGCCATGGGCCGCTATCTCAACAATCGCGCCGCGACGATCTTTGGCGGATCGGACGAAGTGCAGAAGAACATCATAGCCAAGACCGTCCTCGGTCTCTGAGAGGGAAGTACCAATGGACGTATCGAAGCTGATGTTCCGTGATGGCCTGATGGATGGCCAGCGGATCCTTGTCACCGGCGGGGGAACCGGGCTGGGCCGTGAAATGGCGGAAGGTTTCCTGAAGCTGGGAGCAACCGTCTACATCTGCGGCCGCCGCCAGAACAAGCTGGACGAAACCGCCGCCGAACTGATGGCCGCGCATGGGGGCAAGGTTGTCGCCCATGCCTGCGACATTCGCGATGCGGACGCCATTCACGCCATGGTCGATGCGATCTGGGCCGATGGCGGCGCGCTTACGGGCGTGGTGAACAACGCGGCGGGCAATTTCATCAGCCGGACGGAAGATCTTTCGGTCAACGGCTTCAATGCGATTGCCGACATCGTGATGCGCGGCACGTTCTACGTCACGCTCGACATCGGAAAACGCCTGATCGCCGAAGGGAAGAAGGCCAGCTTCCTCTCAATCCTCACCACTTGGGTATGGTCAGGCAGCGCCTTCGTGGTGCCTAGCGCGATGAGCAAGACCGCGATCAACGCCATGACGCAAAGCCTTGCGACAGAATGGGGCCGCTATGGCCTGCGCTTCAACGCCATCGCGCCGGGGCTCTTCCCGACCAAGGGGATGAACGCCCGCCTCAACCCGGGCAGCGGCGGCGACAACAAGAAAAACGAATTGAACCCGATGGGCCGCGCAGGCGAAATGCACGAACTGGCGAACCTCGCAGTGTTCCTGATGGGACCGGGCGCGGAATATGTGAACGGGCAGACCATCGCGATCGACGGCGCAGGCTATCAGGCCAATGGCGGGACATTCTACCCCATGCTCCACGCGCTGGGCGATGCCGAATGGGAGCAGATGCGCGCGATGATCAAGGGCACCAACGAGAAGGACAAGGCGGACCGCGCGACCGGATAAGGCAGCGCGAATAGCCCAGTCAGAAATCGTCTTCTTCGACGGCTTGTGCCTCGAGGAAGTGCAAGCCCAGCATCAGGCCGTCGACCCAGACGACTTCGCACCAGACCTTGCGGTCTTCCCAGGCGAGCAGCCCTGTCTTGTCCCTGACCGGTCGCCTGACGAGGATTTTTGCACCGGTCGCGGACACATCCTTGATCAGCACAGGCTGCGTCCGGCTCGGGGTCAGCAGCGTTCCCATGATCTCTACGGACCGGCGCCTCGCCTGTCTCCGACCGATCAAATTGTCGATATCGCTCACAAATCGATCCCAAACTAAGGCTGCGGCTCCTCCTCTAGCCGAGACAGTCTTAGAAACGGTAAACCGACGGTCGATTACTCTGCTTCGGCGAGTGCCTGCGCGGTCTTGTAGTCAGGCTTGCCGTTGTTGAGCCTGAGCGACTGATGCGTCATAACGTAAAGGCGTGGAATCTTGTAGCCCGCCAACCCGGCGCGGGCACAGGCGTCGAGCGCTTCCTCGGACACTTCGCCCTCCGGCTGCACCACGGCGACGACTTTCCGGCCAAAGCGCGGATCGGGCAGGCTGACGACGCGCACGTCCTTGACGCCCGGATGTTCCAGCAGCACCGCCTCGACCTCTTCGGGGAAGACTTTTTCGCCGCCGGTGTTGATGCACATGTTGTCGCGGCCGATAAATTCCATGCTGCCGTCCGCCGCCCAGCGCGCGCGGTCCCCCGTCATCAGCCAGCGTTTGCCGTCGATTTCGGGGAAGGTCTGGCGGTTCTTTTCGTCCTCGCCCAGATAACCCAGCGGCAAGGGCCCGGTGCGCGCGACGATGCCGACGCCTTCGCTGCCCTTGGGAATCTCTTTCAGATTTTCGTCGAACAGCTTGGTCTCGCGCCCCGGCAAGGGCTGGAACTTGCCCCCGCCCGTCGATCCTTGCGCGGTGGTGATGACGATCCCTGTGCCGCTGCTTTCCGACGATCCCAGCGCATCGATCACCACCAGCGCGGGATTGTGCGCGATCAGCCGTTTCTTGAGATGTTCGGAGAACACCGCGCCTGACGATGTCACGCTGCGCAGGCTGGCAATCGCCTCTGCGGCGTCGGCACGCGCATCCAGCCGGTCCGCCAGCGGCAGGGCGAAGGCATCGCCGACGATGAAGACGCCGCGCGCGCCCAGCCGCTTCACTTCGTCAATCGCGATGTCGGCGTCGAACTTGTGCGCGGGTAACAGCGCCAGCGTGCCGCCTTTCAGCAGGTGGATCAAAGCGGTGAACTGCCCCGCCCCGTGCATCAGCGGGCTGAGCAGCAGCAGCGGCGAAGTGCTGGCGGGGTGATCCGGCCCGATCCTTGCCGCTTCCTCCACCTGCGCTTCCAGCGAAGTCGCGACAAAGGGCGGCTCGCCAAAGCCGCGCTGCCATACCGAAATGCTGAAAGCCTGCCATGCCTCCACCATCGGCCACATCACCGCCTTGGGCATGCCGGTGGTGCCGCCCGTCGCCGTCAGGAACAGCGCCTGCGGATCGTCATGGATCGCGAAGCCATCGGGCAGCGGGGTTGCTTGCAGCGCGTCCCATTCCGCCCCGCTGACATCCACCGTCAGCGCATCAGGCGCCATCGCTTCACGAGCCAGTTCGGCGAAATCGCTTTCGGTGAACAGCGCCTTCAGTCCGAAGCGGGCGAAGATGTCCGCAAGCTCGCGCTCCTTGTAATGGTAATTCACATTCACCGGGACAACGCCCGCTTTCACGCAGCCGAAATAGGCGAGCATGTAATCGGGATTGTTGCGCAGCATCTGCCCGGCGATGTCGCCCGGCTGCAAACCGTGCGCCTTGAGGCCGGCGGCAATCGCATCGGTGCGCGAATCGAATTCGTCCCAGGTGACAATACGCTCCCCGTGGATCAGCGCCGGACGCGCCGAATCGATACCGTGAGCCAAGGCTTTCAGCGCGATTCCGAAATTCTCGCCCGCCCAGAAGCCATCCTGCCTTAACATGGTCGCAATCTCCGTTAGAGTAGCCGTGCCTAACCAGCGATAAAGTGCATTGCCCCTACGTAAAGTATGAGGCGACTCGCGCGAAATAAGATAGTCTGGTCGGACGGGAGCAAGAGGAGAGGAGTGAGCCTTATCATGGCCACCAATGTCGTTGAACTTCGCACGCCGAACGGCACCGAGAATCTCGAGCAATTGCTGGAACTGGTGACGATCACCTGCCCCGAAGACATCCACGATGCCGCCGTCAATCTGGCCCGCATCGCGCAGGAGCGGGGGATGCAGGTCGCGGTGTGCGACGACATCTCCTCCAAGGAACCGATGATCGACGCCGACGGCACGATCCTGAATGCCGACATCTTCCGCTGGCTGGACGATGGCGCTCGCTGGTGGGAGGATCATCGCCTCGCGCTGCATTCGCCATTGCCGCGCGCCTGCCGCTATGAAAGCGAACCGTTCTGGGTGAACCGCCACGGCTTCAACCTGAAATGGCGCAATTCCTATCTCGAGGAAATCGACCTCGCCGATTTTGAAAAGCGTTCGCTGTGCAAGGCGGCGATCGTCATCCCGACGCACCTGCCGTTTGGCCAGATTTCGGCCAGCAGCTTCATCAGCATGGACCGCGACAAGGAAGACCTGTCGGAAGAATACGCGCTTTACGGCACGCTGTTCGCGCATCTGATCCGCCGCTTTGTCGCCGGTTATGTCCAGGCGAATCGCACCAAGCGGCGCATCCCTTCGGATTGCGTGCTGTCAAAGCGCGAGGTCGAATGCCTGCGCTGGGCGGCGATCGGCAAGACCGACAAGGAAATCAGCATGATCCTTGATCGCAGCCACGCGACGATCCGCTATCACATCCACCGCGCGGGCGAAAAACTCGACAGCGTCAACCGCGCGCAGACGATCTTCAAGGCCGGCCAGCTGGGCTATCTGGGGGCGTCGTCCTAGGGTTTTCGAAGGCGCATCTGCGCTTTCATCCTCGCTAGACGTGCGTTGCTGCGCACCGCACCCGCTGCGGGCGGGCAGTCGCCCTTGCGACGCGTTCAGCGTAGAAGCAGCGCATTTGACGAATATTTGCAGATCGGTTGCGTAGCAACCGCAAGGCCACGCGGCCGCCCCGCAGGTGCCCGAGCGTAGCGAGGAGCAGCACCGAGGACGAAGGCGCATCCGCGCCTTCGATAAATCAAAGCTTACGCAACGGTTCGCTGCCGTCCCAGCTTTCACACGCGGCCTTGATGATGGCGAACAGGTCCGGTCCGTCCTTGGCCTGCTGGAGGATTTCGACCAGCCCGCCCGGACCGCTGCCGGGATCGACATAGATCACTTCGCTGGCACCAAAGCGGCCTTCGATCATCACCTCGGCGCCGGCATCGGCACACACCCTGCGCGCCTCGGCGATGTCGTCCACCAGAATGCAGACATGGTGCAGCCCGTTGCCGGTCGATCCGTATTCGCCGCGATAGATCGACGGGTGATCGTCGCGCGGGCGGATCAGTTCGATCTGGATATCCCCCCAATAGGCCAGTGCGAGGTCGAACACCGCATCGGTCGGCTGGCCGCGGTATTTCATCCCGTCGAGATGGATGCCCTCGATCAGGTGGAACGGCCCCACGCCCATCGTTCCGGTCCAGTGCGCGACGGCGGCGTCGAAGTCCTCGGGCACGAAAGCCAGCTGCATGATCTCGCCCAAAGCCGCAATTTTCCCCGACAGCGCCATCGATCCTCTCCAATCCGATAGGGTGACCCGGCTGATAACCTGTGTGATATTCTCCCGACGGAACACTGCACAAAGTGCGAGTAGGGATCGAGAGAGGGACCCATGAACGATATCAAGGACGTCAACCGCGAGGATCGCTGCCCCGGCATCAGCTACACCGACATGCTGAACGGTGACACGCGCACCCCGCCCGATTACCTGTTCGAAGAAACGACCATCGAAATGGGTGACGATCCGATCCCGGTCGAACCCTATATTTCCGAAGATTTCGCCCGGCTCGAACGCGAGAAGATGTGGCCCAATGTCTGGCTGTTCGCCGCGCGCGAGGATGAAATGCCCGATCCCGGCGACACGGTGGTGTTCGAAATCGCGGGCAAGAGCTTCCTGCTGATCCGCCAGAAGGACGGATCGGTCCGCGCTTTCTACAACGCCTGTCTCCATCGCGGGCGCAAACTGCGCACCACCTGCGGCCCGTCGATCCAGCTGCGCTGCCCGTTCCACGGCTTCACCTGGCGCAATGACGGCAGCTTGAAGGAAATCCCGTCGGAGTGGGACTTCAAGCATCTCGAAGGCAAGGACCTGTCGCTGCCCGAAGCCCGCGTCGAGCTGTGGCAGGGTTTCGTGATGATCACCGAGAACCACGACCTGCCCGATTTCAAGACCTGGCTCGGCCCGGCGGCTTCGCATTACGAACGCTATGACTTCGAAAACCGCTACACCGGCATGTGGGTGCAGAAGAAGATCCCGGCCAACTGGAAAGCGACGGCGGAAGCCTTCATGGAGGCGTGGCACTCGATCGTCACCCACCCGCAATTGCTGCCGTTCCTGGGCGATGCCAACACCCGCTACGATCACATTGGCGATCACTTCAACCGCGCAATCACCCCTTCGGGCGTTCTCAGCCCGCATCTCAAGGGCAAGGATTCGGATTACGTCCTGTCGAAAATGAACGAATTTTCGGGCGGCGCGGATGCCAGCACCAACCGGAGGTTTGCAGCCGGAGAAGGCGGCGAAGGCTATGACGCGGCCGATCCGCTGGGGGCGCGCAAGGTGCTGGCCGAAGCCAGCCGTCAGGGCTTCACCGAACAATACGGCTATGACTATTCCGAGGCATCGGACAGCGAACTGCTCGACAATTTCACCTACAACATCTTTCCCAATTTCGCGCCGTGGATCGGGTATCTGCCGACGCTGACCTATCGCTGGTTGCCGGGTGACACACCCGACTGGTGCATCATGGAAATCCGTCTGCTGTTCCCCACGCCCAAGGGCGAGAAACGCCCGCGCGCGGTGGAAATGACCTACATCCCCGATGACGAGCCCTTTGCATGGGCCGCCGACATCATGGGGCCGCAGCTGGCCAATGTGTTCGATCAGGACATGGCCAATCTGCCGCATGTCCAGACCGGGATGAAGACGATGAAAGAAGGCCTGATGGAGCTTGGCCACTATCAGGACAGCCGCGTCCGGCATTTCCAGACGACCTTGCGGAAATATGTCGAGGGCGAATTGCCCGCCAAGGGCTGAACGGGCAGAAAGCCGAGCCATGAGCATTTCTGTCGATCTTTCGGGGCGCACCGCGCTCGTCACCGGTGCGTCCTCGGGGCTTGGCGCGCGCTTTGGCCGCATCCTTGCCGCAAACGGGGCGCGCGTCGCGCTCGGCGCAAGGCGCAAGGACAGGCTTGAAGCGCTTGCCGCGGAAATCGGGGATAGCGCCGCCGCGATTGCCATGGATGTCGCGCAAGAGGCCGACATCATCGCCGGTTTCGATGCGGCAGAGGCAGCTTTCGGCCCGGTAAACACGGTGATTGCCAACGCCGGCGTAGACGGCGCAGGCATGGCGATCGACATGCCCGAGGAAGAGATCGAGCGCACGCTTGCGATCAACCTCAAAGGCGCGATCCTGACCGCGCGCGAAGGCGCAAAACGGATGATCGCGAACAAGGTGCAGCGCGGGCGGATCGTGATGATCGCCTCGATCACCGCTTTCGAGCCTTCGCCCGGCCTCGTCGCCTATTCGGCATCAAAGGCGGGTGTCATTCAGGCCGCGCGCAGCATGGCGCGCGAATGGGCGCGCTATGGCATTTGCGTCAACACGATCTCCCCCGGCTACATCCGCACCGCAATCAACGACGATTGGTTCGATACCGACATGGGAAAGAAGCAGATCGCCCGTTTCCCCAAACGCCGGCTGATGGGCGAAGAAGGGCTGGACGGGCCGCTGCTGTTCCTGTGTTCGGACGCGGCGGAGTTCGTGACGGGCAGCGATTTCGTGCTGGATGACGGACAGACGCTTTAGCGCGGAAGCCGTCGATCACGAGGCAGAGGTTTCAGGCGCACCATCAGCCGCAACGCAGCGCCGCTGCTGTTCGGCCCGGATCGCGCGAACCGATAAGCGGCGGTCATCGGCTTCGAGAAAATTCATGTCGGAATCAAGCTCAAGCAGGTCACCGTCATCACCGCCCGCGATAATGCTGGCGATGCCCGTGACAACCCCGGTACGCCGGGCGCGCCGCTCCCCGCGCTTCTCATAATCGAGCGCGGTGGCAAGCTGGGCACAGGTGAGAAAGGAATAGCGGGTGGCGCGCTGTTCGACGGTGGTGCAACCGCCTCCAATCAGCGCCAGCCCGACAACAAGAGTAAAGGTGCGAAACATCGGGTTACTCCCTTGGTTCATGGTTCGGGGAAAATGGGGCCGGGCCACCGCCGGGGGGTGCAGGTTTGGGGATTCCGGCAGCGGCCCGACCATCGTCAGAAGCGCAAGGTGACGCCTCCGAGGACCTGGTTGGACGACAGCGAACCGTCGAGCTCCTTGCGCCGGTATTCGGCGCGCACCGACGCGTTATCGCTGAGCGCGTACTCCAGCCCGCCGCCAAAGATCACGCCGTCGGCAGTCTCGCCATCGCTGGCGACAGGAGCGGTGGTACCGGTGGCAAAGCCACGGATGCGATAGCGGTTGAGCGCATAGCCGACCCGGCCATAGGCGAGCAGCCGCTCAGTCACGGTCACGCCGCCACGCACGCTGAGGTCGGCGCTCCATTTCGAATCGAGCTCGATCGAACCGCCCGGAATATCGGCGCGCAAGGTCTTGCCGCCCGGCGCGAAACCGGCTTCGACACCGATCACGAAGCGGTCAAGCTGGTGATCGTATCCGACATAACCGGCATAGGCGAAGCCGTCCCGGCTATCGTCCAGCGCGGTGTTGAGCGTATCGGGCAGCACCGTCGCGTCGATTGTGCGGTCTTCCCACCCGGCCTGCGCACCGATGGTGACGCCCTGGAAATGCTCGTCACTGGATTGTGCATGGGTTGGCGACGCCGTTGCCAGCATTGCCAGCGAGGCAGCCAGCGCGGCCAAACCCACGCCCAGCGGCTTCACGGTACGGATGGTGTCTTGGGAATACATCATGGTCTTTCAGTCCTTTCATTTGCGTCGCTTGCATGGATTGCGGGCAAGCGTTCCCGCTGCGGCAGGCGACCCTGACGCTGGAATTTGGAGGTTGGTTTGTGGAAGGGGCACACGCCCTTGCGGGTGGTGATCCCGTCTGATCGGGGCGGGTTGCCCGGATGTTTTACGGAAGCGGCTCCGGTGCTTGGTTCAAGGCGCCGAGGCAGAAGCGTTCGCGATAGTCCGTCGCCGAAACGCCGACGTGGCGCTGAAACGCGCGGCGCATCCGCTCGGCGCTCTGGAAGCCGGTCTGAAGCGCGATCTGATCGATCCGGGCAGAGGACTGCTCCAACGCGACCCGCGCCGCCTGAACCCTTGCCGCTTCGACGTAATGCGCCGGCGTGACCCCGGTTTCGTCCTTGAACTTTCGCGCGAAACTCCGCTCCGACATGGCCGCCCGCGCCGCCAGAGCGGTGATGTTGAGCGGTTCGGCCAGATTGCCGAGGATGTAGTCGAGCGTTTCGTTGATGGCCGGGTCCTCGGCCCGCTGCGCGACCAGATGCGCGCTGAATTGCGACTGTCCGCCGGGACGCATCATGTACATCACATTGTAGCGCGCGACCTGAAGCGCGATGTCGTGGCCCCAGTCCTGTTCCAGCAGCGCCAGCGCCAGGTCCATCCCCGATGTCACTCCGGCGGAGGTCCAGATATTGCCGTCGCGGATGAAGATCGCGTCCGACTGGACAGTGACTTGCGGATAGCGCTTGGCGAGAACCGGGCACCACCACCAATGGGTGGTGGCGCGGCGCCCGTCGAGCAGTCCGATCTCTGCGAGGATCATCGCCCCGGTACAGATCGACACGACGCGTCCGGCCCGCCTTGCCGCCTGTTGCACGAAATCGAGCAAGGCCGGGCTTTCAAGCGCCTCGACCGTGCCGTGCCCGCCTGCGACGACCAGCGTATCGATCGGGGCGCCATCGGCCAGCGCGTCGGCAAAGCTCTGGTCGGCCTCGATCGTCAGCCCGCTGGTCGTGCTGACCCGGCCCGCGCTTTCGGCGACGACGTGCACTTCATAGGGGGTGACGCCTTCGGGCAGGAACAGCTTCGCGCCGGTCAGCACCTCAAGCGGGCCGACCACGTCGAGAATGTGCGCCTGCGGATAGACGACCATGACGACGCGGCGTGGCTGCGGGGCCTTTGTCTGAATGGTGTGTTTGTGTGCCATGGACAGATATTAGCCCGATCGCGCGGCAACCGTTAGGACAGTAACCCCACTCTTTCTGCCAAACTGCGCTGAAATGGGCGCTTTCCTACATGGGGACGTCCGGGCGATACTGTTGCAATGCGCGGCGCTCTGTCCGCCGGCCGTGTGCAATCAGGATGGAAAGCGATCAATCTGAAAAGTCACACCCCCGCTGACGGAAAATCCGGCTTTTCCTATTGTGTTCAGTGGTTTGGGGCAGGACCGAATATTTTTAAAATACCCGGTTCGCTGTCACACCCACACCCGAATCAAGCCCGCGCAGCAACCTCGGCGGCGTCGAAGTAATGGATGCGCAGTTCCTTGAGCAGCCCGTCCTCGAATACGCCCATCTCGTTGACGGTCTGGCTGAAGGGGGCGCTGCCGTCCTTGGGGTGCATCGTCAGCGTCAGCACCGTAACGGCGTGGGTATCGCCGCCGGTGATGTCGTGAATGTCGACCTTGGCCTCGGCCCAGGTACCATACATCGCGGCGGCGCAGCGTTGCAGCGCGTCCTTGCCGCGCCATTCCCCGCCGAACGGCAGGCACTCCGCCTCGTACAGCACGAAATCGGGGTGAAGCAGGCTTTCGACCTTGTCCCAGTCGCGCGCACCCGCTGCGGCATAGACTGCGGACAGAAGTTCACGCGGATTACTCACCGTCGCCAGCCCTCACTCGATCGTCCCGATGATGTCGCCGACCTTGTATTTGACGCCTTCCTCTCCGGTCGGGCGGATGACGCCGGAGGCCTGGGCTTCGATTTCGACGGTCGTCTTGTCGGTTTCGGCGGTGTAGATGATGTCGCCCTTGCTGACCTGTTCGCCATCGCCGAACATCCATTCAGCGAGCGTCACCTCGGTCGCGCTCATGCCCAGCTTGGGGATGCGGATTTCCTCGGCCATTCAGAGCTTCCCTACGCTTGCCTTGATCTGTTCGACGATTTGCGCCTTGGTCGGGATCCACGCCTGCTCCAGATGCGACGCGAAGGGCACGGCGGAGAAGGTTCCGCCGATGCGGCGCACCGGACCTTTGAGATTGTCCCAGCACTTCTCCTGGATGTTGGCGGCGATTTCCGCCCCCGTCCCGAATGGACGCACCGCCTCGTGCAGGGTCAGCGCGCGGCCCGTCTTGTTGACCGAAGCGAGCACGGTAGCTTCGTCATAAGGGGCGATGGTGCGCAGATCGACAACCTCGACGCTGATGCCCTCTTTCTCCAGCTCGCCCGCCACTTCGAGTGCATCGAGCACGGTGCGGCCATAGGTGATGAGGCTGATGTCACTGCCTTCACGCGCAATCGCGGCCTTGCCCAGCGGCACGCGGTAACCCGGCCCCGGGTCTTCGCTGGTCAGGCCGTAGCAAAGGATGTTCTCGATAAAGACGACCGGATCGTTGGCGTCGATCGCAGACCGCATCAATCCGCGCGCATCCGCGGCGTTCGACGGGGTGACGACATGCATACCGGCGACATGCGCGAACCATGCTTCGAGCATGTCGGAATGCTGCCCGCCAAAGCCCACGCCCACCCCAGTGGTGGTGCGGATCACGATCGGGCACGGCGTCTGCCCGCCCGACATGAAGCGCAGCTTGGCCGCGTGGTTGACGATCTGGTCCATGCACACGCCGACGAAGTTCATCAGCATGATCTCGGCAATCGGGCGCTGTCCGGCCAGCGCCGCACCCACGGCCGCGCCGATGATCGCGGTTTCGGAAATCGGCGTGGCGCGGATGCGGTGTTCGCCATACTTTTCGGTAAGCCCGGCGGTGACCTTGAACACCCCGCCGCCCTGCTTGGCCGAAACGTCCTCGCCCAGGCAGAACACGCCGTCGTCTTCGGCCATCGCCTCGTCAATCGCGAGGTTCAGCGCCTGCGTCATGGTGATCTGACCCATGTCAGTTAACCTCCTCGAGAACGTCTTTGTAGATTTCGTCAGTGTCAGGCAGCGGCGCGTCGAGCGCGTGTTGCACCGCCGCGTTGATCTGCGCGTCGATGTCGGCGACGATCGCGTCCAGCTCCTCTTCGGTGAACTGGTGTTCGAGCATGACCTGCCTGAGCTTGGGCAGCGGATCTTCGGCCTTCATCTCGGCAATATGCTCGGGCGGCATGTAGCTGAAGTCCGAGCCGAAGAAGTGGCCCATCATTCGATAACACATGGCCTCGACCAGCGTCGGCCCTTCGCCGCGGCGCGCCCGATCCACGGCTTCTTTGACGGCGGGGTAGACCTGATTCACGTCATTGCCGTCCACCGTCGCACCCGGCATGCCATAGCCCGCAGCGCGGCTGGCGATATTGGGGCTGTCGGTGTGATCGGCATAGGCGGTGTGTTCGCCATAGCGGTTGTTCTGGCACAGGAAGACGACCGGCAGCTTGTAAAGCTGGGCCATGTTCATCGCTTCGTGGAAGCCGCCGATATTGGCCGCGCCATCGCCAAAGCTGACCAGCGTCACACGCCCGTCGCCATTGTTCTGGCTCGCCATGGCAAGCCCATTGGCAATCGGCAGGCCCGATCCGACGACGCCCGTTGTCACCATGATTCCGGTTTCAGGATCGGTGATGTGCATGGTGCCGCCCTTGCCTTTGCAGGTGCCGGTCGCCTTGCCGAGGCATTCGCCCCACCACTTTTCCATCGGAATGCCCTTGGCGGTCTGTTCGCCCTGGCCGCGATAGGTGCAGACGACGTAATCGTCCTTTTCCAATGCAGCCATCGCCGCGGCGGAAACCAGCTCCTGCCCGCGCACGCAGTAATACATCACGGCGACCTTGCCCTGCATCAGCAGTTCGCGGAACTTCTCGTCCGTGCGGTTTACCTTCATCGTGCGGGTATAGATGTCGAGCAGCTTGTCGCGGTCTATCTCAGCCATGGAGTAAGAGCCTTCCTGTTGGGATCGGGGTGCTTAGAACTGGACGCGCTGCGTGAAGCCGCCGTCGACGACGACATTGGCGCCGGTCATGTAGGGGACAGCCGGGCTGGCAACGAAGACGATCGCGTTGGCGACTTCCTGATCATTGCCGAAACGTCCCATCGGCATCTTGGCGAGCGTCGCCTGGAACAGCTCCGGCATGACGCCTTCGATCACTTCCCAGTTGCCGCCGGGATAGTAGATCGCGCCGGGCGACACGGTGTTGACGCGGATGCCCTGCGGCGCAAGCGCCTGCGACAATTGCGAGCCGTAGGTGATCAGCGCGGCCTTGAGCGCGTTGAACGCCTGCGGGGCGATGAAGGTCTCAAGCGCCGCAGTCGAGCTCATGAACACGATGGAGCCACTGTCCGAATTGGCGAGATGCGGGGTCAAAACCTCAACCCCGTTGACCGCACCCATGATGTCCATGTCGAGCGTGCTCTGCCAGTCACCGGTGCCACCCGTGCCGGAGGAGGATGCCGTGTGGATGAAGATATCGCAGCCGCCCAGTTCGCCGGCGGCCTTTTCCAGCCATGCCTTGTAGGCGTCAGGCCCGCTGGCCATGTCGAACACTTCGGCAAACACCTTGCCCGGCCCTGCTGCTTCGATCGCCGCCTTGGCCGCTTCGATCTTGTCTTCCTTGCGGCTGAAAAAGGCGACATCGGCGCCCTCGGCCGCGAACAGCTTGAGCGAGGCAAGCCCCAGCCCGTGCGCGCCGCCGTTCATGATGACTTTCTTGCCTTTGAGTCCCAGATCCATCGTGCGCTCTCCCTCGCATATACCGTGATGGGCAAAGGGATAGCGAAGCCTGCCGCGCAGGCGTATCGTCAAAAGTGTGGGTATGGGGTGTTGGTGCCGCAAAAACCCGGTCTGACGGGCATGGGCAGGAGGTGGTGCTGCTGGAGAGAATTGAACTCTCGACCTCACCCTTACCAAGGGTGCGCTCTACCACTGAGCTACAGCAGCCTGCCAGTGCAGGCGCGCGCTATTGTCGCGCGCGATGCGAATGTCAAGCGGGGCTTGAAGGTTGCCGCCTCTAACGGCAATGGGTTTCGCATGAGTGAAGGCCAAAGCAATAAAATGTCGCGTGAGGAACGCATGGCGGCAAAGCTGCGCGAAAACCTGCGTCGTCGAAAAACGCAATCGCGCCAGTTGAAGGCCGAATCGCCCGATAACGGGGTTTCCAAGGACGATTGCGAAAGCTAACGCGTAACGTTCCTGATCACACAAGCCCGATGATATAGGCCCGACCAAGCAGGAGCGACCTTCCAAGTGCCAAAGTTGATATTGGTCCGCCACGGCCAGAGCCAGTGGAACCTTGAAAACCGCTTTACCGGATGGTGGGATGTCGACCTCACCGAAAAGGGTGTGGCCGAGGCGAAGGCCGCCGGCGCGCTGATGAAGGACAAGGGTGTGCTGCCCACGGTCTGCTTCACCTCGGTTCAGACCCGCGCGATCAAGACGCTCAATCTGGCGCTGGAGGAAATGGGGCGGCTGTGGCTGCCGGTGACGAAGGACTGGCGCCTCAATGAAAGGCACTATGGCGGGCTGACCGGGCTGAACAAGCAGGAGACCCGCGACAAGCACGGCGATGAACAGGTGCACATATGGCGCCGCAGCTTCGACGTGCCGCCGCCGCCGATGGAACAAGGCAGCGAATACGACCTGTCGGGCGATCCGCGCTACGCGGGGATCGAGGTGCCGCGCACCGAAAGCCTGAAACTGACGATCGAGCGCGTGCTGCCCTATTGGGAGAGCGACATTCTGCCGGTGCTGGCAAGCGGCGAAACCGTGATCATTTCAGCCCACGGCAACAGCTTGCGCGCGCTGGTGAAGCACCTTTCGAATATCTCGGATGAGGACATCACCGGGCTGGAGATTCCCACGGGCCAGCCGATCATCTATGACTTCGATGACAACATGGTGCCGGGCGAACGGTACTATCTGAAGGATAGCTGAGGGGCTTTGCGCGTGGGAGGAAAGGTAGCCATCGTCATGGGCAGCCAGTCGGACTGGCCGACCATGCGCCTTGCCGCAGAGCTTCTTGAGGAGCTTGAGGTCGAACATGAGGCCCGGATCGTCTCCGCCCATCGCACACCGGATCGGATGAGCGCCTTTGCCAAGGGTGCAGAAGGCGAAGGCTTTGACGTGATCATCGCCGGTGCCGGGGGTGCGGCACACCTCCCCGGAATGATCGCGGCGATGACGCATCTGCCGGTGCTGGGCGTACCGGTGCAGTCGAAAGCGCTGTCGGGCATGGATAGCCTGCTGTCGATCGTCCAGATGCCCGCCGGGATTCCGGTCGGCACGCTGGCCATTGGCGAAGCGGGGGCCAAGAATGCCGCGTTGATGGCGGCTGCCATTCTGGCGCTGAGTGACGAAGACCTGTCGGAGCGGCTACAGGATTGGCGCGCAGCCCGTACAGGCGATGTCGCTGACGTACCGGTGGACTGATGGCAGAACGCACCCCTCTTTCCCCGGGCTCGACCATCGGCATCCTTGGCGGCGGCCAGCTTGGCCGGATGCTCGCCATCGCGGCAAAGCAGCTGGGCTATCGCTGCATCGGCTATGCCCCGCCCGGAGACAATGTCGCGGCGTCGGCTTGCGACGACTTCTTCGACAACGGCTGGGGTGAAACCGCTGCGCTCGCTGCATTCGCCAGCAAGTGCGATGTCGTGACCTGGGAATTCGAGAACGTCCCGCTGACGGCGGTTGGCGCGATTCCCGAACGCATGCTCGCACCCAATCCGCGCGCGCTCCAGATTGCGCAGGATCGCCTGAACGAGAAACGCTTCGTCGAAGAGCTTGGCGCGACTTGCGCGCCCTATATGCGGGTCGAAAGCGACGAAGAACTCACCCGCGCCATCGACCGGATCGGCGCGCCCGGTATTCTGAAGACCGCGCGCGACGGTTACGACGGCAAAGGCCAGTGGCGCATCGGGTCAGTGCGCGAAGCCGACGGGGTGCGCTTCCCGGGGCAAACCTGCATTTACGAAGGGCTTGTCGATTTCGAGACCGAATTTTCCGTAATCCTTGCTCGCGGGTACGACGGCTCGATCCGCATCTGGGATTCGACCGCAAACACCCACGAAGGCGGAATGCTGGTGCGTTCGGCTCTGCCGGCAGGTGAGATTGTCGAGGCTCAGGTCGAGGAGGCACGCGCCATCGCCAAGAAGACCGCCAAGGCGCTGGGCTATGTCGGGGTGCTGACGCTCGAATTCTTCGCCACACGAAATGGGCCTGTTTTCAACGAGATGGCGCCGCGCGTCCACAATTCCGGGCACTGGACCATCGAAGGTGCGGCGACGAGCCAGTTCGAAAACCACATCCGCGCGATCTGCGCCCTGCCGCTGGGCGGGACGGCGACCCGCTTTGCCGAAATCGAGATGCGCAACATCGTCGGCGAACAGGCGTTGGCGGCGCACCGGATTCTTTCCGAAGCCGGGGAGCCGCATTTGCACCTTTACGGCAAACGCGAGGCCCGCGCCGGACGCAAGATGGGCCATGTCACGCGCGTGTCTCACGGGATCAGCCACGGCAAGCCGTGAACCCCATGAATACAAAAGAGATTTTCCTGATCTATGCGCGCGCCGCCAATGGCGCAATCGGCCATGAAGGACGCTTGCCGTGGCACCTTCCGGCTGACCTCAAGCGGTTCAAGGCGCTGACTTTGGGCAAGCCGATGATCATGGGGCGCAAGACCTTTGAAAGCCTGCCGGGCCTGCTTCCGGGGCGTCGCCACATTGTGCTCACCCGGCGCGAACATTGGGATTCGACCGGGGCCGAAGTCGTGCGAACCGCGGCTGAAGCGCTTTCAAAGGCGGCTGAAGGCAACGAAACCGGCGAAATTGCGGTTGTTGGCGGCGCCGCGATCTATGACGTGTTCCGCCCCATGGCAGACCGCATCGAAGTGACCGAAATTCACGAGGATTATCCCGGCGACACCTTCATGAAGCCGCTTGGTGATGATTGGCGCGAAACATCGCGCGAAGATCATCCTGCCGAAGATGGCCGGCCCGCCTATTCCTTCGTCACTTATGCGCGCCATGACGAGGACCACGCAGGTGAGGCATGCGAAGCGTCATGATCCGCAAGCTTCTCCTCGGGCTCGTCGGCTTTGTCGTGCTCGCCGCAGCGGGGTTCTTCCTGTTCGCGCCGAGGATGGCCGAAGAAAGCATGAACAAGATCGACGGCGAGCCGCTGATCGCGGTGAGCGCCGAGGCGAAGGCGCTGCACGCGACACTGACCATCGTCGACCTTCACGCCGATACACTGCTGTGGCAGCGCAGCCTGCTGGCGGACAGCGGCCGGGGGCATGTAGACCTTTGGCGGCTGCAGCAAGGCAATGTCGCGCTGCAGGTGTTCTCCAGCGTCACCAAGACGCCAAAGGGTCAGAATTACGACAGCAATTCCGCCGATGGCGACAACATCACCATGCTTGCCATTGGCCAGTTGCAACCGGTGCGCACGTGGTTCTCGATCCTTGAGCGCGGGCTCTATCATGGCGAGAAGCTTGATCGGGCCGTAAGCGAAGACAAGTGGGGCATCTTGACCAAGGTGACGAGTGCCACGGAACTTGAAACCCTGCTTTCGCAACGAGCAGACAAGAGCATGTGGCGCAGGGCACCTGAGGGCGTAAAGGGCATCGCACAACCTCCCATCGGCGCGCTTTTCAGCGCAGAGGGCCTGCACAGTCTCGAAGGCGATCCCGACAATCTCGACAAGCTTTATGACGCCGGCCTGCGTATGGCTGGGCTCACCCATTTCTTCGACAATGAACTCGCCGGGTCGATGCATGGCGAGGAAAAGGGCGGACTCACCCCGATGGGCCGAGAGGTCGTCCGCCGCATGGAGGACAAGGGCATTATCGTCGACATCGCCCATTGCTCGCACCAATGCGTTGCAGAAGTGCTGGCGATGGCGCGTCGCCCGGTGGTCTCCAGCCACGGCGGGGTTCAGGCGACTTGCGATGTCAACCGCAACCTTACCGATGACGAGATCCGGGGCGTCGCCGCAACCGGCGGAGTGATCGGCGTCGGCTATTGGGAGGGCGCGGTGTGCTCCACAGACCCGCGCGCCACCGCCCGCGCGATGAAGCATATCCGCGATCTTGTGGGAATCGAACACGTCGCGCTGGGCAGCGACTATGACGGCGCGGTCACCGTGCGGTTCGACACTTCGCAACTGACACAGGTGACGCAGGCATTGATCGACGAAGGTTTCTCCGAGGAAGAAATCCGCGCCGCGATGGGCCTTAACGCGCTTCGGGTGTTGCAAGCCGGGCTCAATCCGATGAAAGCAGCGCAATGAGGTGGCTCGATCATCGTGAGGATGTTCCCAAGGCGCTGCGCGGTGCGGTGATCGCGCTGGGCAATTTCGACGGTTTCCATCGCGGGCATCAGGCCGTGGCGGGCGAGGCGATCCGCTGGGCGCATGAGGAGGGCCGCCCTTCGATCATCGCGACATTCGATCCGCATCCGGTGCGGTTCTTCCGCCCCGACGTGCCGCCGTTCCGCCTGACCACGCTCGAACAGCGGCAGGAGCTGTACCTTGCCGCCGGGGCCACCGCGATGCTGGTGTTCCACTTCGATGCCGAACTGGCTGGGACGAGCGCGGAGGATTTCATCACGCAAATCCTGATCGGCCGTTTCGGTGCGCATGGCGTGGTGACGGGCGGCGATTTCACTTTCGGAAAGATGGCGAAGGGCAATGTCGATCTGCTGCGCACCTTCGGGGCCGAAAACGGCCTCGAATCGCGCGTGGTCGAAGCGGTTGAGGAATCCGGCGTCATTTCCTCCAGCCGTATCCGCGAAGCCCTGCGCGAAGGCGATCCGCAGCTCGCCGCGCAGCTTTTGTCGCGCCCCTTCGCGATCCGCGGGATCGTGGAACACGGGGACAAGCGCGGTCGCACCATTGGCTATCCCACGGCGAACCTTTCGGTCGAGAATTACCTGCGGCCCAGATACGGCGTCTATGCCGTTACGGGAAAGATACTGGCGACGGGCCAAGTGCTGAAAGGCGCGGCCAATATCGGCATCCGTCCGCAGTTCGAACCGCCCAAGGAACTGCTCGAACCCTATTTCTTCGACTTCTCCGGCGATCTGTACGGGCAGGAAATCGAGGTCGCCTTCCACCACTTCCTGCGCGGCGAGGCGAAGTTTGACAACCTCGAAGGATTGATGGCGCAGATGGAGAAGGATTGCGACGAAGCGCGAAGGCTTCTAAGCGCCCTTCCCGATGAGTAACGACACCGCGAAACGCGACTACAAGGACACCGTCTTCCTGCCGAAGACGGACTTCCCGATGAAAGCCGGCCTTCCGCAGAAGGAACCGGGCATTGCGGCGCGCTGGCGCGAGATTGGTCTTTACGAGAAACTGCGCGAGGCGCGCCGGGGCCGGGAGAAGTTCATCCTCCACGATGGCCCGCCCTATGCCAATGGCGACATGCACATCGGCCACGCGCTGAACCATATCCTGAAGGACATGGTCTGCCGCACGCAGAACCTGATGGGCAAGGACGCGCCCTATGTTCCGGGCTGGGACTGCCACGGCCTGCCGATCGAATGGAAGGTCGAGGAACAGTACCGCAAGAAGAAGAAGAACAAGGACGAGGTTCCCGCAAAGGAATTCCGCGCCGAATGCCGCGCCTATGCGCAGCACTGGGTCGATACACAGCGCGAGCAGCTGAAGCGGCTGGGCATCCTTGGCGATTGGGACAATCCGTATCTGACGATGGATTTCCAGGCCGAGGCGACGATCGTTGCCGAGCTGTGCAAGTTCGCGGAGAACGGCAACCTCTATCGCGGCGCGAAGCCGGTGATGTGGTCCCCGGTCGAAAAGACGGCGCTGGCCGAGGCGGAGGTTGAGTACGAAGACCTGACCGACAGCCCGCAGATCGACGTGGCGTTCGAGATCATCGAAAGCCCGATCCCCGAACTGGTCGGCGCGCATGCGGTGATCTGGACGACGACCCCGTGGACGATCCCGGTGAACCAGGCTTTGGCCTATGGGCCGGAGGTTGATTACGTGCTCGTCCGCGAGACAATTCTGCCTGAAAGCGGGCCAAGTTCCACCGGACGCTCCTTCCTCGTCGCTAAGGATTTGATGATCCAGTTTGGCGACCGCATCGGTTTCCTCACCGATAGCGGCGAGCCGCATCAGATTTTCGAGCGGATGTGGGAAGGCAAAGGCTCCGACCTCGCCGGAACCAAGGTCCGCCACCCCATGCACCATCTCGGCGGGTTCTATGCGACACCGCGCCCGATGCTTACAGGCGATTTTGTCACCACGGACAGCGGCACAGGCATCGTCCACATGGCGCCTGATCACGGCGAAGACGATTTCGACCTGTGCAAATCGGCAGGGATCAACCCGGTCTTCGCGGTGCAGGACGATGGCACCTATCGCGACGACTGGCCGTGGCTGGGCGGGGACGATGACCGCCGCCGCTCCGTCATCAACAAGCCGTTCAACGCGCCCGACGGGCCGATCTGCAACGATTTGCGCGAAGCGGGGGCGTTGCTCTCCGCCAGCGCCGATTACGCGCATTCCTACCCGCACTCATGGCGCTCGAAAGCCAAGGTCATCTATCGCTGCACGCCGCAATGGTTCGTGCCGATGGATCGCGATCTTCCGTGGCTCGAACCCAAGAGCAAGGAAGACAAGGCGTGGGAAAGCGAAGGCGGCGCGATTGATCCTTCCGAGGAAAGCCTGTGCGCCGCGCCGACGCTGCGCGAACGGGCGATGGAGGAAATCGCCCGCGTCGAATTCATCCCCGAAAAGGGCCGCCGCCGCATCGGCGCAATGGTCGAAGGGCGGCCCGACTGGGTGCTTTCGCGCCAGCGCGCATGGGGCGTGCCGATCACGCTGTTCGTGCGGCCTGACGGCACCTATCTGCAAGACTCCGCCGTGAACGCCCGCATCGTCAACGCGGTGCGCGAACAGGGCGTCGATGCGTGGGAGGAGAGCCGCAAGGCCGAATTCCTCGGCCCCGATTACAATCCCGACGATTTCGAGATGGTCACCGACATTCTCGACGTGTGGTTCGATTCGGGCTGCACCCATGCCTTCGTGCTCGAATCCGGGCGCTGGCCCGACCTGCAATGGCCTGCCAACCTCTATCTCGAAGGGTCTGACCAGCATCGCGGCTGGTTCCAGTCCTCGCTGCTGCAAAGCTGCGCGACGCGCGGGCGGGCGCCTTACGATCAGGTTCTGACCCACGGCTTCACCATGGATGCCAAGGGCAAGAAGATGTCGAAATCGCTCGGCAACACCATCGACCCGCTGAAGGTGATGGAGACGACCGGCGCGGACATCATCCGGCTGTGGGCGCTGTCGGTCGATTTCACCGAGGATCACCGCATCGGCGATGAAATCCTGAAAGGCGTGGGCGACCAGTACCGCAAGCTGCGCAACACTTTCCGCTACCTGCTGGGCGCGCTGGACGGCTGGGTTGGCGACATGAGCGATCTGGGCGAGATTCCGGAGCTGGAGCGCTATGTCCTCTCGCTCTTGTCCGAACTTGACGGGAAGCTGCGCAAGGCGGCGACCGAGTACGATTTCAACACCTACACCCGCCTGCTGGTCGATTTCTGCAACGAAGACCTCAGCGCGTTCTATTTCGATATCCGCAAGGACACGCTCTATTGCGAAGGGCTGGACAGCGATCTGCGTAATGCCTATCGCGTGGTGCTCGACCTGCTGTTCCACGCGCTGGTGCGTTATGCCGCGCCGGTGCTGGTCTTCACCGCCGAGGAAGTGTGGAAGAGCCGCTATCCCGAAGACGACGAACAGGGCGGCAGCGTCCACTTGCTCGAATGGCCAAGTGTCCCTGCCGTTCCGGCGGACACCGCAACATGGGCAAAGCTGCGCGAACTGCGTGAGCGCGTGACCGAAGCGATCGAGCCGCTGCGCCGCGAAAAGGTGATCCGTTCGAGCAATGAAGCCGTCGTCACCGTGCCCGCATCGGCCGTTCCCGAAGGGGTCAGCGACGAACAGCTCGCCGAATTGTTCATCACCGGGACAGTGACGCGCGGGCAAGGCGAAGAGGTGACAGTCACCAAATCCACCGACCACAAATGCGGCCGCTGCTGGCGCCTGCTTCCCGACGTGCCCGAAGACGGCGCGCTGTGCGGGCGCTGCGACAGCGTGGTTGCCGGGATGGACGGCGCGCAATGAGCGGATTGTTCACCCGCAACCGGCTGATCGGGCTGGGGTTTGCCGCCTTCATCGCGGTGATTGACCAGATCGTGAAGTGGTATGTGATCGGCCCGCTCGACCTGCGTCTGGTGCGCAATATCGAGCTGCTGCCGTTCTTCGACCTGACCTACACCGAAAATCGCGGCATCTCGCTCGGCATGTTCCAGGCGACGACGATGGAGATGCGCTGGCTGCTGGTGCTTGTCACCGCCGCGATCGCGCTTGTGGTGCTGGTATGGATGATGCGCGAAAAGCTGCTGAGTGACATTCTCGGGCTGGCGCTGATCCTTGGCGGGGCGCTGGGTAACATCCGTGATCGCTGGGAACTGGGCTATGTCATTGACTATGCCGATTTCCACATCGGGACGTTCCGCCCCTTCCTCGTTTTCAACATCGCCGATGCGGCTATCACCATCGGTGTTTTCATAATCCTTGCCCGCAGCCTGTTCGTGCGCGAAAAGGATGAAAATACGGATGCGCAAAGCGTCCAAGCGGAGAATGAACATGCGTAACCTCAAATCGGCCATCCTGCTCGCATCCGGCTGCGCCATGCTGGCGGCTTGCGGAGGCAGCGGCATCTTCAACCGTGACCGGCCCGATGAATTCGCCGTCCAGCGGCAGGCTCCGCTGGTGGTCCCGCCCGATTTCACGCTGACTCCGCCGGCACCCGGCGCACCGCGCCCGTCCGAAGGCACCGCGTCGGAACAGGCACTCGAAGCGCTGTTCGGCGGCCCTGCGCCGCGTAGCCAGATCGAAACCAGCGCGCTTGACCGTGCCGGCAGCGCGGCTCCGGGCATCCGCTCCGAAGTTGGCGATCCGGGCACCAACACCGTTGCCAAGGGCAGCGTGACGCGCGACATCATCGCCGCCCCTCAGGGTGACGGCGCAGCGGCACAGACGCTTATTCCGGGTTAAGTCAGGGCGGGTTGGCTAGCCGCGCGTATCGTCCGGCTCATCATCGACTTGCCGCACCAGAATCTTGTCGATCCGGCGATTGTCCATGTCGACGATCTCGAAGCTCCAGCCCTGATCGACGAAGCTCTCGCCCTCAAGCGGGAGCTTCTTCATGATGGACAGGACATACCCCGCCGCAGTGCCGAATTCGCGGCCCTCGCCATAAACCAGCCCCAGCCTGTCGGCGAGGCCGTCCGCCGAAAGCGCACCGGACACCAGCAGCGATCCGTCACTCCTCTCGACGATCTGGGGCGCTTCGCCCTGATCCTTGTCGCTGGCGAAACTCCCTGCGATGGCGGTGAGTAGATCGACCGGCGTGACGATTCCTTCGAAATGGCCGTATTCGTCATGCACAACAGCCATGGCGATATCGGCGGATTGCAGCACCCGCAGCGCATCCATTGCATCAAGCTGATCGGGTACGACCTCGGCCTTGCGCATCATTGCCCGGATCGAGACTTCCTCGCCCGCGACGAGCGCCGCCAGCACTTCGCGCACCTTGACGATGCCAAGGATCGTATCGGGCGAGCCTTCTGCCACGGGCAGCAGCGAATGAGGGCTGCGTTCGATCGTTTCCCTGATCTGCGTGACATCGGCATCGGCCTCGATCCAGTCGAGTTCGGTACGCGGCGTCATCATTTCGCGCACCGGGCGTTCCGCCAGGCGGACGACGCCCGTCAGGATCTGGTGCTGTTCTTCCTCGATCACGCCCGAGCGTGTGGCTTCGGCGAAGATCATTTGCAGTTCCTCGGCGGTGACCGAGGTCTGACCCTTTGCCCGAATGCCGAACAACGCAACGATGCCCGCCGATGAGCGGTCAAGCAGCCAGACCAGCGGCGCCGCAATGGTGGCGAGCAACGCCATCGGGCGTGCCATAACCAGCGAAACCGGAACCGCCGCCCTCAGCGCAAGCTGTTTGGGCACCAATTCGCCCACAACCACGCTCAGATAGGTCGTCAGCGCAATCACAGTCACAAACGCAGCTTCCTGCGATATGTCGGCGGGCACGCCCAGCGCAGCCAGCCGCTCACCCACCGGCCCTTCAAGGCTGGCACCCGAGAACGCGCCGGTGATGATCGCAATCAGGGTGATCCCGATCTGGACGGTGGAGAGGAATTTGCCCGGCTCCGCAGCAAGACCGATGGCAATCCGCGCGCTGGCAGAGCCATCTTCGGCTTTCGCCTTGAGCTTGTTCGTCTGGGCGGAGACAATCGCCAGCTCGGACATGGCGAAAACGCCATTGAGCACGATCAGCCCGGCGATAATCAGGACTTCTGGCCAGGGAAACGGTGTCACCCCCTGTCGCTAGCAGAAATCGCGCGGTGTTCCAGTGTTCGTTGGCAAAACCCTTGGCAAAAATGCGTTCAGCTTCGCGAAAAGCGGGCTTGGGCATCAGATGAATGCGCAGGACATCAGGCACTAATCATGTATGATGGTGCCGTAAAACAAGGCTGGAGGACGAAACATGAAAGCATCACGGATTCTTCTCTCGGGAACGGCAGCATTGGCGCTGCTCGGGACGAGCGCATGCGTTACCGATCCCAACACCGGGGAACGCAAGGTTTCGCGCACGGCAATCGGCGCTGGCCTGGGCGGCACGCTTGGCTATCTGCTCGGCGGCGCGATCGGCGGCGACACGGCCCGCATCATTGGTGCAGGTATCGGCGGTTCGGCAGGGGCCGTCATCGGCAAGCAGTTCGATGACCAGATCCGCGAGCTTGATGAAGAGCTGCAGGGAACAGGGGTCGATGTCGAGGAAGTGGGCGATCAGGACGCGATTCTGGTGCGCTTGCCCGACGGTGTCACCTTCGCGCGCGGATCGGCCAACATCAATCCCGGCTTCTACGATTCGCTCAATGCTGTGGCGGAAAGCCTGATCAAATATCCCAACAGCCTCGTCGATGTGTACGGCTTTACCGATACGACCGGCTCGGACGCGCTCAATCAGCGCCTGTCGGAACAACGCGCGCAGGCTGTGGCCGATTACCTTGCTGCACGCGGGGTTGCCCGCAGCCGCATCGAAACGCGCGGATATGGCGAAAGCTACGATTACCTGCGGGTGAAGACCGCGGATGGCGTTGACGAGCCGCTCAACCGCCGGGTCGAGATCAAGATCATCCCGATCAGCCAGGAGGACGTAAGCGCCGCTCGCGGCCAGTAATCCGACTGCTCCGTATGCGAAGGGGCCAGGCCGATGGTCTGGCCCCTTTTATTTTTCCCGCTGCAATTGTTCGGCCCGCTCAGCCAGCCGGGCCACCGCCGCGTCGTGAATGCCGGGTGCGCATACGAGCACGCCGAAATCGCGCGGATCATGCTTGTTGTAGGCAAGCGGCTTGCCGAAAGCGTCTGACACCCGCGCCCCTGCCTCGCGCGCGATCAATGTGGCGGCCGCAATGTCCCATTCGAAACCCCATCGCAGGGTCGCCAGCAGATCGGCGCGATCATCGGCGACCATGGCGATGCGCAAGGCGATCGAATTGGGCTTTTCTACCGGCAGGAGGTCAGAATCGACCGCCGGCACCTGATCCACCGGAACCCGCGATCCGGCAAATTCGGTGCGCGTGCTCGCCTTCAACGTCTTGCCGTTGAGCGTTGCACCGCGTCCCGCAATCGCAAACCACTCCTCGCCGCGTGCCGGAGCCGAAAGCATCCCGATCAAGGGGCGGCCCGCGCTGATAAGGGCGACCGAGACGGACCAACCTGTCCGCCCACGTACGAAATCGCGTGTGCCGTCGATCGGATCGACCAGCCAGATGAGATCGCTGCGGGTGCGCACTTTGTCATCGGCGGTTTCCTCGGAAAGCCATGCCGCCGCTGGCAGCAGGCGGCCAAGCTCCCGCTTCAGAAAGATGTCGACCGAAAGATCGGCTTCGCTGACGGGATTGCCCGGAGTCTTGTCCCAGCTTTCCAGCTTGTGCCCGTCGCCGGGCCATCGCGCGTGAGCGATGCGACCCGCCTCGCGCACGATCTCCAGAAAGCGACCCTCATCTATCATTTTTGATCATTCCCGCGATGCATACCAAGGTAGGACGCCTGAAGGCAGCTTCGACACTTTTCAAGTGCCGCGATACGTGCTTAGGGCCTCCGCAAAGAATCTCTCCCCCGGGACATCAATCAAAAGGGATCGAATCTGATGAACGTCCACGAATATCAGGCCAAGGAACTTCTCAAGGAACACGGGATCGCAGTTCCCGCGGGCCATGCGGCGCTTTCTGTCGAGGAAGCGGTTGCGGCGGCAAAGAACCTTCCCGGGCCGCTCTATGTCGTGAAGGCGCAGATTCACGCCGGTGGCCGCGGCAAGGGCAAGTTCAAGGAACTTCCCGAAGATGCCAAGGGCGGCGTGCGGCTGGCCAAGAGCATCGACGAAGTCGAAGCCAACGCCAAGGAAATGCTCGGCAACACGCTGGTGACGGTGCAGACCGGTGCGGAAGGCAAGCAGGTCAACCGCCTCTACGTCACCGATGGCGTTGATATTGCCAAGGAATACTACCTTTCGCTGCTGGTTGACCGGGCGACCGGCCGTGTGGCTTTCGTTGTTTCGACCGAAGGCGGCATGGATATCGAAGCGGTGGCGCATGACACGCCCGAGCTGATCACCACCTTCACCATCGATCCGGCACAGGGCTTCATGCCGCATCATGGCCGCGCCGTGGCCTTTGCTCTGAAGCTGACCGGTGATCTCAACAAGCAAGCGCAAAAGCTCGCCAAGCAGCTTTACGATGCCTTCATGGCGACTGACTGCTCGATGCTCGAAATCAACCCGCTGGTTGAAACCGTGGACGGCAACCTTACCGTGCTCGACGCCAAGATGAGTTTCGATTCGAACGCGCTTTATCGCCACCCCGCAATCGAGGCGCTGCGCGACGAGACCGAAGAAGACCCCGCCGAAGTCGAAGCGAGCGAATACGACCTCGCCTACATCAAGCTCGACGGGAACATCGGCTGCATGGTGAACGGCGCTGGCCTTGCCATGGCGACGATGGACATCATCAAGTTGAACGGTGCTTTCCCGGCCAACTTCCTCGACGTGGGCGGCGGCGCGACCACCGAAAAGGTGACGGCGGCGTTCAAGATCATCCTCAAGGACCCGGCGGTCGAAGGCATCCTCGTCAACATCTTCGGCGGAATCATGAAATGCGACGTGATCGCCAACGGCATCGTTCAGGCGGCAAAGGACGTGAACCTCTCGGTTCCGCTGGTTGTCCGGCTTGAAGGCACCAATGTCGACGCGGGCAAGGAAATCCTCGCCAATTCGGGCCTGCCGATCGTCCCCGCAGACGATCTGGGCGATGCCGCGAAAAAGATCGTCGCCGAGGTAAAGAAGGCGGCCTGATCCGGTTGTGCTCGTCCACTCGGGCGGGCGCCTTACATAGCGTCGAAGCGGAACAGCAGTTCCCCGCCGCTTTGCATCCTTACGGCCGCGACAAGCCCTGCTCCGGGTTTGTCGCGGTCTTCGCATCTGAGGGTCAGAGCGTGGAAATAGGCCGCGCATGGCTCGATGGCGACGAGGCGGAAGGTCAGCATGTCGCCTTTCTCCTCCCACCCGGTGAGATCGGCGTTGAAGTGCTTCAGCCGCAGGACGATCGATCCGCCCTCCTCCATCAGATACATGTGTTCGGTAAAACGGATGCCGCCTTCTTCGGTCGACTGCACAAAGGTGCCGACCATCGTGTCACCCGTGGGCGGCAGCCAGCTTTCCATTGCGGGCGCACCCCCGATACCCTCGCCCGACCATTGGCCGACCAGCCAGTCCATCTGGTCCAGCCGGGCGGCGGGCGATTCGAAACCTTCGCCCCCCAGCCGCGTTTCCTGTGCTTGGACTGAAGGGGTCAGAACGCAGGCACAAAGCAGCACAACGGCTCTGAAGACGGATTGAAGCATGGCAAACCTCCCTTGCATTAAAGATGATGGACGAGGCCGCGTGATCTTGGCAAGGCTGCGCGCTGACAGCGATAAGAGCCGCCTCCACCAGCTTGACGTTTACGTAAACGCAAGTTAGGGGCAGCCGGAATGGTTTTGTCGTCCTGCCGCAAACCCGGCGGGGCGTTATTGGGAAAGGAAGCGCAATGAAAATCCTCGTCCCCGTCAAACGGGTGATCGACTACAACGTCAAGCCGCGCGTCAAGGCCGATGGCTCGGGCGTTGACCTTGCCAACGTCAAGATGAGCATGAACCCCTTCGACGAAATCGCCGTCGAAGAAGCGATCCGCATCAAGGAAGCCGGCAAAGCCGAGGAAATCATCGCCGTTTCGGTCGGCCCGGCAAAGGCACAGGAAACGCTGCGCACCGCGCTGGCCATGGGCGCTGACCGTGCGATCCTCGTCGAAACCGATGAAGAAGTCGAACCGCTGGCCGTCGCCAAGATCCTGAAGGCGATCGCCGATGAGGAACAGCCCGGCCTGGTGCTGCTCGGCAAGCAGTCGATCTCGGACGATTCGAACCAGACCGGTCAGATGCTGGCGGCGCTGATGGGCCGTCCGCAGGGCACCTTTGCCAACACCGTCGAAGTCGAAAGCGACAGCGTCACCGTGAAGCGCGAAATCGACGGCGGGCTTGAAACCGTGAAGCTGACGCTTCCCGCGATCGTCACCACCGACCTGCGTCTGAACGAGCCGCGCTACGCTTCGCTGCCCAACATCATGAAGGCAAAAAAGAAGCCGCTCGATACCAAGACGCCGGGCGATTACGGGGTCGACATCACCCCGCGTCTCACCACCACCAATGTCAGCGAGCCTCCGGTTCGTCAGGCCGGTGTGAAGGTCGAAGACGTCGCCGCTCTGGTTGAAAAGATCAAGGCTCTGGGCATCGCCTGATCGGCGACCCGGAGAGAGAAGGATTTAGGACATGAACACTCTGGTTCTGGTCGAACACGACAACAACACCGTCAATGATGCGACGCTGGCCGTGGTCACGGCAGCGGGCAAGCTGGGCGACGTCACCGCGCTGGTCGCAGGTCACAACTGCGGCTCCGTCGCCGAAGCAGCCGCCAAGATCGCCGGCGTTTCCAAGGTGCTCAAGGCGGATGACGCCGCCTATGCGCACGCGCTGGCCGAAAACGTCGCGCCGCTCGTCGCCGGGCTGATGGCAGGCTATGACGCCTTCCTCGCGCCCGCCACCACCAGCGGCAAGAACATCGCACCGCGCGTCGCCGCGCATCTCGACGTGATGCAGATTTCGGAAATCCTGTCGGTCGAAGGCCCCAAGACCTTCACCCGTCCGATCTATGCCGGCAACGCCATCGCGACGGTTGAATCGACCGACGCGAAGCTCGTCATCACCGTTCGCGGCACCGCTTTTGAAAAGGCGGCAACCGAAGGCGGATCAGCCGCAATCGAAGACGCTGCCGGACCGGGTGACGCAGGCACCTCCAGCTTCGTCGGTTCGGAAATCGCCAAGAGCGAGCGTCCGGAACTGACGAGCGCCAAGGTGATCGTTTCGGGAGGTCGCGCGCTGAAAGACGCAGAGACTTTTGAAGCCACCATCACCCCGCTCGCCGACAAGCTGGGCGCCGCCATCGGCGCTTCGCGCGCCGCAGTCGATGCAGGCTATGTCCCGAACGATTATCAGGTCGGCCAGACCGGCAAGATCGTCGCCCCCGAAGTGTACATCGCCATCGGCATTTCCGGCGCGATCCAGCACCTTGCAGGGATGAAGGATTCGAAGGTCATCATCGCGATCAACAAGGACGAAGACGCACCGATCTTCCAGGTCGCGGATATCGGCCTTGTCGCAGACCTCTACAACGCCGTGCCGGAACTCACCGGGGCGCTGTAAGCCTTTCGAATTTCTGAAGGTTGAAGAAGACCTCCGCCGCGCTAGTCTGCGCAGCGGAGGTTTTTCTTATGGGTCGCACGTCGTTGATGCCAGCAGTTATCCTGATGGCTTTGTCTTCACCGGTGGCTGCTGAGGAATATCCCAATGCCCTTGCCGAAAGAGACGAAACCAAGAGGCTGGAACCCACCTCGGCGTGGAACCTAGAATATGGCGAAGCGCGATGCCGCCTTGCGCGTTGGTTCGGGGACGAGAGCGAGCCTCATTTGCTCGTTTTCGAGCAAAGCGCGCCGCGCAGGCGCTTTGACCTCACGATTGCCGGGCCGCTTCTGACGCGGTTCCAGCGCGTCGACGCTTTCCAGATCGGAATGGAGCGCGATGAAGCAATGGACGAAGTTGACCGCTTTGGCCGTAGCGAACTGGAAGGCGTGGGACGCGCCATCGTCATTGGCGGCCATAACATCGGCCCGGACCTCGAACGCGGAACTCTTCGGGCCGCCGGGATTGACCTTGATGAAGCAGGATCGATCGACCGGGTCGTGATTTCGGAACGCCGGGTTACGCTTTCGTTTGAAACCGGCAACATGCGTTCGCCATTTGAAGCGCTCAACGCCTGCACCAGCGAAATGCTGCGCCGATGGGGCCTCGATCCGGCACAGCACCAGTCCTAGGTCCCGCCACGCCTGCTCGACAGTGGAGAGGTAAGGCGCAGGATTGAAGCGCGTTATCCGGATAAGGCATTAGCGCGCCGCGAAGAAGCGCTGGTTGCCTTCACCGTGATTGTCGAAGCGGACGGCAGCGTGTCCGGATGCATGGCAGACAATGCGACACCAACCGAAACCTTGCAGTCCCCGGCCTGCGAGGAAATCGCGACTGCACGGTTCGAACCGGCTCGCAATGCCGATGGAGAACCGATGCGGTCTTATATTACGACCAACATCACCTACGTCGCTCACTAGGGGGCAGCGACGTCAAAGAAAGCTTACAATGAAATGCAGCGTCATCCCGACAAGGCCACCCACCAGTGTGCCGTTGATGCGGATGAATTGCAGGTCGCGGCCGACGGCGCTTTCGATGCGGCCGGTGATGGTTGTCGCGTCCCAGCGCTTCACCGTTTCCGAAACCAGCGTCACGATCCCGCTGCCGTAACGGGTGGCGACACCGACAGCGGTGCGGCGGGCGAAACGGTTGATCTGCACCTGCAGCCGCTCGTCCTGCTTCAGCGCGTGACCCAGATCGGCAAGGCCGTTGCGCATTTCCATGCCCAGCCCCGTGTCGCTTTCCCGCGCACGGCGGATCAGTGACAGGCGGATGCGTTCCCACACGCCCATCCACCATTCGGCCACAGCCGGGTTCTGCAGCAGGTCGCGCTTCATTTCCTCCACCCGCTCGCGGGTTTCGGGATCGTGCTGCAAATCCTGCGACAGCTTGTGCAGCCCTTCCTCCACCTTGCCGCGCAAGGGGTGATCTGGATTGACCAGCACTTCGGCCAGCAGCTTGTACAGACCGTCTAGGACATTCGAGGAAATCGTCTTATCCAAGCCTGCCCAGCGCAGCACCCCGGCGACGCGATTGTGAATGATCTCGCGGACGGTTTCCTCATTGTCCTCCAGCGTCAGCCCTGCCCAGCGGATGAAACCGTTGATGAGCGGGATATGACGCTGATCGGTCATCGCGCTTTCGAGCATCCGGCCCGCAAGCGGCGACACGTCGATCTTCGCCAACTGTGAACCAAGGCCGGAGCGCACCTGATTGCCTAGCCGCTGCGGATCGAGCGATTCGAGCACTTCGGCCAGCAATTCCGCCGCGCCACTGGTGATGCGCGAACGCGCGTCGTCACCGGACTTGTTGGGACTGTCGACAAGGAAATCGCCGATCGCGCGCGCGACATTCATGCTCGACATACGCCGGGCAACCACGGCCGGGGTCAGGAAGTTTTCGCGCAGGAATTGCGCCATGGTGTCGGCGATGCGATCCTTGTTCGACGGGATGATCGCGGTGTGCGGGATCGGCACGCCCAAAGGATGGCGGAACAGCGCAGTCACCGCGAACCAGTCAGCCAGCCCGCCGACCATCGCCGCTTCGGCAAAGGCGTTGACGTACCCCCACGCGGGATGGCCCGTCTGGGCGAGCGCATGGGTGGAAAAGAACACGCCTGCCATCGCCGCCAGCAGGCCGGTCGCGGTCCAGCGCATGCGGCGCGCGCGATCAGCCGTCAGCGGTTCTCCGCCGAACTTCAGTGGGATTGAGCGCGCGTTCTCCATCTGACCGTCTATCTGCCCGAAAACCGCCGCGCCGTCACGCCTTGGCAAGGCCGATCACCCACAGTCCGATGCCGTTACTCTGCAGGTTCCGCCCCTGGCGGCAGGCGCGTTGCCGGGATGGCGGGGCCTGCGCCACGCCCCGGATAGGGCGGGGTCGGGTCGGGTGCATGCGGCGGCGCGACAGGCTGGCCGTCGTCGCCCGGCTTGTAAGTCAGCAGGCGGCTGCGCAGCCACGGGCCGACACGCCGCTCGAACCCGTCGGCAAGGCTAAAGCCCGCAGGGACGATCACCAGCGTGAGAAGGGTCGACATGATCAGGCCGCCGATCACGACGATCCCCATCGGCTGGCGCCAGGCGCCATCGCCCGACATCGAGATTGCAACGGGAACCATCCCGGCCGTCATCGCCACCGTCGTCATCACGATCGGCTGCGCGCGCTTGTGCCCGGCTTCCATGATCGCTTCGAACTTGTTGGTGCCGCGCTCCATTTCCTCGATCGCGAAATCGATCAGCAGGATCGAGTTCTTGGACACGATGCCGAGCAGCAGCAGAATACCGATGTAGACGGGCATGCTCTGTGCAAAGCCGACCAGCCAGACGAGCAGGATGCCGCCCAAGGGCGCCAGTGCCAGCGAGGTCATGTTGACCAGCGGGCTCATCAATCGCTTGTAGAGCAGTACCAGCACCGCGAACACCAGCAGCACACCGGTGATGATCGCGATGATGAGGTTCTGCACCAGCTCTTGCTGCCATTCCTCTTCGCCCACGACATCGCGGATCACCCCGACGGGCAGGGATTTGAGCACGGGCAACGCATCCACCTCGGCCTGTGCCTCGCCTTTCAGCACGCCGCTGGCCAGATCCGCGCCGACAAGCACGCGGCGGTTCTGGTTGTAGCGCTGGATCGCGGTCGGGCCGGAGCCGTAGGTGATGTCGGCAACCCGGGAGAGGGGAACTGTGCCGCCGTTGATCGTCTGCACCGGCAGGTTTTCGATGGTGGCAAGGCGCCCGCGGGCCTCTTCCGACAGCTTTACCCGGATCGGAATCTGGCGATCAGACAGCGAGAAGCGCGCCGCATTCTGCTCGATCTCGCCAAGCGTCGCGATGCGGATCGTCTGTGACAGGGCGAGCGTCGAAACTCCCAATTCCGCAGCGATCTTCTCACGCGGAGTGATGATGATTTCGGGCCGGTTGATGTCTGCGCTGATGCGGGGCGCAACCAGCGTATCGAGCCCGCGCATCTGTTCCACCAGTTCGGCAGCAGTCCGGTCAAGCAATTCAGGATCGGAGCCGGCCAACATGACGGTCAGATCGCGGCCGGAGCCAAAGCCGCCGCTCTGCGAACGGAAGCGCACACGTGCATCGGGGATCTGCGCCAGTTGCGGGGCAAGCTCCCGTTCGAATTCGATCGAGGTGCGCTTACGATCATCGGTCAGCTTGATGAAGATGGTCGAATTGCCCAGTCGGATACGCTGCAAGGTGCGTTCGACTTCGGGTTGCTCGTTCAACAGGGCATCGACCCGGTCAGACACACGCTTGGTCGTCTCCAGCGTGGTGCCGGGAACCATTTCGATCTCTACGGTCGAATTCTCGTCATCGATGGTGGGCTGGAACTGGGCCGGAATCTGCCCGAACAACAGGATTGTGACCAGCAAGGAGAACCAGCCGATGCCGAGCATCCATACGCGGTGATCGAAGAAGCGCGCCTGCGCCCAGCGGAAACCGTGCCCGATCTGGTGAAGGCCGAGCGGTTCCGGCGCACTGCTCTGGAACAACCAGCCCAGCAGAAGATGCTTCACCCAGCCAAGCGCCCAGGAGAGAAGATGGGCAATGGCGGTCACCACAGGACCAAGCACCTTCAGCGAAGCGATGCCGACGGCAAGACTGAAGATCGAAGTCACGATGACGAAGAAGACCTCGAACAGCTTGGCAACCACGGCATGGGCCATGCTGTTGGTGTCTGCAGAAACGGCTGTTGCAATGTCCTCGTGGACGCCCAACCCGGCAAGACCTTGCCACAGCGGTTCTGGCAGCAACATCGCAGAGAAGGTACCGCTGAACAGCTCGAACATCGCGATCATGGTCATGGCAAGCAGCGTCAGAACGATCAGCAGCAGCGAAAGCGTGTAGCGGCTGCGCGCCACCGGTGCGTCCACACCGGCACGCCGCGCACGCAGCTTGCCGGTGTCGAGCGTCCAGGACAGCACCTGCATGTAGCGGTCCATCAACGGGCCTTCGCCATGCGCACCCGCACCCTTGGCTGACAGGAAGTAGGCCGCCATCAGCGGCGTTATCATGCGCGCCACAGCTAGCGACATCAGCACCGCGACCACCACCGTCAGGCCGAAGTTCTGGAAGAATTGCCCGGACACACCCGGCATCAGGCCAACCGGCAGGAACACGGCCACGATGCAGAAGCTGGTGGCCACCACCGGCAAGCCGATTTCATCGGCGGCATCGATACTGGCCTGATAGGCGCTTTTGCCCATCCGCATGTGGCGCACGATATTCTCGATCTCCACGATCGCGTCATCGACCAGCACTCCGGCGACAAGCGCCAGAGCCAGCAGCGAAAGGAAATTCAGGTTGAACCCAAGCAGGTCCATGAAGAAGAACGTCGGGATCGCCGACAACGGAATGGCAACGGCGCTTATGAAGGTCGCCCGCCAATCGCGCAGGAACAGGAACACCACGACGATGGCCAGCACGGCACCTTCGATCAAGGCCGAGATCGAGCTCTTGTACTGGTTGTCGGTGTAGGTGGTGCTGGTAAACATCTTGATGAAGCGGACGCCCTCGGTCTCCGCCTCGATCTTGTCCATTTCCGCAACCGCCGCTTCGTAGACGGCGAGATCCGATGCGCCGCGCGCACGGTTCATGAAGAAGTTGACGACTTCGCGATCCTTGACCTCGCTGACCGATGTCCGCTCACCATAGCCATCACGCACGGTTGCAACATCGGCCAGCCGGATGGTGCGCCCGCCGCCCAGCTGGATTTGGCGTTGCGACAATTCATAGGCCGAATCGTCATTGCCCAGAACGCGCAGCGATTGGCGGGTGCCGCCCACTTCGGCCACACCGCCGGCAGCATCGACATTGTTCTGTCGCAGCACCGAATTGATCTGCGATGCGGTAACGCCCAGCGCTTGCATCTTGGCCGGATCGAGGATCACCTCGATTTCGCGATCAACCCCGCCGAAGCGTTGGACTTCGGCCATCCCGTCAATGCCCAGCAGCCGCTTCGCCACCGTATCGTCGATGAACCAACTGAGTTGCTCGATCGTCATGTCGTCGGCTTCGACGGCGACGTAACCGATCGCCTCGCCAACGACGTTCACCTTCGCGATTTGCGGCTCCAGAATGCCATCGGGCAGGCTGGCGCGCACCGAATTGACGGCGGTTTCCACCTCGTTGACGGCCTCGATGATGTCGACGCCGATTTCGAACTCCACGAAGGTGCTCGAACTGCCCTCGCTCGCGGTCGACTGGATCGAATTCACGCCGTTGATGGCGCGAACCGCGCTTTCGACGCGCTGTGTGATCTGGTTTTCGATTTCCGTCGGAGCGGCGCCGGGCTGGGCGATGGTGACCCTGACGGCAGGGAAATCGACGTCAGGATTGTTCGTCACGTCCATCCGCGCGAAGCTGATGATGCCGGCCAGCAGCAGCGCGGTGAAGAGCACTAGGGGAATAACAGGATTGCGGATTGACCAGGCGGATATGTTCTTGAAGTTCATGGGTATTCTGCCTGTCCTGCAATCGTGTCTCTGTTCGTCAGCCGCGCGGTATCAGCTACGCAATTCGCACCTGATCGGATGGATCAACGCTCCTGCTTCTGAGGGCTCACTGTCTCGCCGGCATTTAGGAAACCGCCCGCGCGCAGCACCACCATCTCATTCCCGCTGAGGCCGTCTGTTATGGCAATGCCCTCTGCCGTCGCCATCCCGGTTGTGACCGAGCGACGCTCGGTCTTGTTCTCGGCCCCCACGACATAGACGTAACTGCCCTTGTCATCCGCCAGCACCGCGCTTTCCGGAAGGACGGTCGCCTGAAGGCTGCCGCTGTTGATCCGCGCGGTCGCGAAGCCGCCGGGACGAAGTTCAGGCGCATAAGACAGCGCAATACGGGCCGTTCCCTGGCGCGTTGCCGCATCGATCGTGGGCGACAATTGCCAGACCTGGCCTTCAAAGGATTTTTCCGATCCGGCGGGGGTTATCGTGGCCATCACACCGGTAGAAAGGCCCGCAAGCTGTGCTTCGCTGACCTGGGCGAGCATTTCCATTTCGCCGCCGCGCGCAATCACGAACAGCGCGGGCGTTCCGCCACCGACTGTTTGGCCCGGCTCGACATTGCGCTCCAGCACATAGCCTGAAGCAGGGGCAACGATATTGAGCCGCGCGTTGCGGGCGCGCAATTCGGCCAGTTGCGCCTCAGCCACCTTGACCCGCGCGACGGCGGCATCGCGCGTCGCCGTCAGGCGATCAACATCGGCCTTGGACACGAATCCCCGGTCAACCAGCTGCAACGAGCGATCAAGATTGGCCTGAGCCAGCTGCGCGTCGGCTCGCGCCACCTCGATCTGGGCTGCCTGTGCGGCCGCCTGCTGGGTTTGCACCGAACGATCAATCACGGCGAGCACTTCGCCCTGCTGCACCCAGTCGCCTGCATCCACCCGCACCGAGAGGACCTGTCCACCCTCACCAACAACACCCACGGGCATCGGTCGGCGGGCGGCCAGTGTGCCAGGCGCCTCCACCATGCCATCAATGGTCGTCTTGCCCGGCGAAATGACCGTCACGACCGGCGCCTGCGTCTTGTCATCGCCCGGTGCCACCGGCTCTCCACCCGCGAACGCGAAGTAGGCGGCAATCGCGCCCAGCAGGACGAGGAGTCCGCCAAGTGCAATCAGCAGCCTTTTCACGACGGGTGACGATTGTGTGGGATCGCGCATGGCATCGACATCCGTCGGGATGTCGTCCTGCGTTTCTGCCGTGATGGTCGTCGCGTAATTCATTGTCTCAAACCCTGTTGGGGAGGCTGTGCCGCCCACCTGTCCGGGCCCGTTTGCGCCCGGCCGAGTGTATTATAGATATAAGTCACCCTTCGCAATCCCTCATAGATATGGTGCGCGAGCCGGGCAACGCGTGGTTCGACTGATGACTTTGAGCCTAGACGAATGGCCTTTCGGATCGTTCCGGCACTAGAACAGGTTCTTCAACAGGCGCTCGAAAAGGCAAGGGCAGCACAGCCCTTTGGCCACGCCGCCCTTTTCGCCGGGGGAATCCCTTCCCCCGAAGCTCCCGGTCAGTCTTATCCTCGAACGTTGCCGCGCTGGATGAGATTCAGCACGCCCAGCAGCACGATGGCACCGATCAGAGCGGAAATGATCCCCATGATGTCAGGTGGCCAGGCACCGATCTCGCCGCTACCAAGAACGAACGAGAACACCGAATTGCCGATGAACGATCCGACAATGCCGACTACGACATTCCAGAAATAACCCATCTGTGCATCGCGATTCATCACGAGGCTGGCAACCCAGCCGATGATACCGCCCATGATGATGAACCAGATGAAACCAAGCATGGTATCTCCCCTTCCCATACCCGCAGTCGCGCAAGGATTGCGCGAATCCCGCTGCGAGATGGAATGAGAGTTAACCTAGTTGTGCCTGCAAGAGAACCTTGGCAGGTTTGTCAGCCAATTCGAGCTGCGTTCGCAGCGTGCGAAATCAGTACTTCAGCTGGCGTTCGTAGAGGTCGCGGTAATGCTGGATGCGAGTGACGCGCAGGCCCTGCATGCCCGAACGGTCGACCGCGCGCTGCCATGATGCGAATTCCTCCAGCGTCAGGCTGTAGCGTTCCAGCACCTCGTCGATGGACAGCAGTCCGCCGTTGACAGCCGCAACCACCTCCGCCTTGCGGCGAACGACCCAACGCTTGGTGTTGGGTGACGGCAAATCATCGATGGTCAGCGGCTCACCGAGCGGGCCGATCACCTGTGCCGGGCGGATATCCTGGTTCTCAATCATCAATATTCTCTCGCAGCACCATGTGTCACGCGACCTCTTTCCCGAGCAGTTTCTTGATCTGCTCCTTCAATGCCGTCGACTATGACAGGCGAGCCTTTGCTCTCGCTTAAAGCAACAGGGTTAACGATCGGTTTTTCATCGTCCTTCGCTCGAAAGTAACGCACCGCTGCATCCGCAAGGCTGTTGCTGGCGGCGCGCGTGCCGCAAGCGGCTTCGCTCAGGAGCACCTGGCGGAAATCGCGTGCGGCATTGAGCCGGGCGGTTAACTCCCGCCACTCAAGGGTGCGAAGCGTGCCGCGCTGGTCGGAGTCGGATCCGACTCGCGCTGCTTGCAGGTGCCCAAGAGGATTGGTCATTTCGATCATGAAGGACCTTTTAGATCGAAGAACGTCAAAATGTGGTAAAGCTGCGCAATACCGAGCAATGGGTGTGGCGAGCTTTACCGTCCGGAAAGGTTTGGGTGGCGCCTATGGCGCAATCGCATCCTACGCATTATATGGCGCGGCGATCATGACCTCCCCCTCCACCTTGACGCAGCCCTCGACATTCGGGCTGGACACCGCTGCGCTGTTCGACCTTCCGCGGTCGGCCAAGGACTGCCGGATTGTTGTTGCCATGAGCGGCGGCGTCGATTCGTCAGTGGTTGCCGCACTCGCGGCCGATACCGGCGCAGAGGTGATCGGGATTACCTTGCAGCTTTACGACTACGGGGCTGCAACGGGGCGCAAGGGGGCATGCTGCGCCGGAGACGATATTGCCGATGCGCGCGCCGTGTCAGACCGGCTTGGCATCGCCCATTATGTCTTCGATCACGAAAGCGCATTCCGCGAGGATGTGGTCGAGCAGTTCGCCGACGAATATCTCGCCGGGCGCACCCCTGTGCCCTGCATACGCTGCAACATGGGGCCGAAATTCACCGACCTGTTCCGCATGGCGCGCGAACTTGGTGCCGATTGTCTTGCCACCGGGCATTATGTCCAGCGCGTCATGGCGGCAGACGGCCCGCATCTTCACCGCGCGCTCGATCCGGCGCGGGACCAGTCGTACTTCCTTTACGCGACGACGCAGGAACAGCTCGACTACATCCGCTTCCCGCTGGGCGGCCTACCCAAGACCCAGGTGCGCGAGCTCGCCGAAAAGGCAGGTCTGCGCAATGCAGCCAAGCCCGACAGCCAGGACATCTGCTTCGTCCCTGACGGCAATTACGCCAAGATCGTCACCAAGCTGCGCCCAGAAGGCGGAGCGCCCGGCGCAATCGTCCATGCCGCGACTGGCGAAAAGCTGGGCGAGCACAAGGGCATAATCCATTTCACCGTCGGCCAGCGCAAAGGGCTGGAAATCGGCGGCCAGCCCGAACCGCTCTATGTGATCGGTCTGGATGCTGCGAACCGCGAGGTGCGGGTCGGGCCAAAACGGATGCTCGGCGTCGAAAGCGCGGCGCTGATCGAAACCAACCGGATCGGGGAACTGCCCGAAGGCGTGCAACTCACTGCCAAGGTCCGCAGCCTGGCCAAGCCCGTTCCAATCACACTCGACGGGCCGCTGGGCGATGGGGCGGCCACCACGATCCGCTTCGAAAACCCCGAATTCGGCGTGGCACCGGGTCAGGCCGCAGTGATCTATGCGGGTGAGCGCGTGGTTGGCGGCGGGTGGATCGATTCGACGTCGCCCGTCGCGGCTTAACCCTCCCAGGGCTCCAGCACGCAGCCATAGCCATCGCGCAGAGTCGCGGTGTTGGACGTCACCAGCGGGAAACTGGCGGTGACGCTTTTGCCTTCCGGATCATCGCTCAGCGATACCAGCTCCATCCCGGCCAGTTTGTCCTTGCGGCAATCTTCCAGAGTGCGGCCGGCAACAAAGCGGCATGAGCAGGCGACCCGCGCTGCATAGGATGTACCCACATCGGCATAGCCGCCGATGGCGGTGCGATTGGACCAGACAGCAATGGCGATCCCAACCAGCGCTAGGCCGATAATCCAGAACGAAGCCCTTCCCGCGACGCTCCGCCCGCTGTGCGAATTCGACCCCATTTTTGCCATTGCTTTGTTGGAACCCTTGTAGAAATGAGTGCGCGATGACGTATCGCCCGCTGTCCCTTATCGCCGCCGCGGCACTCCTGCCAAGCCTTGTCTCCTGCGGCTCCGCCCCTGACCCCGCCCTTCCGCCGCTGACACAGGATGCGCTGGATGCAGTGACGGAGGATGCGGGGGCGCCCAAGGATCAGTTGGCGCGACAGGTTGACGAGCTTTTCACCATGGAAGGGCTTGGCGAAACGCGCGCCGTGCTGGTTCTGGCCGATGGCAAGGTCGCTGCCGAACGGTATGCGCCCGGCTATGACGCGGACACCCGCTTCGTCAGTTGGTCGATGGCGAAGACTGTCACTGCCGTTCTGATCGGGATGCTGGTGGCTGATGGATTGCTCAGCGTGGACGAGCCGGCTCCGGTGCCGCTCTGGCAACGGCAGGGCGATCCGCGCGCAGACATCACCTTGCGCCACCTTCTACAGATGCGCTCGGGCCTGCGCCACACCGAGGCAGGCGATCCGCCCTACGAATCCTCGGAAGTGCGGATGCTGTTCCTCGACGGGCGCGACGACATGGCGAAATGGGCAAAGGAGCAGCCGCTCGAAGCCGAGCCGGGGGAACGGTTCGAATACTCGTCCAATACCACCGTGATCCTCGCCGATATCGCCGCGCGCGCACTCACCGACAGCGACAATCCCGATGCCCGGCGCAAAGCCGTGGCCGATTACCTCAAACAACGGCTGTTCGCACCGCTCGGCATGACCTCCATCGTGCCTGAGTTCGACGCATCGGGCACGCTGATCGGCGGCAGCCTGATGCATGCGACGGCAGGCGATTATGCCCGGTTCGGCGAGTTCCTGCGCCGCGGCGGGCAGGCCCCCGATGGCGAGCAACTGGTGCCCACGCGCTGGGTCGAGGCAATGCTGAAACCCAGCCCCGTGTCGCAGCACTATGGCTACCAGATCTGGCTCAACCGGCCCGAGCCCGAACTCGAAGGCGGCCATCCGCTGTTCCCTGAACGCGCGCCCGCGAGCATGTTCGCGCTGATCGGGCACATGGGCCAGTATGTGATCGTCTCGCCTCAGCAGCGCGTTACGCTCGTCCGGCTCGGCCATTCGGACAGTGAGGAACGCCCGCCGATGCTGCAACAGGCCGCTGATGTCCTGGCGCTTTACCCGGTAAGGTAGAACACCCCTTCCACCACAGTCACGCACGGCCCGCCAAGCCAGGCGCGGGCATCCTTGCCACTGCCTTCGAGCCGCAGCGCAAGGTCGCCGCCGCGTGTGCTGGCCTGATGCGCCGTCATGGTATCGCGGCCCAATCGCTCCGCCCAGAACGGTGCCAGCGCGGCATGGGCCGATCCGGTCACGCTGTCTTCGTCTACGCCCCATGCCGGCACGAAGACGCGGCTGACGATGTCATGGTTCGCCCCCGGCGCGGTGCAGATCGCCATCAGATCGATCTGGCGCAGCGCTTCCATGTCGGGTTTGAGCGCCCTGATCTCGTCCTCGCTCTCCATCAGGATGATCGCGGTCTGCTCGGCTCCGCGCCATGACAGATACGCCTCCCCGCGAAAGCCGATGGCAGCGAGCAGTTCGGGCTGCGAGCTCGGCTCCACCAGCGTCACCGGCAATGCCAGCTCATACCCCTGATCCATCCGCACCACTTCCAGCACCCCCGCCTTGCGGGTCCGGAAGGTGACGCGATCGCTCGCTCCGAAGCGGGCAGGATCGGACAGCACCACATGCCCGCTCGCCAGCGTCGCGTGGCCGCACAGCGCGACCTCGTCCGTCGGAGTGAACCAGCGCAGTTCCCAATCCGCCTCGCCCCTTGCGTCCTTCACGATGAAGGCGGTTTCGGCGAACAGGTTCTCCGCCCCGATCGCCTGCAGCACATCATCGGGCAGCCATTCGTCCAGCACCATCACCGCAGCCTGATTGCCGCCGAAGGTCGCGGAGCTGAAGGCATCCACATGCCAATAGGGGATCGTCTGTGTCATGGGTTTCCTCAGGGGTAGAGCAGTGTGTCCGACCACCCATCTGCCGTGCGAGTGAAGCGGCGGCGATCGTGCAGGCGGTTGTCGCGGTCCATCCAGAACTCGATCGCGGCGGGTCGCAGGGTGAAGCCCGTCCAATGCGACGGACGCGGCACCCGGCCTTCCGCTTCGTGTTCGGCCCAGATTGCCTCCACCCTGTCGAGATAGGTCTGGCGTACAGGCAAGGCACGCGACTGGTCGCTGGCCGCGCTGCCGACCTGGCTCTTGTACGGGCGCGAGTGGAAGTAGGCATCGGCTCGTTCGGGGCTCACTTCCTCCAGCGGCCCTTCGATCCGGATCTGGCGGCGCAGGCTCTTCCAGTGGAACAGCAGCGCGGCCTGCATGTTGGCGCGGATTTCGCCACCCTTGCGGCTGTCAGCATTGGTGAAGAAGGTGAAGCCGCCGTCCCCGCTTTCTGCCGGGCCGTGTCCTTTGAGCAGCACCATCCGCACCGACGGCGCACCATCCGGGGTTGCCGTCGCCAGCGCCATGGCGTTGGGATCGTTCGGCTCGCTCGCCTGCGCATCGGCGAACCAAGAATCGAACAGGGCATAGGGGTCTGCACCGCTCGGGATCATGGTGTCACCCAATTGGGCCGGGTTAAGGGGGTCAGATTGGCTCATTTCCGGGCTTTCCTGGCTTTGAAGTCCTACAGGGTGGAACATGTGGAACACGGTCCTGATGATAAAAAATACGAAGTGTCACCCTCTTTGGCTTAAGTGTCACTTTTGCCGCCCGAGTGTAACCCTTTGAGCGAAAACCGTGACCTCTGATCTCCGGGGCGCGACGATTGGCAGGGGCCGGCACTGGACGGCATGTGAATCAGGAGTTCGGATTTCGATGCAGACATAAGCGCGTGTTTAGGGCAGGCGAAACCGGGTAGGAAAGCGGTGTCTCGTGATCTATTCGCAACCCACGCTTGCACCCGGGCACCGTCTCACCCGATCAAGGCCACGTGCGTATAGCAATATAGGAAGGCCGCATTTGTCTTGGCAAAATGCCTTTCAACAACAGTTGCTTCAGGTTAATCTAAGCGGATGAATGACGGTCTTGCTTACCTGTTGCTCTTTGGAATTTTCGCCGGTTGCATCTGGGGTGCCGTGTCCGCTGTCCGCGCAGGCATGAAGAGCCGGTTCTTTTTTTCTTATCGACTCCTTGAATTCCCTATCTTGATGGCCGGAATCGTGCTGGCGCTTGGTCCAGCGATGGATTGGGTGCAGGGCAAGGAAACAATTTGGGCCATTCGCATCGCGTCGTTTGCAATCCTTTGCGGAGCTTGTGGCATTCTCTACACTTTTGGTTTCCTACTCGGACTTCGCAAACGTAGCCGGAGTGAAGGCATAATAGGCCTCACCGACTACTAAGAACTGCAGTCGGAAACGCACTCTCCCCACAACCCGCGCTTGCACCCGGGCACCGTCTCACCTAGCTAACACACAAGATGAACGATCCATATCGCACCCTTGGCGTTGCGCGCACGGCCTCCGAAAAGGAGATCAAGAGCGCCTATCGCAAGCTCGCCAAGGAGCTTCACCCCGATCGCAACAAGGACAACCCCAAGGCCGCCGAGAAATTCTCGGACGCGACCAAGGCGTATGATCTGTTGTCGGACAAGGACAAGCGTGCCCAGTTCGATCGCGGCGAAATCGACGGCGAAGGCAATCCGATGAACCCCTTTGCCGGAATGGGCGGAGGCGGCATGGGCGGCGGCGCTCGCGGCTTTGGCCGGGGTTTCGGCGGGGCGGGCGCACGTCCGGGCGGCGGCTTTCGCGATTCCGAATTCCAGGGCTTCGGCGCCGACGACGTCGATCTGGGCGACCTGTTCGAAGGGTTGTTCGGAGGCCGCGCGCGCCAACAGGAAGCGCCCCGGCGCGGCTTTGGCACACGGCCTCCGCCACCACCGCCACGGCGCGGTGCGGATATCCAGTATCGGCTGGCCGTGCCTTTCGTCGACGCGGCGACCGGCAGGGACCAACGCATCACGCTGGCCGATGGCAAGGCGATCAACCTTAAGCTGCCCGGCGGCGTCGAAGACGGCACGCAGATGCGGCTGAAGGACAAGGGCCACACCGGCCCCGGCGGCAATGGCGACGGGATCGTGATGATCGAAGTCGGTCCGCACCCGTTCTTCCGCCGCGATGGCGACAATATCCGCATGGACTTGCCGATCACGCTCGATGAAGCGGTGAACGGCGGCAAGGTGAAATGCCCGACGGTGGATGGCCCGGTGATGCTGACGCTGAAACCGGGGATCAACGGCGGCACGGTGATGAGGCTTTCGGGCAAGGGCTGGACCAAGAAATCGGGCAAGGATGCCGAGGGCAGGCCGCTGCGCGGGGATCAGCTGGTGACGCTCGAAATCCAGATGCCCGAAGATATCGAAGCACTGAAGGAACGGCTCGGCGACTGGAAGGACCCGGCCAGCCCGCGGGCGAAATTCGGGCTGTAGGTCGGGCGGCGCCTTGGGAACCGAAAGCCACCCGCCCCGCCACCCGGAATGGCACCTTCACGAGCTGGAAATCCGTTCGCTTTCACCCGAAGCGCGGCGGCTGCGCGCCATGTCGCAGCCGGTGCATTTCACCGCCAGTCATACCGCTGCACCGCCCGCCTTGGGCGGCCTCGCGGGCTTGGCCAGCCGGATAGGCCCCGGCACGCGCCCGTTCGAAGTCGTCCGGCGCACGGTGGTGGGCACATGGCAGGACGGTTTCATCCATGCTGGCAACCTCGCCTATCTCTCGATGCTGGCGATCTTCCCTTTCTTCATCATCGGCGCCGCGCTGTTCGAACTGGTCGGCGGGCGTGATCGCGCGCGCGAACTGGTGGAAACGGTGCTGATGGCGATGCCGCCAACCGTCAGCAGCGCGATCGGCCCGGTGGCGGAAGAGATCATCTACGCCCGCGACGGATGGCTGCTGTGGCTCGGCGCGGGCGTCGCGCTGTGGACGGTATCGAGCCTCGTCGAAACCATCCGCGATATATTGCGGCGGGCCTATGGCACCCGCGCGATCCGCGCCTTCTGGAAAAACCGCCTGCTGTCTGCGGCTTTCATCCTCGGATCGGTGGTGCTGTTGATGGTGTCGCTGTTCGCGCAGGTCGCGATTGGCGCGGCGCAGCAGGTTATTATCGCCACGATCCCGCAATTGTCCGAGGTGCTCGACGAATTGCGGCTTTCGCGGATTGTACCGGCGATCGGCCTGGCGCTGTCGCTCTACCTCTTGTTCTTCACGCTGACCCCGCAGCAATACCGGGCAAAGGTCTATCCGAAATGGCCCGGCGCGCTGTTCACCGCCGCATGGTGGGTTGGCGTTACCACGGCGCTGCCGCCGATCCTGCGGAGCTTTTTCACCTACAGCCTGACCTATGGCAGCATGGCGGGCATCATCATCGCGCTGTTCTTTTTCTGGCTCGTCGGGCTTGGCCTCGTTATCGGGGCGGAATTGAACGCGGCGCTGGCCGAGCCCGAGGTGGGCGGGGCCGGCGCGCAGACACAGGATAGTTGAGGAGACACTTGGCATGACCCAGCTGATGAAGGGCAAGCGTGGACTGATCATGGGACTTGCCAATGACAAGTCGCTGGCGTGGGGCATTGCGAAACAGCTTGCCGAACACGGGGCGGAGCTGGCCTTTTCCTATCAGGGCGAGGCTCTGGCCAAACGCGTCAAGCCGCTGGCGCAGCAGCTGGGCAGCGACTTCACTTTCGAATGTGATGTATCCGATATGGAGTCATTGGACGCGGCCTTCGCGACGCTGAAGCAGCGGTGGGACACACTCGATTTCGTGGTCCATGCGATCGGCTTTTCGGACAAGAGCGAATTGCGCGGCAAATATGTCGACACTAGCCTCGACAATTTCCTGATGACGATGAACATCTCCGCCTACTCGCTGGTCGCGGTGACAAAGCGCGCAGCGGAAATGATGCCCGAAAGTGGGGGCAGCATCCTGACGCTGACCTATTACGGCGCGGAAAAAGTTGTGCCGCATTACAATGTGATGGGCGTGGCCAAGGCGGCACTGGAGACGAGTGTGCGCTATCTCGCCAATGACCTGGGGCCCAAGGGGATCCGGGTCAACGCGATCAGCGCCGGACCGGTCAAAACACTCGCCGCAAGCGGGATCGGCGACTTCCGCTATATCCTCAAATGGAACGAGCTGAACTCGCCGCTGCGGCGCAATATCACGATCGAGGATGTCGGTGGATCGGGCCTCTATTTCCTTTCCGACCTGTCATCCGGCGTCACCGGAGAGGTGCACCACGTCGATGCGGGCTATCACCTCGTCGGCATGAAACAGGAAGATGCACCCGATATCGCGCTTTCTTGACGATTGATCTACCGTAATTTCTTAATCGGCTCCCGCTAACAGAATTCCAACGGCGGCGCAGACTTAACTTTTCCATTTGCACAGAGCCGGGGTTACTGCCTCCAAATCTGAGGCAAACTGGCGAGAACGAGACCAAGCCAAGGGGTGGCAATGCGCAAAGTCCTCATCACCGGTTCGGCCGGGTTCATCGGGTTTCACCTCGCACGCCTCCTGCTGAACGAGGGCTTTCGCGTCGCCGGCTTTGACGGGATGACCGACTACTACGATGTCCGGTTGAAAGAGCGGCGGCATCAAATGCTGCTCCAGAACCCGAATTTCCGCTGCGTCACCGCTATGCTTGAGGACTTTGATGCGCTGCATTCGCTGGCGATGGAGGAAAAGCCGGACATCATCGTCCACCTCGCTGCGCAGGCAGGGGTCCGCTACAGCCTCGAAAACCCGCGCGCCTATGTTGATGCGAACCTTGTCGGCACTTTCAACGTCATGGAATGCGCGCGCGAATTGGGCGTCGATCACCTTCTCATGGCATCGACCAGTTCGGTCTATGGCGCGAATGAGGAAATGCCGTTCGACGAGCGTCAGAAATGCGACACCCCGCTGACGCTCTACGCCGCGACGAAGAAGGCGAACGAGGCTATGGCGCATTCCTACGCCCATCTGTGGAACCTGCCGACCACCATGTTCCGGTTCTTCACGGTCTATGGCCCGTGGGGTCGCCCGGACATGGCGCTGTTCAAGTTCACGCGTGGCATCCTCGAAGGCACGCCGATCGACATTTACAACAATGGCGAGATGTTCCGCGACTTCACCTATGTCACCGATCTGGTGCGCGGCATCCGCCTGCTGATCGACAAGGCGCCGGGTCGCCCGGAAAGCGCAGACGATATTCCCGAGTGGGATTCGCTGTCCCCTGCTGCCCCCTGGCGGGTGGTCAATATCGGCAACAGCGACAAGGTGCGGCTGATGGATTTCGTCGAGGCAATCGAGGCGGAATGCGGACGCGAGGCGGTGAAGAATTTCATGCCGATGCAAAAGGGCGATGTGCCTGCGACCTGGGCCGATGCGACACTGCTGGGCGAATTGACCGGGTACGCCCCGCAAACCGGAGTGCGTGACGGCATCCGCGAATTCGTCGCGTGGTATCGCGATTATTACGCGGTCTAGGCCACCATCCGGCGTTCGACGAAGCTGTAAAGCCGCGGCGCCTCTGCCCACACGCCGCGTGTGTCGACGATTTCGCCCTCTGGCCGCGCGCTCCCTTTGAAGCCCTGGTGATCGACCAGCATCACATGGATGTCCGCCCGTGCCGCCTCGGCTGGCTGCACCAGCGCCGCGCCTTCGAGCGATGCGGGCAGCGTATTGACATTGGGTTCGACCACCAAGATCGGCCCGCTGTGCCACGCGAGAATTTCTTCGGCGATTTCCAGCGCCGGGCTTTCGCGCAAATCGTCAATGTCAGGTTTGAAGGCGAGGCCGTAGACCGCGATCCGCACCTCCGCGGCGGTTTTCGCCGGGTGATTGGCAAGGTGATTGCCCAGCGCCGCCTTGACCTGATCCAGCACCCATTCCGGCTTGCCTGAATTGACCCGGCGTGCAGTCTGGATCAGCGGCGAAGCATCGGGCGCGGACGAAACGATGAACCACGGGTCCACCGCGATACAATGCCCGCCGACACCCGGCCCCGGCTGCAGGATGTTCACGCGCGGGTGCCGGTTGGCGAGCATGATCAGCTCCCACACATCGATTTCCAGCTCGTCGCAGATCAAGGACAGCTCATTGGCAAAGGCGATATTGACGTCGCGGAAGCTGTTTTCGGTAAGCTTGGCCATCTCGGCGGCGCGCGGGCCCGAGGCGATGACGCAATCTCCGGTGACGAACAGCTTGTACAGCGCAGCTGCCGTCAGCGAGCAGCGCTGAGTCATCCCGCCAATCACCCGATCATTTGTGATCAGTTCCTGCATGACCTTGCCGGGCAACACACGTTCCGGACAATGTGCGATCCGGATGTCGGACTGCTCACCCGCCTGCTGCGGGAAAGTCAGGTCGCTGCGATGGGCGGCAAGCCAACGCGCCATCGCCTCGGTCGCGCCAACGGGCGAAGTGGATTCGAGGATCACGATATTGCCCGGCTCGAGCACCGGGGCGATCGCCTTGCAGGCTGCCTCGATATAGGAAAGATCGGGTTCGTGATTGTCGCCCTTGAAGGGGGTAGGAACGGCGATCAGGAATGCGTCAGCGGGTTCGGGAACCATGGTCGCGCGCAGGAAACCCCGGTTCACCGCAGCGCTGACGACCATGTCGAGGTCAGGCTCGATGATATGGATGTCACCGCGATTGATCGTATCGACCGTTTTCGGGTTCACATCGACACCGACAACCTCGACCTTGCGCGATGCGAACATCGCTGCGGTCGGCAGGCCGATATAACCAAGGCCGATGACGGAGACTTTGCTTATGGGTTTTCTCATGGGTTCACCGGCTGTGAGTGTTCGAAGTGCTGGACGATGGCGTCGCGGATCCGGGTAGAGGCTAGGCCGTCGCCATAGGGGTTGTGAGCAAGTGCCATGGCTTCATAGGCGCTCCGATCATCGAGCAAGGCCCTCGCCGCGCGCACGATCAGGTCGCTATCGGTACCCACCAGCCGGACGGTTCCGGCAGCGACCGCTTCAGGCCGTTCGGTGGTGTCGCGCATGACCAGCACCGGCTTGCCCAGCGAAGGTGCTTCTTCCTGCACACCGCCAGAATCGGTCAGAATGATATCAGCGGCCTGCATCAGATGGACAAAGGGCAAGTAATCCTGCGGCTCGATCAGATGCACGGCAGGATGGGCGGCTAGCCGCGCCTCAACCGGCCCTTTGACATTGGGATTGAGATGCACCGGATAGATCACCTGCGTGTCGCCCCGGTCGGCAAGCCAGGCGATGGCGTCGCAAATGCGCTCAAACCCGCCGCCAAAGCTTTCGCGGCGATGGCCGGTGACAAGGATCAGCCGTTTGCTCCGATCGATACCCAGGCGCGCATCGAGCGCGGCCGATTGCGCGGGATCCTGGCTCAGGCGCTCCACCACTTCGAGCAGCGCGTCGATGACCGTGTTGCCTGTCACAACAATGTGATCGGCGGGCACGTTTTCTGCCAGCAGATTGGCGCGCGACCCTTGAGTTGGGGTGAAATGAAGCCGCGTGATTGCGCCGGCGACCTTGCGATTGATCTCTTCGGGCCAGGGTGAATAGATGTTACCGGTGCGCAAACCCGCTTCGACGTGACCCACGGGCACGCGAGCGTAATAGGCCGCCAACGAAGCCGCGAGGGTCGTGGTGGTATCGCCATGCACCAGCACGATATCGGGGGCTTCTACATCGAGGACAGGTTTCAGTCCGAGCAACACCCCGGCGGTGATTTCATGCAGGCCCTGTCCCGGTTTCATAAGGTCCAGATCGTGATCCGGGACAATTCCGAACAGATCGAGCACCTGGTCGAGCATTTCGCGGTGCTGCGCGGTGACGCAGACGCGTGCATCGAATCGCGGATCAGCCGCAAGCGCCCGCACCACCGGAGCCATCTTGATGGCTTCGGGACGGGTGCCGAATATCAGCAAGGCCTTTATCGGTCTGGTCACGCGTTCTCAATCTCGTTGCCGCACGACCAATCGGGCCTGTGCGGCGGCTATGAATGACGAGATTGGGCCTTAGCAGAGATCGGTCAGGGAACGGTTAATGGAGCGGTTATTATTATCGCGCTCCGCCAGTCACTTGCCAGGCTCTTCTTCGGCTGCGGGAGCGGGCAATTCATCTTCCCCCGGAAGCGGCTGATCGCGTTCGCGTTCGAGGCGCTGGAGATATTCACGCTCGATCTGCTCGACCCGTTCCTGTTCAGCGGCGGCATCGGCGTCGATCGTCGAAAGACGTTCCTGCCGCGCTTCCTCGATCAGCTGGCTGAAGCGCACGTTTTCACCCTCGGCACGGTCGGCGTAAGCGGCGTTGATCATCTGCTGCGTGCAGCCCGTAATCCCGCCGGCACCGGCGGGGCTGCACGACATCGTGCCGAAGTCACCGATGTAGCGGATCTTTTCGACGCGGCTCGTCCAGGACTCGTTCTCAGGCGAGTCGCTCTGCCGCAGATTCGAAGGAATGCGATACCGCTCCGCCTCGACCAGGATTTCACAAACGACGATTTCGCCCGGCTGGCTGGCGGTGGGGCATTCATCCTCGCTGTATGCGATGACCATATTCACCCGCTCTCCGGTCGGCGCCTGTTCCGGTTCCTGCGCGAAAGCAGGTGAGGCGCAAACGATGGCGGCGAAGGGGGCGACGAAGGCAAGGCGCGACAGAATGGCCATTGGGGTTCCTCTCAAGCGAGCGCGATCGGCGCTCAAGATGTTCTGACCGCTACATAGCAGCCGCTGAACCGCTACTGAAGGGTGCAGATTGGCTAAATCCGCTCACTCACCTTGATCGCGATCCGGCAGCCGAGCCTGATCGCGCCGGACAGCAGCGGATAGGCAGGCGCGTTCTCCGCTCCGTTTGCCAAGGCAGCGTCGCGGTGCTGGCGCTCGTCCTCGCGGAATTCCTCGATCATGGTGGCAAGTTCGGGATCGGCACCGGTTTCGGCGAGGCGCTCAAGCTGTTCGGTATAATGCTTGTCGATCTCTTCCTCGACAGCGGCGGTGCAGGCCATTGCAGCTTCCGGCCCAAGCAGTGCGGTGCCTGCGCCCAGCGCATAGCCGGCGGCAGACCAGAACGGGTGCAGCGCCGTCGGGCGGACCCCGCGCTTTGCCAGCATTTCGTCGAAGCGGGCGCGGTGGCCCTCTTCCTGTTCGGCCATGTGGCGGATTTCCGCCGAGTGCGGGCCGCGATCACCCATGACCGCCAACTGCCCTTCGTAAATGCGGGTCGCGCCGAATTCCCCGGCCTGGTCGACCCGGATCATGCGGTGAAGTTCTTGGCGGTCCATAGTGGGCTCCTGAATCTCGTGTCTACTTACTTCCTATACGCAGCCAAAGCCACCACGGCTGCCCCACCGACGCACGATATCAGGAAGTTGAACCCGGCAAGGGAGATGCCGAAGAGTGTCCACGGCGCGACATCGCACCGCACCAGCGGGGCGGCGGAGATATCCATCACATCGGTGCCGCTGGGCATGGTGCTGCATCCGGTGATGCCTTCCCACCAGCCATATTCGACGCCCGCGTGGAAGCCGCCGATCAGGCCGGAGGTAACTATCGCGAGGCCCGCCAGCGCGACCCAGACCCGCTGCGGTGTTGCAAGGAACGACACCAGCGCGAACGCAAGTGCGGCGAAATGGGGATAGCGCTGCCACCAGCACATTTCGCAGGGAAACAGGCCAAAGCCATATTGCGACACATAGGCGCCGCCCAGAAGCCCGCCCGAAACGGCGAGCGCGAGCAGGCGGGATTGCTGCAAACCAGTCATGCTGCCCACTTAAGCAGCGCGGCGCCGAATGGCCAGTGCGATCAATCGATCAACGGCGTGTGTTCAACGCAACCGAGCTGGCCGTGGTGCGACGCAGGGTTTCGAGCGCGTAGTGCAGCTGGAAATCCTCGATGCCCTGCTCCTCAAGCTGTTCCGAAGTCAGCTTGAAGCGCGGATCGTCGATCCTGTCGGATTCCATCTCCTCGTCGGCGATGCCGAGTTCGTTGATCAGATGGCCCCGCAGATCGGATTCGCGCGTCTGGAACTTCTCGCGCAGGGCGAAATCGGGATCGGACAGCTGCGGCACGCGGATATCGGGGGTGATCCCGCCTTCCTGGACCGATTTGCCGGAAGGCGTGTAATACCGCGCCGTCGTCAGCTTGAGCGCGGCATCGGGGCCAAGCGGCAACAGCGATTGCACCGAGCCCTTGCCGAAGCTGCGCTGCCCCATGATCAGCGCGCGGCGATGATCCTGCAACGCGCCCGCAACGATTTCCGAAGCCGAGGCGGAACCTGCATCGATCAGCACGATCACCGGGACACCTTCGGCCATATCGCCGCGGAATACGGTTTCGGCATCGTACAGCAGCGTTTCACCGCGGGCGCGGCCACGTTGCGAAACGATCCGCCCAGTCTTCAGGAACAGATCCGACAGCGCGACCGCCTCGTCCAGCGATCCGCCAGGGTTGGAGCGCAGATCGAGCACCAGCCCGCTCATGCGACCGGTCGCCTCGCTCTTGAGGTCCTCCCATGCGCGGTACACATCCGCACCGACATCGGCGGAGAATTCATTGACCGAAATGACGCCGATGTTGCCTGCTTCAAGCTTGTAAGTGACCGGCTCCAGTTCGATCACGCCGCGCGTGACATCGACTTCGATCGGTTCGTCGCGACCGGGGCGGAAGATCGTCAGCTTGATCGAAGTACCGGCTTTGCCGCGCATCCGGGCAACGGCATCGTCCAATTCGCCACCGACGATCAGATCGCCATCGAGGTGCGTGATGAAGTCACCCGCCTTGATACCCACCTGATCGGCAGGGCTGCCCTTGAACGGGGAAATCACCTTCACCGCGCCATCTTCGAGGATGACCGAAAGGCCCAGGCCCGAATAATTGCCGTCGATCATGGTGTTGAGCCGCTCAAGATCGCTGCCGTCGAGATACCCTGAATGCGGATCAAGCGCCGCCAGCATCCCGTCGATCATGCCGCGCACAAGCACTTCGTCATCGACAGGCTCTACATAGTTGGCCTGAATGCGCTGGTAGACCGCGAACACCTTGGCCAGTTCAGGCCCGGCACGGCCATCGACCTGAGCCATGGTGGCGGTGGTGGCCGGGATCAACGCGACGGCGGTGACCAGCGCGGCGCTGCGAAGCAAGGCGGCAATTTTCATAAGGCGGCAGAGGCTCCTTTCGCACACTTTGTATAGGTTCGTGCAGCTTAACGCCAGATGAGAGCAATTGAGCGGAATTCAACGTCCCGGTGCGGGGCAGTTAAGCGCGATAGTCTTAGTATTCGGCGATCTCATCATCGCATTAAGCCGAAGACCCCATGGCCGGGTTAACCAAGGAAATTGAGCGGGTTAACCGGTTCGCCATTCCGGCGCAGTTCAATCGTGACGAGCGGCGCATCGCTGCCCGCCACGCCGAGCGGTGCGCCTGCGATCACTGCATCGCCCACTTCGGCCTCGATCCGGTCAAGCCCGGTGACAAGACTTGTCCAGCCGCCTTCGTGTTCGATGATGACGATTCGCCCGAAGCCTCGATACGGCCCGGCAAAGGCGATCCGCCCGGTCGCGGGCGCAACCACTTGGGCACCACGCGCCGGACCGAGTTCGAGGCTGGTCGAACGCATCCCGCTTTCGCGCAATTCACCGAAGCCTGTCACAGTCCGGCCCTGAACCGGAAGCTGGAACCCGGAAAGCCGCGTGCTGGACGGACTGGGGCTGGGGGTCGCCATCGCTGATCGGTCAGACGCTGAAACCGGCCCGGCGGAGATATCGGCAGGGCGCAGGATCGGGCCGGACAAGGCCGCCAGTTCGCGGCGAAGCGTTGCGGCTTCGTCGATCTTGTCGATCAGCCCGTCGAGATCGCGAGCCTCTTCAGCGAGGGCTAGCGCCCGTTCCGCCTCGCGTGCGGCAACACCACGGGCCTCACGAGATGCGAGGCGCTGGCGGGTTTCGAGCTTTGCCAGTTCAGCCCGGCGGACCTGCAACTGTTCCTCGCTGGCGCGCAGGTTGGCGAGCGCGCGTTCGGCGCGGCGTTCGAGATTGCGGCGTTGCTCGAGCTCCGAGCGCAAGGCGGCGGTGCGCTGGCGGATTTCCGGCACCGCGGATTCGAGCACGGCACGGACATAGACGACGTCTTTGAGCGAACCGGGCTGCAAAGCCGAAAGCGCGAGCGGACGGCGTGCGGTCGTTTGCAAGGCCCCGGTCAGGCGGACGAGCGGCTGCTGGCGTTCCGCCAGGCGCGCAGACAGCGCCGCGCTGGCGGATTGGGCAAGCGAATAGCGTGCGAGAGCGGCGGCGATATCGGCTTCCGATGCCTGAATCTGCGCGGCAACGGATGCCGCCTCGCGCGCAGTCTTTTCCGCCTCCTCTTCCGCTTCGGAAGCTTCGCTGGCGAGGCGCGCTGCGCGGGCTTCGGCTTGCTGGCTTTCGCGTGTCGCCCGCTCCAGTTCGGCCTGCGCTTCGGCCGGTTCAAGGAGAGCGACTTCGCGTTGGGCCCAGCCTTGAGGCACGGCGACAATCAAGGCTCCGGCAATTCCGATCGAGACACAAATGGGGGCGGCGTGACGCATGGTGACGCTATCCTGCCCGATGATAGGGATGGCCTGCAAGAATGCTTGTGGCGCGATACAGCTGTTCCATCAGCATGGCCCGTGCCAGCAGGTGCGGCCAGGTTGCCGGGCCGAACGCCAGAAGCAGATCGGCTTCGGCCCGCTCCTGCTCGGAATGGCCGTCCGCCGCGCCGATCACAAAACGGGTTTCTCGGATGCCATCGTCGCGCCAGCGCCCGAGAGTCTCTGCAAGTTTCTCCGAAGCGAGCGCCTTGCCCCGCTCATCCAGCAAAACGGTCTTGAAGGGAGTGACGGGATCGGGGATCCGTCCTCCGGTTTCGGGCAGTTCGGTCAGACGAACAGGCCAGGTCATGCGCTTTTCATAACGCGCGACCAGCTCCGCTTCGGGCGAGCGGGCAATCTTACCGCGAGCGATGACGTGAAGCAGAATGACGGTCTTATCCGTAGCCTTGAGTCAGACGGCCCGCTTGCGGGCCGCAAGGCCGACCGGCCACCCGCAGCGATGCGACCATAAGGCCGCGTGAGCGAAGACATCGCAGCGCTGCTGCGCTGCGACAAAGCGAATTACGCCCGGCCTGCGGCCGCTTCGTTGCCTTCGAACGACCACATGCGTTCGAGGTTGTAGAAGCTGCGGACTTCCGGACGGAACAGGTGCACGACGACATCGCCGGCATCGATCAGCACCCAGTCGGCAGCCGGAAGGCCTTCGACCCGGACGGGACCGAAACCGGCCTGCTTGACCTTTTCGGCAAGCTTTTGCGCGATCGCGGCGACCTGACGGGTCGAACGGCCGCTGGCGATTACCATGTAATCGGCCACCGAGCTCTTGCCCTCAAGCGGGATCGAGACGATTTCCTGCGCCTGATCATCGTCGAGCTGGCGCATGACCAGATCGTGCAGGCTATCGAGTTGGGTATCAGTCGGCATGGCGGGAACAGCCCGTGGCGGAACTGCCGAAGCAGTGTGTGCCTGTGTCATAGGCTAGCATTATTCTCCAGATTGTAGGGTTGAAATGGGCGTCGGCACGCCGAATGGCAAGAAGTGAGTGAAAGGGCCCCAAAAGCCTCATTCGGTCTCACCTGTGTCCGGCCATTGCTGGATATGGCGAAAAGTCAGCCGATCACGCACCGGCGTTTCACGATAAAGCCCGGCCCAATCGGCATTGGCACGGCGGATAGCCGTGGCCGATCTTGAGTCCGGATCGAAACGCATGAACACCAGTGCCGGTGCGCTCCATTGCCCCCGTTTCCTGAAACCGGCGACAGACACCCGATAGCGTCTGAGCCAGGCCATGGCGGGGCTCGTCATGGCCTGCGCATCATAACCGGGTCGCGCGATCACTGCAATCGGCATGGTGCGGGCGATATCGCGCCAGTCCTTCCACCTGTGAAACTGCGCGAGATTATCCGACCCCATCAACCAAACGAACTCGCGCCGGGGATAGCGCCGCTTGAGCGCGCGCAAGGTGTCTATTGTAAAGCGCGTGCCGAGCTGCTGCTCGATCGCGGTCGGCACAATGGGGGCGCGGCGAGCCAGCGATTGCGCCGATTTCATTCTCGCTGCCAACGGGGCCATCCCGGCCTTTGGCTTTAACGGGTTTCCGGGCGATACCAGCCACCATACCTCGTCGAGTCCCAAAGCTTCCATCGCAAACAGGGTGATACGGCGATGCCCTCCATGCGCCGGATTGAAACTGCCCCCCAGAAGTCCGGTGCGCTTTGTGCCTGATCGATTCATCCGAGCCGGGATAGCAGCCGCTCCCGACGCTGTCAGGAGAGCATTGCGGGACTCGGCTTTTCCAGCCGATTCGGCGCGCGCTTACCGCTCGGTCTGATTGTACGGAAACGACAAGAACGGGATTCTGGAGGAGTCTTGCTCGCAACTGAACGACTCACCGTGATAAATTCTCGGTTCGCCCTTTAGCGCTTTGGCGGGATTCGATTCTTCTAACAGCTCTTGTTAGGCCCCGGGCCGCAAAGCAAGAAAAGAAGCCGGGGCCGTCTTGTCAGAAAATTCAACGTCACGTCCTTGGGTTGAGAGGCTGCGCGAGTGGTTTCCCGACCGCGAGTTTTTCATGCGGTCCCAGGGTCAGGTTCGCTTCATCAAGATCTCTTCACGGATGCAGATGGGCGCTGCTGCGGCCGCTGCCGTTCTCGCTCTGGGCTGGGCTGGCTCAATGGGGGTCATGGCGTGGAACAACTACGTCGCTGAATCCAACATCGCTTCTTTCCAAGCGGAAAAAGCCCGGGTGGCCAGCACGCAAGAGCGGCTCAAGGCCTATGGTGACAACATCGACTCAGTGGTTGAAGACCTGAAGGCGCGGCAGGAAACGCTGGACGCGCTGGTCGAGATGCTTCCCGAAGATATTCAGGCGGTTGATACCAATGTGACCGATTCCCGCGAGGAAGCGGCAGAGACGGTCGAAAAAGTCGGCGCCTACTTCCCGCAGGCGCGTGGTCTTGCCGAAGTCGAAGCACGCCAGCTCGCCTTCGTCGAGAGCATGACCCGCTATGCCGACTGGCGCGCAGCTCGCGCAGAGCGCGCTTTGCGGATGCTCAACCTCGATCCGCAAGCGATGGAGCGCGCAACCCGGGACGATGTGCGGGCAGCCATGGGTGGTCCGCTCGAGATTCTTGCAACATCCGCCGACGGTTCGCTTGATCCCCGCTTCGAACGGCTGGGCCTGAGCCTTGCGCGCATGTCCGCTCTGGAACTGGCGCTAGATGGTGTCCCGCAGATCGCCCCGGCGGCAGACCAGCGCATCACTTCGGCTTTCGGCTACCGCCGCGATCCCTTCACCCGCCGTGCGGCAATGCACAGCGGGATCGATTTCAAAGGCCCTCTCGGTTCGCCGATCTACGCTGCCGCGATGGGTCAAGTTTCTTTCGCCGGGTGGAAATCCGGTTACGGCAAGTGCGTGGAGATCAGCCACCCCAACGGCATGATGACCCGTTACGCGCACTTGTCGCGGATCGACGTGGCAGTGGGGCAGTCCATCGATGCGGGCGAGACCTTGGGTGGTCTTGGCAGCACCGGACGGTCTACAGGTCCGCACCTGCATTTCGAAGTTCGTATCAATGGCCGCGCGGTCAATCCGCGCCCGTTTCTGGAGGCCGCCCCCGATGTTCTCAAAGAAGCCCGCGGATCGAACGCAATCCGTTCCAACTCCCCCCGCACCCGCGACTAATTCCCGAGGACGCAGCATGGCCCAAGGCAGCTCCACTTTTTCGGTTTTCGGTTCCGATGTCGTCATCACTGGAGACATCAGCGCCTCGGTTGACCTGCATATCGACGGCAAGGTCGATGGTGACATCAAATGCGCTTCGCTAGTCCAAGGTGAGTCCAGCGTAATCAACGGCGCTGTGACGGCAGAGAGCGCGCGCATGTCGGGCCGGGTGAAGGGTTCGATCACAGCCAAGGAGCTTGTGATCCTCAAGAGCGCCAAGATCGAAGGCGACGTGCATTACGATGCGCTGACGATCGAACAGGGCGCTCAGGTAGACGGGCGGTTTTCGCCCAATTCCCAGCGTCAGGTCGGGGCTTCCTTGTCGAAGCCTTCGGGCAGCTCCGATCCCCAGCTGCAGATCGCAAACTAATCTTACCGCCTCCGGGCGGCCTCAGAGAACTTCGGCGCACACCGCTTGTTGGCGGCCTCAAAGAACTTCGGCGCGCAGGGCCTTGCGGTCCAGTTTGCCGATGATCGTGCGGGGCAGGCTTTCGCGGATCACCACCTGATCGACGCGCTCGTGCTTGCCGATCCGTTCGTTGAGCCACGCCTTCAACGTGTCGCCATCAACTGTGCCTGATCCTTCATTGAGCGTGACGTAGGCCCGCGGGACTTCGCCGCGATATTCCTCGGGCACGCCGATCACCAGCGCCTCTTTGACGGCCGCGTGCTTCAGGATCACATCCTCGACCACGCTCGGAAAGACCTTGAAGCCGCCGACAGCGATCATGTCCTTGATCCGGTCGACAATGCTCAGGAAGCCGTCCTCGTCCATCACTGCGACATCGCCGGTGCGAAGGTATTTCTTGTTACCGCGCGTAACAAACACGTCGGCATCGGTTTCCGGGCGATTCCAGTACCCGCGCATCACTTGCGGACCATGGATTGCAAGTTCGCCCGGTTCGCCTTCCGGCGCGAGCCTGGTGGGGTCTTCCTTGTCGAGCAGCACGATTTCCGTGCCCGGAACCAGTTGCCCGATGGTGCCACGCTTGCGTGTGCCCGCATAGGGATTGACCGAGACCACGCCGGAGCTTTCGGTCAGGCCATAACCTTCGACCAGCCGGACGCCGGTTACCGCTTCGAACTTTTCATGCACCGGGGCGGGCATCGGCGCGCCGCCTGAAATGCAGACCTTGAGGCTCGACAGGTCGGTCTTCGCCAGGTCCGGGTGATCGAGCAGAGCCTGAAACATCGTCGGCACGCCAGGAAAGCCGGTGGTGCGATATTTCTGGATGGTCTGAAGGACTTGCGCCGCATCAAAGCGCGGGACCATCGCGATGGAGGCACCGGCGGCAACCGCATGATTGAGCAGCGCGGTGTTGGCGAAGACGTGGAAGAACGGCAGCGCCCCCATGAAGACTTCCTTTGACGGGTCTTCGAAGGGATTGATCGAGGCGACCTGCTGCGCATTCTGGGTCAACTGGCTGTGGCCCAGCATTGCGCCCTTGGGCCGACCGGTCGTGCCGCCGGTGTATTGCAGCAGGGCGAGGTCTTCGTGCGTCACCTTTGGCAGCGGGAAAGTTCGGCCTTCAAGCCACGATGTCCAATTGCAATCCGCCAGCATGTCGTTCCACATGCGGATTGGCTCGCCCTCTCCACCGTAGGGAACGTCGGCAATCTGGCTGCGCTTGAGCAGCTTCAGCGCCAGACCCTTGTACCATGGCAACATTTCGGCAAGGCTGCCGACCACCAGTGTTTCCAGCGGCGAGGCTTCCAACACCTGTGCTGCCGTGGAGTAGAGTTCCGGCACGTCGAGTGTGACCAGCAGACGGGTCCCGCTGTCTTCGACCTGCCACGCCAGTTCCTCGACCGAATAGAGCGGTGAGAAATTCACCACCACCGCCCCAGCCATCATCGCGCCGTAATAGGCCGATGCGTAAATCGGGACATTGGGCAGGAACAGGCCAACCCGGTCTCCCGGCTTGATTCCCATTTCCACCAGACCCAGCGCAAATTCCAGCGCATCCTGATGGATCTGACCGTAAGTGTATGTCCGCCCGAGGAAATGCAGGAACGGCGCATCTGGATTCTTGCGTACCGCGTTTTCCAGCAATTCAGGCAGCGTCATCAAGGGAAATGACGTGTCCCAAGGGGTAGGGTGATGATACGGGGGCGTATTGACACTCATGTCAGTAACAATGACGCAAGCCCGGCTTTCGCACAAGCGCAAGCTAATGCGCTAATGCGAATTTTTTGCAGCATCGGTTGCGGCGAGCAGGTCAAGCGCCATTCGCACACGCAAAAAGGGCGCCGGATGGTGGTCCGACGCCCTTTCGATATCATGTCTTTTGGACTTTATTCGCCCGTGTCTTCTTCAGAAGTTTCTTCCGGGAAGACAGGGGCCGGCTCTTCGATGCCGGCCGCTTCAGCTTCGCGCTTGCGGGCAAGCCATGCTTCGGCTTCGGCTTCCTGGGCGGCTTCAGCTGCAGCCTTTGCGTTGGCGTCACGCTCGGCACGCAGTTCCTCGATCAGCTTGTCCTTGTCAGAACGGCCGTCGATGCCTTCCACTGCCTCTGCCTCTTCGGTCACGCCAGCGCGCTTGGCAGCCTTTGCGACAACCGCGTCAAGCTCGCGCTGCGAACACAGGCCCAGCGTCACCGGGTCCTTGGGCTGGATGTTCTGGATGTTCCAGTGGCTGCGCTCGCGGATCGCGCCGATGGTGTTGCGCGTCGTGCCGATCAGCTTGGAGATTTGCGCGTCCGACACTTCGGGATGGTTGCGCAGGATCCAGGCGATGCCGTCGGGCTTGTCCTGACGCTTGGACACCGGGGTGTAGCGCGGACCCTTGGTGCGGGTCACCTCGACCGGAGCCTTGTGCATCTTGAGCGAGTATGAGGCATCGTTCTGCCCCTTTTCGATCTCTTCCAGCGTCAGTTCGCCGGCATGCACCGGATCACGACCGGTGTATTTGCTGCCTGCCAGATCATCGGCCATTGCCTGCACTTCGAGAATGTGAAGACCGCAGAATTCCGCGATCTGCTCGAACGACAGGCCGGTGTGGTCAACCAGCCAGGTGGCGGTGGCGTGCGGCATCAGCGGCTTGGGCTGATCCTTGATTGCCATGGGGAAATCTCCGTAAAAATGTAAAGGGCCGCCCCTTTCGGAGCGGCCGTTGCGAGGGGGCAGATAGGCCAAATTGGCCGCCACGGCAAGGAAAAGAGCCTATATGGCAGGCGCGGTGCGCAAGGAGACGCATTCTTCCTCTTCCAGCGCCACCAGCCCTTCGAGAAATTGCCGGGTTGCAGCCTCCCACGAAAACGCCGCGCCAGCCGCCGCGCACGCGCTCCTCTCACAATAGCGGGCGGCGTCGATGGCGCGGGCGAGATCTTCGGACATCGCCCCAACGTTGTCGGTCACGATATCGAGCGGGCCGGGGACCGGATAGGCTGCCACCGGGGTTCCGCAAGCCAGCGCCTCGATCATGACGAGGCCGAAAGTGTCGGTCTTGCTCGGAAAGACAAAGATATCGGCTCCGGCGTAGAAGCCAGCGAGTTCGACCCCGCTGCGCTTGCCCATGAAATGCGCATCGGGAAACTTCGCCTCCAGCGAAGCGCGCGCCGGGCCGTCGCCAACGACGACTTTAGTGCCGGGATATTCGCAGGTGAGAAACGCCTCGATATTCTTTTCGACCGCGATCCGCCCGACATAAAGCAGGATCGGCCCTTCGAGCCCGTCATATTCCGGCGGGCGCGGCGCATCGGGCGAAAAGCAGGACAGGTCCACCCCCCGGCTCCAATGGCTGAGCTGGGTCAAACCCCGTTCACGCAATTGCTGCCGGATCGATTCGGTTGCCACCATGATCCGCTGCGCCGGTCGATGGAACCAGCGGATATAGCGCCAGAACCAGCTCGCCGGGAGGCCGGTGCGCCGTGCGAGATAGTCGGGAAACTGGGTGTGGTAGGCGGTGGTGAATGGCACCTTGCGGCTGGCGCAATATCGCCGGGCGGCAAATCCAAGCGGCCCTTCGGTCGCAATATGCACCGCGTCCGGCCCGATCCGCGCAAGCTGGCGGCCGACCGAACCCGGAGCCGTCAACGCCAGCCGGATCTCAGGATAGGTGGGGGCTGGAAAGGACCGATATTGCTCGGGAGAGATGATGGTGACGTCGTGCCCCCATTGGCGAAGAATATCGCATGTGGTGGAGAGCGTGCGCACCACTCCGTTGACCTGCGGGAACCAGGCATCGGTGACGATCGCGATCGACTGCGGCTCGGAACCGCCGCGATTGCCTGCAAACGGGTTCGGGCAATCAAAAGCCGCGGTGATGGCGGTCTGCCGGTTCACGCTGCCTCTCGTTCGCGGGGGGCTTCCGCATGGCCAGCGGAATCCTCCACTACACCGCGTTGGCGATCCGCGACGACATCGGCCCAATGCAGGATTTCCATCCTTCCGTCGAAGTGCTCGACCAATGCATTGCAGCCTTCCACCCAGTCGCCGTCGTTCCAGTATTCCACACTTCGGCCTTGGTGTTCGAAGCGGCGGAATTCAGCGGTGTGGATGTGGCCGCAAACAACGCCATCGACCCCGCGCTCTCCGGCGGCGCGGGCCACGACCTCCTCGTACTGGCCGATGAATTCGACGGCGTTCTTTACCTTGTGCTTGGCCGCCTTCGACAGTGACCAGTACGGCTTGCCAAGCGCCTTGCGCACCGTGTTGACGACAACATTCAGACGCATGACGGTATGATACGCCCAATCACCGACGAATGCGAGCCAGCGTTGCGACAGCATGACGGCATCGAATTCGTCGCCGTGCAGCACCATCAGGCGGCGCCCGTCAGCTGTGTCATGGAACGCTGCACGGCGGATCTCTATCCCGCCGAAGTTCAATCCCGTGAACTGTCGGAACATTTCGTCGTGATTGCCCGGGATGTAGATGATCCGCGTCCCGCGCTTTGCCCGCTTGAGCACGCGCCAGACGATGTCATTGTGCTCTGCCGGCCAGTAAAACTTCTTCTTGAGCCGCCAGCCGTCGATGATGTCGCCCACTAAGTACATCGTTTCGCTGTCGGTGCGGTCGAGGAAGTCGATCAACATTTCGGCGTTGCAGCCGCGCGTGCCGAGGTGGACGTCGCTGATCCATATCGTGCGATAGCGCCGCCGCTCGACCCCCTCCGGCTCCGGCCGTGCAGGCGGGCGCAGTGGCAGATTGGCGACCTTGTCGATATCCCGCGGTAGATCAGACAACATAAAACCGTTCATGGGGCGTCCTCGGACCTTCTTGCTCGGTCCGCATCCCATGACAGGGCAATGTTACAGGCGATTCACAGGCCCGTTACGGTTTAGAGAAAATGCGCGCGCTTGTGACAGCGAAATGACTCAGTTTCGCGAGAATACCCTGCGTTCTCAGCCTCCGGCGACTTCGAGCATTATCTTGCCGATATGCTCTCCGGCTTCCATCCGCGCATGGGCGGCGGCGGCATCGGCAAGTGCGAAGGTCTGGTCCATTACCGGTGCAAGCTCGCCATTGGTGAACAAGGGCCAGGCGTTGATCGCGATTTCATCGGCCAAAGCGGCCTTGAACGCGTCCGAGCGCGGTCGCAGGGTCGAACCGGTCAGCGTGAGGCGCCGCATCATCACCATCGGCATGAACAATTCGGCCTTGGCCCCGCCCAGCACTGCGATGGTGACATGGCGCCCATCTTCGGCGAGGCATTGCAGGTTGCGCGGCACGTAATCGCCCGAAACCATGTCGAGCACGATGTTGACCCCCGCCCCGCCAGTGTGCGCTTTCACCGCTTCGACGAAATCAGCCTCGCGATAGTTGATCGCAAGGTCGGCACCGATTGACCGGGCGGCCGCGCATTTCTCTTCATCGCCGCAGGTCACGATCACTTCCAGCCCGAACGCCTTGGCCAGCATGATTGCCATGGTGCCGATGCCCGAAGTGCCGCCGTGAACCAGCAACCGCTCACCATCGCGCGCGCAGCCTCGCTCGAACACGTTGTGCCACACGGTGAACAGCGTTTCGGGCAGCGCCGCCGCCGTTATCAGCTCCATTCCATCAGGCACGGGCAGACAGTGCTGCCACGGGGCCGTGCAGTATTCGGCATAGCCGCCGCCGGGCGTAAGCGCGGCGACCTTTGCCCCGAGCATTTCGACGGGAACCTGAGAGCCAACGGCAACGACTTCACCGGCAACTTCCAGGCCGAGGATCGGTGAGGCACCCGGAGGTGGCGGGTAAAGGCCGGCGCGCTGCGCGCAATCGGGACGGTTCACCCCCGCATAGGCCACCCGGATCAGCACATCGTGATCGCCGGGAGCCGGCGTATCGACAGTTCCTGCCTCAAGCACCTCCGGCCCGCCGGGAGCTGCAAAGCCAATGGCCTGCATCGTCTCCGGAATATGAGGTGTATCTGATCGACCCATCGTGCAAACCCCCTGTGTGCGTTGCGTTTCGCGCATTCCCCGGTGCGTTTTCGCAATTGCGGCCCGCAAATAGCCACCATGCGCATTGACAGCAAGCGGGCAGTCTTGCGATGTTCCCCCGCAATGGATGACGAGAATCTTCCGCGCCCGAAAGGCGATGCCGCCAGCCTGCTGGCCGGTGAGGATCTCTCCCCCTATTCTCAGGACGAATTGACGGACCGGATCGCCTTTCTTGAGGCCGAGATCGCGCGGGTCAAATCGCACCGCGACAAGGCAGCAGCGCATCGTGCGGCAGCTGATGCGCTGTTCGGCAGGCCCGGCACATGAATCGGGCCGCGCACCTCACTTCGGATTCGCAATCGTTTACGCATTACCCATATAGTTTGCTGATCCTCTCCATCGCTCCGTTTCCCGGAGCACCGTTCGCCCCCCAATAGAGACACGCTCATGCCCAGTTTCGCCCAGAACCTCGAACGAACCCTCCACAACGCTTTGGCCCATGCGTCGGAGCGTCGGCACGAATATGCGACGCTGGAGCATCTTCTCCTGGCGCTGATCGATGACGAGGACGGGGCGCAGGTGATGGCGGCTTGCGGTGTCGACCTTGCCGAACTGGGCGAGGTGGTGAAGCAGTATCTCGATCAGGAATACCAGTCGCTCAAGACAGAGGATGACGCCGATCCGCAGCCAACGGCCGGGTTCCAGCGTGTGATCCAGCGCGCGATCCTGCACGTCCAGTCCTCGGGCAAGGACACGGTGACGGGTGCCAACGTACTGGTCGCACTGTTTTCCGAGCGCGACAGCTATGCGGTGTATTTCCTCCAGCAGCAGGACATGAGCCGCCTCGATGCCGTGAGCTATATCAGCCACGGCATCGGCAAGGGCGGGCGCCAGCTTGAATCGAAGTCGCCGCAGGGTACCGAGGAACCGGCTGCCGAGCAGGCCGAAGCGACCAAGGAAGGCGCGGCGAAGAAGGAAACCGCTCTCGACCAGTTCACCGTCAACCTCAACGCCAAGGCCAAGGCAGGCAAGGTCGACCCGTTGATCGGTCGCGGGCCGGAGGTGGACCGCACGGTGCAGATCCTGTGCCGCCGGTCAAAGAACAACCCGCTGTATGTCGGTGATCCGGGAGTCGGCAAAACCGCGATCGCCGAAGGTCTGGCGCGCAAGATCGTTGAAGGCGATGTGCCCGAAGTGCTGCTCAATGCGGTGATCTATTCGCTCGACATGGGCGCGTTGCTCGCCGGGACGCGTTATCGCGGCGATTTCGAGGAACGGCTGAAGCAGGTCGTCAACGAGCTCGAAGGAATGCCCGACGCGATCCTGTTCATCGATGAAATCCACACGGTGATCGGCGCAGGCGCCACCAGCGGCGGGGCGATGGATGCATCGAACCTGTTGAAGCCCGCATTGTCGGGCGGGACGATCCGCTGCATCGGCTCGACCACCTACAAGGAATTCCGCAACCATTTCGAAAAGGACCGCGCTTTGCTGCGCCGGTTCCAGAAGATCGACGTCAACGAGCCGACGATCGAGGACACGGTGAAGATCCTTCAGGGCCTGCGCACCGCCTTTGAAGAGCATCACAACGTCAAGTACACGCCCGACGCGCTGAAAACCGCGGTGGAGCTGTCGGCGCGTTACATCAATGACCGCAAGCTGCCGGACAAGGCGATCGACGTGATCGACGAAGTCGGTGCCATGCAGATGCTGGTGCCGCCCAGCCGCCGCAAGAAAAAGATCACCGCCAAGGAGATCGAGGCCGTGATCGCGACGATGGCGCGCATTCCTCCCAAATCGGTCAGCAAGGACGACAAGAAGGCGCTCGAAAACCTCGAACGCGATCTCAAGCATGTCGTCTTCGGCCAGGACGAAGCGATCACCCGGCTTGCGACCGCTATGAAGCTTTCGCGCGCGGGGCTTCGTGATCCGGACAAGCCGATCGGTTCGTTCCTGTTCAGTGGCCCCACCGGGGTCGGCAAGACCGAGGTCGCACGTCAGCTGTCCTCGATAATGGGGATCGAGCTTAAGCGCTTCGACATGTCCGAATATATGGAACGCCACAGCGTCTCCCGCCTGATCGGCGCGCCGCCGGGCTATGTCGGATATGATCAGGGCGGCTTGCTCACCGATGCTGTCGACCAGAATCCGCACTGCGTCCTGCTGCTCGACGAGATCGAAAAGGCCCACCCCGATCTGTTCAACATTCTGCTGCAAGTGATGGATAACGGCCGCCTGACCGATCATCACGGCAAGACGGTCGATTTCCGCAATGTCGTGCTGATCATGACGACCAATGCCGGCGCTGCCGACATGGCGCGGCAGGGCATCGGTTTCGGCGACGTGTCGAAGGAAGATGCAGGTTCGGAAGCGGTGAAGAAGATGTTCACCCCGGAATTCCGCAACCGTCTCGATGCGATCGTGCCTTTCGCCTACCTTGGCAAGAGCACGGTGGCCCGCGTGGTCGACAAATTCATCCTTCAGCTCGAACTGCAGCTGGCCGAACAGAACGTCCACATCCAGTTCGACAGCGATGCCCGCTCGTGGCTGGCGGACAAGGGCTATGACAAGCTCTACGGTGCGCGTCCGATGGGCCGCTTGATCCAGGAAAAGATCAAGCAGCCGCTCGCCGAGGAACTGCTGTTCGGCAAGCTCGCCGATGGCGGCGAAGTGCATGTCAGCATAAAGGACGGCAAGCCCGCCTTCGAACTGACCCCTGCTCCGCCCAAGGCAAAGCCCGCGCGCAAGAAGGCAGCACCGAAGAAGAAGCCTGCCGCCAAGAAGGATGACCCGAAGCCCGAGGAATCGGGCAGCGACAAGGAAGGCTGATCCGGCGATCATCGATCAGAACGGGCGCGATTGGGGAAACCCTCTCGCGCCCTTTTCGTATATTCCGATATGAGCAATGCGTTTTCCTGGATCCGGCCCGAACCGTGGGGTGTGCATGTCGTCGCGGCGGATGTCTGGATCGATCCGGGACGGGCTGTAGACCGGGCACTGATTACCCACGGTCACGCCGATCACGCCCGCGGCGGACATGGGGCAACGATTGCCACCCCGGAAACGCTGGCGATCATGAAGTTGCGCTACAACACCCGCGAAGGCGCGACACCAGTTCAAAATGGCGAAACGATCCGCCTGCCGGGCGGTGTCGATGCGACCTTCATTCCGGCGGGCCACGTGCTGGGCAGCGCGCAGATCTTGCTGGAGCACGCAGGGGAGCGCGTGGTGATCACCGGCGATTACAAGCGCCGCGCCGATCCGACGTGTGCGCCGTTTGAAGTCACGCCCTGCGATATCTTCATAACCGAGGCGACGTTCGGCCTGCCCGTCTTCACCCACCCGCCAATCGAAGATGAAATGGCGAAACTACTTAGTGCGCTGCACGGGCATCCGGAAGGATGCGTGCTGGTCGGTGCCTATGCGCTGGGGAAGGCGCAACGGGTGATTGCGGAATTGCGTGCCGCGGGACATTCGCAACCGATCTTCCTGCACGGCGCGATGGAAAAGATGTGCCGCCTGTATCAGGATCACGAGGTGGATCTGGGTGAATTGCGGCTCGTCAGCGATCATGAAAAGGAAGCGATGCGCGGGCAAATTGTCATCGCCCCTCCCTCCGCACTCAATGATCGCTGGTCGCGGCGCCTGCCCACGCCCGTCACCGCCATGGCCAGCGGCTGGATGCGGGTGCGCGGTCGGGCGCGGCAGCGCGGGGTCGAATTGCCGCTGGTGATCTCCGATCATGCTGACTGGAACGAACTCACGCAGACAATCGAGGACGTGAACCCGCAGGAAGTCTGGGTCACCCACGGGCGCGAGGAGGCACTCTTGCGCTGGTGCGAACTGGGCCAGCGCCGGGCGCGCGCGCTTGCGCTAGTGGGGCGAGAGGATGAGGACGAATGAAGGCGTTTGCCTCTCTGCTCAACACGCTCGTCTACACAACCAGCCGCAATCGCAAGCTGGGGCTGATCGCGGAGTACCTGCGCGAAACGCCCGATCCCGATCGCGGCTGGGCGCTGGCGGCGTTGACGGGAGAGCTGGATTTCCCGGCGGTCAAATCCTCGACCATCCGCAATCTGATGAAGGATCGTGTCGATCCAGTGCTGTGGACGCTATCGCGTGATTTCGTCGGAGATACCGCGGAAACCGCCAGCCTGCTGTGGCCGGAGAGCGAGGTAAACGAAGATCCGCCCTCGGTAGCACAGGTCGTCGAGATGCTCTCAGCGCTCAACCGAGCTACCGCGCCCAAAGAACTGCCCAAGCTGCTCGACAGGCTGGATACGAACGGCCGCTTCGCCCTGATCAAGCTTGCGACCGGGGGAATGCGGGTCGGAGTTTCGGCACGGCTGGCGAAGACGGCGTTTGCGCAAAGTTTCGATGTGTCGGTGGATGCGGTGGAGGAATACTGGCACGCGCTGGCCCCGCCCTATTCCGAGCTGTTCGCATGGGCGGCCAATGGCGACGCCCCGCCTGATGTTTCGAACACGCCGCGCTTTCGCCCGTTCATGCTGGCACACCCGCTCGAAGAAACGGTGGTGGATCTCGCCGACTATGCAGCCGAGTGGAAATGGGACGGCATCCGGGTTCAACTGGTCCGCGTCGCCGGCGA